>JANJVX010000125.1 GCA_024709845.1 Burkholderiaceae bacterium | reverse complement strand
TGCATCACGCGGCCGGCGATGCGCTGGGTCAGCAGATCCACCTTGGTCAGCGCGCCATCGCGCCCGAAGACGAAGGCATGGCGCGCATCGCGCGAGAACACCACCGAGGCGTGCGAGAGGTCGCCCAGGCCCTTGACCTCGGCCAGTAGCTTGCGCTGGCTGGTGTTGACGATGGCCAGCGTGCCTGTGGAGCGCGCCACGACGACACCCAGGTCGCCCGTGCCCACCAGGGAGGGGGTCATGCTGGCGCAGCCCCCGAGCAGCAGGGAGGAAGCGCCCAGCAGGGCGAGGCAGTCACGGCGTTTCATCGGGAATCCTTCTCTGGCTCGGGGAATCCGGCCATCAGTTGTTGGGCAATCCACAAGGCCTCGGCCTCGCTGAGCATGGCCTTCCAGGGCGCCATGGGCGTGCCGGGGCGGCCGCCATAGATGGTGGAGGCCATGGAATCCAGGGGCTTGTCGGCCAGCGCCTCGCGGGTGAGCGCGGGCCCCAGCCCGCCAGTCAGGTAGAGCCCGTGGCAGGAGCCGCAGTCCTGGCGCACCATGCGGATCAACTCCCGCTGGCGACCGGCATCCGGGGCCTGCGCATGGACTTGATGGGCGACAAGGCCCAGAAACAGCGACACACCGCAGGACTGCAGGGTGCGTGCCAGGGATCGGGGGCGCCGTGAAAGGATCGGGAGGTTTACCATGGTGGGCATCTGTCGGTGGCAGAAGGCCGCCGACATGTGCCGATGTTCACCGCAATGGTTCCGCATGTCCTTGATGTTCGTCAAGGGCGTTATGGCGAGGGCTTTTGACAATGGGAACACTCGACACCGCATCCCGCCATTTCCGGAGCATTGATGGATACCGCCCGCCCTCCCGCGCACGACGCCGCTCAGCCAGACGCCCCTGCGACCCCCGCCCTTTCGCCTTCCGAATGGGGGCGCGTGACGCTGGTGGGCGCTGGCCCCGGTGACGCCGAACTGCTGACCCTCAAGGCCGCCCGCGTACTGGCGAGCGCGCGCGTGGTGCTCTACGACAACCTGGTGTCCGACGATGTGCTGCGCCAGATTCCCGAGGACGCCGAGCGTATCTACGTCGGCAAGCAGAGCAGCAACCACACTCTGCCCCAGGAAGGCATCATCGAATTGATGGTGCGCCTGGCCAAGGCCGGCAAGTCGCTCGTGCGCCTCAAGGGCGGCGACCCCTATATCTTTGGTCGTGGCGGCGAGGAAGCCGAGGCCCTGATCGCCGAAGGCATTGCCTGCGAGACCGTGCCCGGCATCAGCGCCGCGCAAGGCGCCTCGGCCAGCACCGGCATCCCGCTCACGCACCGCGATCACACCGGCATGCTGGTGTTCGCCACCGGCCACCTGCAGGGTGAGGGCGAGGAGCGCAGCGTGGCGCTCGACTGGGCCGCCTTGGCCCGCCCGCGCCAGACGGTGGTGATCTACATGGGGGTGGGCACCCTGCCGGTGATCTGCACCAAGCTCGTCGAGCACGGCCTGCCGGGCCACACCCCGGCCGCGCTGGTCGAGCGCGCCACCCGTCCGGACCAGCGCACCATCGTCGGCACGCTGGAAACCCTGCCCGCGCTCAGCGTGAAGCACGGCGTGCACCCGCCCGCGCTCATCATGATCGGCGACACCGTGTCGCTGCAGGAGCGCATTGGCGGTCCGGCTTTGAGATAAACACCCCCCTGAGTCGCTTCGCGCCTTCCCCCTCTCCTGCGGGAGGGGGGACACCACCAGCGCGGCGGGGCGGCCCTTGCGCGGTGGTCGCTGGCCTGGGCCGTGCCCGTTCATGCTCCCTGACGGAATGCAGAGTGGCAGGAATCATTTGCCAGAAGCGCTCCAGCCTCGGGCTGCCACCTGCGCATGGAGGAACCGCGCGAACTCCGCCGCCGCAGGCGCCAGCGTGGCGCTGGCGCGTTGGTAGACCTGGAACTTGCGTCGCAGCTCGGGGCCCAGCAATGGGCGCATCTGCAACTGGTAGAGATTCACCAGCGAGTCGGCGTAGGGCAGGCAGGTCGTGATGCCCTGGCCCGCGTGCACCAGGCTCAGCGCCGTGCTCATGAAAGCCACCTCGTGGCTGGGGCGCAGCGTCAGGTCGCGCAGCGCGCCGTGCAGGTCGTGCGTGAGCAGCTCGGTGAACTGCCCCTGCAGGGCGATGAACGGGTGCTGCACCACATCGCTCCAGCCAATGCGCGGCAGTGCTTCGAGCGCATGGCCCGGCGGGAAGACCACCATGAAAGGCAGCTCGAACAGCGGCTGCGAGGCGATGTCCGCACCCGTCGGGCGCTCGGGCCCCACGCCGAAATCGACCTCGCCGCTGGCCACGCGCGCCAGCACGCTGTCCACCTCGCAATCGGCCAGACGCACCTGCACCTCCGGATGGGTCTGGCTGAATGCCGCGATCACGTCCGGCAGCAGCGTGCAGGCCATGAGCTGCGGCGCCGCGACGCGCACCACGCCTTTTTTGAGCGCCTTGAGATCGTCGATGCCGTGCAGCACGCCCTCCAGGTCCTGCAGGATCTTGTCGACCAGCGGGTAGAAGCCCCGGCCCGCCTCGGTCAGCCCGATGCGGCGCGTGCTGCGCTCGACCAGGCGCACGCCCAGGGCCTGCTCCAGCTCCTTGATCTGGCCGCTCAGGGCCGATTGCGTCACATGCAGCGAAGCGGCCGCCTGGGTAAAGCTGCCGGTGCGCACCAGCGCCACCAGGGCGCGCAACTGCCGCAGGGTCACATTCATATGAAAAATTAATAAATGAATTGAAAAATACCGTTTGAATGATAGATCGAAAGGCCGTGTAATGCGATCCAAGGTGCCACGAACGGCACAGGAGACACCGCCATGCAGATCCAGAAAATTCACCACGTGGCCTACCGCTGCAAGGACGCCAAACAGACGGTGGAGTGGTACGGCAAGTACCTGAACATGGGCTTCGTGCTCGCCATCGCCGAGGACAGCGTGCCTTCCACCGGCGAGCCCGACCCCTACATGCACATCTTCCTGGACGCGGGCCATGGCAACATCCTGGCCTTCTTCGAGCTGCCGGGCCAGCCACCCATGGACCGCGATCGCAACACCCCCGTCTGGACGCAGCACCTGGCGCTGCAGGTGGACACCATGGAGGAGCTGCTCGCCGCCAAGGCGCGCCTGCAGGCCGACGGCATCGAGGTCATCGGCCCGACCGACCACACGCTGTTCCAGTCCATCTACTTCTTCGACCCCAGCGGCCACCGCTTGGAGCTGGCCGTGAACACCGGCACGCCCGAAATGCTGCAAAAGCTCGACGAGGTGAAGTGGGACATGCTCAACGAATGGGCACGCACCAAAAAGGCGCCCAAGCACGCTGCGTGGATGCACGACGGCAGCCACCGCACCAACGCCTGACGGATCGGAACCATCGCCATGAAACTCGCCACCCTCCAGCAAGGCGGCCGCGACGGCACGCTCGTCGTCGTCAGCCGTGACCTCACCCGCTGCCAGCCCGTGCCCGCCATCGCGCGCACGCTGCAGGCCGCGCTGGACGACTGGGAGCGCTGCGCGCCCCAGCTCCAGCAGGTGTCCGATGCGCTCAACGCGGGTCATGCGCCCGAGGCCCGGCCCTTCGACCCGGCGCAATGCCATTCGCCGCTGCCGCGCGCCTACCAATGGGCCGACGGCTCGGCCTACCTCAACCATGTGGAACTGGTGCGCAAGGCGCGCGGCAGCGAGATGCCCGCATCGTTCTGGACCGACCCGCTGATGTACCAGGGTGGCTCGGACAGCTTCGTGCCGCCGCTGGCCCCCATTGACGCACTCACCGAAGACTGGGGCATCGACTTCGAGGCCGAGGTGGCCGTGGTCACGGGCGACCTGCCGCTGGGCGCGGGCGTGGCGCAGTGCGCGCAGGCGATCCGCCTCGTCATGCTGGTGAACGACGTGAGCCTGCGCAACCTCATTCCGGCCGAGCTGGCCAAGGGCTTCGGCTTCTTCCAGTCCAAGCCCGCGAGCAGCTTCGCGCCCGTGGCCGTCACGCCCGACGAACTGGGCGGCGCCTGGCAGGACTGCAAGCTGCACCGGCCGCTGAACGTGCAGCTCAATGGCCAGCCCTTCGGCTGCCCCGACGCGGGCCCGGACATGGCTTTCAGCTTTGCCCAGCTCGTGGCGCATGTGACCAAGACGCGCGCCATGGTGGCGGGCTCCATCGTCGGCTCGGGCACGGTGTCGAACAAGCACGGCAGCATGCACGGCTCCCGCATCGCGCATGGCGGCGTGGGCTACGCCTGCCTGGCCGAGCTGCGCATGGTCGAGACCATCGAGGGTGGCGCGCCCGTCACGCCCTTTCTGCGCTTTGGCGACCGCGTGCGCATCGAGATGTTCGATGCCGCCGGCCAGAGCATCTTCGGCGCCATCGACCAGACCGTGCGCCGCGTGCCAGCGCCCGAGTGACCATGCTGCGGCTCTACACCTACTTCCGCAGCTCGGCCGCGTACCGCGTGCGCATCGCGCTGGCGCTCAAGGGGCTGGCCTACGAGAGCGTGCCCGTGCACCTGTTGCGCGGCGGCGGCGAGCAGCTCCAGGCAGCCTACCGCGCGGTGAACCCGGCCGCGCTCGTGCCCGCGTTGGAAGATGAGCGTGCCACGCTCACGCAGTCGCTCGCACTCCTGGAATACCTGGAAGAGACGCATCCCGCGCCCGCGCTGCTGCCACCCGACGCGGCGGGCCGCGCCCGCGTGCGCGCGCTGGCGCTCAGCGTGGCCTGCGACATCCACCCGCTGAACAACCTGCGCGTGCTCAACTACCTCAC
>JANJVX010000122.1 GCA_024709845.1 Burkholderiaceae bacterium | reverse complement strand
CTCGCGCAGCAATTGCAGATTGGCCAGCGAGCCCTCGCTGGGCAGCAGCTGCACCGTGATGCCTTCGGCGGCCAGCGCCTGCTGGTAGCGCTTGCCAAATGCCTCGTAGGCACTCTGCGCCGGGCCGGTGGCCAGCACCACAGTGCGTGGGGGCGTGGGCTGAAGCCACCAGTAGGCCAGTGCCAGCAGCAGCACCGGCAGCAAGGCCAAAGGCCCGGCCGACACGATCATGTCGCGCAGCGACAGCAAAGAGTTTCGGAAGGCCTGGGGCATACCGTTTTCAGGCCAGGTCTGGGATGCCGGGCAGATACAGACCCTCGGGCGTGGTGATGCTGCGCGCAGCCTGCACCGCACGCAGGGTGGCACGGGCCGTGGCCTCGGCGGCCAGCGCGCACAGCAGCAGCATGCCGGGGTGCTTGCCCGCCAGGCCGGTGCCCAGGGTGAACAGCGTGTCGCCATCGAGCTGGGTGTGCACCGGGTTGATGCTGCGCGCCAGGCCATCGTGCGCGGCCACGGCCAGGCGGTGCGCCTGCGCCTTGGTGATGACCGCATCGGTCGCGACGACACCAATGGTGGTGTTGGTGCCGACCAGCAGCGACTGCGCCAGCTCGCCGCGCAGCAATGCGCGCCGGGTGTCCGCAAGACGCAGGCCGTCGGCGGTACGGGCGCCCGCCACAGGCTGCGCGGTGTCGGGGTCGAGCACATCGCCCACCGCGTTGCAGGCAATCAGCGCACCCACCGTGACTCCATCGACCGTGACCGAGGCGCTGCCGATGCCGCCCTTCATGGCCCGCGCCATGCCGAACATCTTGCCCACGCTCGCGCCCGTGCCTGCGCCCACATTGCCCTCAGCGGGATCGGCGCGCGAGGCAGCAGCGCAGGCGGCATGGCCTGCCGCCGCATCGGGCCGGATGCGCATGTCGCCCACCATCAGGTCGAACAGCACGGCCGAGGGCACCAGCGGCAGGCGGCCCACGCCAATGTCCAGGCCCACACCTTGCTCTTCGAGCCAGCGCACGGCGCCCGTGGCGGCTTCCAGCCCCCAGGCGCTGCCGCCCGAAAGCATGACCGCATGCACTTTGTCGACCAGGTTGCAGGGGTCGAGCAGGTCGGTTTCACGCGTGCCGGGCGCTGCGCCGCGCACATCGACCCCCCCCACGGCCCCGGCGCGTGCCATCACCACGCTGCAGCCCGTGGGGCGGCGGCTGTCGGTGTAATGGCCCACCTCGATACCGGCCACGCGGGTGATGCTGCCGGGGTCAAAGGCGGCGCTGCTCATGCCTTGGGGGTGCGGTGGTAGCTGTTGAACACCTTGGTACTGCCGTCGCGCGCCACCAGCAGCACGTCATACGGGTCGCGCCGGTCGCCGTACACGGCGCCGTCCATGCCAGGCGAGCCCACGGGCATGCCGGGCACGGCCAGGCCCAGGGCGCGGGGTTTCTGCTGCAACAGCTTGCGCACGTCGCTGGCGGGCACATGGCCTTCGAGCACGTAACCACCCACCAGCGCGGTGTGGCACGAGCCCAGCTTTTGCGGCATGCCCAGGCGCGAGCGTGCGCCGGTGTTGCCGGTTTCGTGCACGGTGAAGGTGAACCCGGCGGCCTGCATGTGCTCCACCCAGTCCTGGCAGCAGCCGCAACTGGGGTCTTTCCACATCTCGACATGCGTGCCCTGGGGCGCGGCTGCGCGCGCCAGGGAGGGCAGGGCCGCCACGGCGATGCCCGCGCCCAACCAGGGCAGGGTGGCGGCGAGCCATTCACGGCGGCTGCGCAGGAGGGGGGTGGGAAGGTGCGGTGCGGTCATGGCAGTGTTCCTGGGCCGGGGCCAGCTGTCACCGGGCCACGCGGGGGGTCGTCGGATGAAAAAACAGGGGATACAGATGCCCGCATTGTGCGGCATCTGCCCGTGTGGGAGCGCCCGCCATGGGCAAAGTTCACACCGCCATGTAGCGTCCGGGCCGGTGGTTCATGGCCAGCACCAGGTTCAGCGCCACGGCCCCGGCAATCGACCAGGCCACGCGCATCGGCTCCACCGACCACAACGCCAGCAACACGATGCAGCAGTCCACCGCCATCTGGATCTTGCCCGCGCGCCAGCCATAGCGGTCCTGCAGGTAGAGCGCGGCAATGCCCACGCCGCCCAGGCTGCAGCGGTGGCGGAACAGTGCCAGAAAGCCCGTGCCCGTGATCAGCCCGCCCGCGATGGCGGCGTACAGCGGCTCGATGCGCGCAAACTGCAGAAACTGCCCCTGCAGTTCCGTCAGCAGCGAGAGCAGCAGCACCGCCGCGAAGGTCTTGAGCGTGAACTCGCGCCCCAGCTTGCGCAGCGCCAGCCAGTAAAAGGGCAGGTTGAGCACGAAGAAGATCTTGCCGAAGCCGATGCCGGTGCTGTAGTGCAGCAGGAACGCCAGCCCCGCCGTGCCGCCCGTGAGCAGCCCCGCGCTAGTGAAGAAGGCCACGCCCACGGAAATCATCAGCACGCCGGTGAAGATGGCCACGGCATCTTCGGCGGCGCTGTGCGGAACGGGCGGTGTGGGGACAGGGGCGGGGCGGGTCATGGGCTCTGGCAGGGCTGCGCGGGTGTGCATTGGAGCACGCACGGCCCCGTGCAGGCTTGCGCCGGGCTTTCGGGGGGGCGGGCACCACGGCATCGTCCCCTGCAAATGCTATTGAGTTGATAGCTGCCAGCGCTTTACCAATATACCTTGAAGGCATATTTCATTCAAAATCGTGTCAGGAATGGACTGCACGGTCCAGTGCCAGCTCGCCACGCGCCTGCCGCACCACGCTCGCGCCGCCGCTGATCGCCAGACCCGCCATGACGGCGGCCACGGCCAGGTCGGGCCAGGCCGCGCCGGTGCCAAACACACCCAGCGCGGCGGCCATCACGGCGAGGTTGCCCAGGGCGTCGTTGCGTGTGCAGAGCCACACACCGCGCATGTTGGCGTCGCCCTCGCGCCAGGCGTAAAGCAGCACCGCCACCCCGAGGTTGGCGGCCAAGGCCAGCAGGCCGACGCTGCCCATGGTGAAGGGCTCGGGTGGCACACCCTGCCAGGCGCCCCAGGCCACGCGCCCGATGACGAACACGCCAAACGCCAGCATGCTGGCCCCCTTGAGCAGGGCGGCGCGTGCGCGCCAGGCCAGGGCCATGGACAGCACCCACAGCGAAACACCGTAGTTGGCGGCGTCGCCCAGAAAGTCGATGGCGTCGGCCAGCAGCGAGGCCGAGCCCGAGCGCACCCCCGCGCCCAGCTCGACCAAAAACATGGCGGCGTTCACGACGAGCGCGATCCAGAGAATGCGGCGGTAGCGCGGGTCGGCGCTGGGCGGGGTGCTGCTGCAGCAGCCATCGTGGCAATGGGCGGACATTTTTTCTCCAGAAACTGAGGGATGGCATGATTGGAAACCCTCAAGCCACTCGAAGGTCAAGCCATGTCTGACACCACCGCCTGCCATCGTATCGGCGAAGCCGCCCGTCTGTCGGGCGTGACGGCCGCCAACATCCGCTACTACGAAAAAGAAGGCCTGCTGACCCCCGGCGGGCGCGGCAGCAACAGCTACCGCCTTTACAGCGCCGCCGACGTGCACCGCCTGCGCTTCATCCGCCTGTGCCGGGCCATGGACATGTCGCTCGACGAGGTGCGCACCCTGCTGGGCCTGGACCTGACATCCAAGGCCGATTGCGATGCCGCGTGCGAGGCGCTGGATGGCCATCTGGAGCATGTGCGCACCCGCCTGCGCGAGCTGCAGACGCTGGAGCACGACCTGCTGGACCTGCGCAACCGCTGCGACGGCAGCGGCGGCCACTGCCGCATCATCGAGGCTCTGCATGCCCAGGCCGATGCCCAGCCCCGGCTGTCCACAGCCCGCGCACCGGTCCCGAAACGCCATGTGTAGCCCGATTGCATTACTATGAAAATGGTAGCTGCTTGCGCTTTAAAACAAAGCATTGCAAGCCATTTTGACTCACAAAAATGCCAAAGCCGCTATCATCGCCCCATGCTCTCCCGCGTATCCCTTCCCACCCTGCATGAGCGCCTGTGGCGCGCACTGAGCCGCTGGGTGCTGGCCTGGGGACGCATTGTCTACCTGGGCGCCGTGGTGCTGGTGCTGGTGCTCAGCCCATCGAGCTACACCCGCGGCGCGCGGCGCAGCCTGGCCCGCCATATCTACCTGGACACCGCCCCCATCCTGCCCGGTTTCACCGTGCTGGCGGCTTTGCTGAGCCTGGTGCTCACGCGCATCGTGGTGGTCACGGCGCTGAGTTACGGGCTCACCGCCTATGCGCTGGAGATGGTGATCCGCGTGCTGGTGCTCGAACTCATTCCGCTCACGGCCGCGCTCTTTGTCGCCATGCGCTGCACCATTCCCAACGGCGCGCGGCTGGCCAGCCTGCGCCGGTCGGGGCACCTCGATGCGCTGCGGCGCCAGGGCGCCGACCCGGTGCGCGTGGAGCTGCTCCCGCGCGTGGCGGCGGGGGTGTTTGCCTGCATCACCCTGGCGGCGCTGTCGTGCGTGGTGGCACTGGTCATGGCCTATCTGGGCGTGTATGGCTTCAACCTGGCGGGTCTGCCCACCTACACGCGCATGTTCGGCCAGGTGTTCTCGCCCGCCGTCACGCTGGTGTTTGGCATCAAGACCCTGCTGTCGAGCCTGGCCGTGGCCCTGATTCCGATGACCGCAGGCCTGTACGACGTGGGCGAGGGCGTGTCGCAAGACAGCGAACTGGGCGGCCTGGCGCGCATGTTTGCCGTGCTGCTGCTGATCGAGGTCGCCTCGTTGGTGGGCAACTATTATTGACATTCAGGAATCCAGCGCCCATGCAAGAACCTGCAACACCCCCACCGCCGCCGCCCGTGGCCGAAGACGTCCTGCGCCCCGTGGCCCACCTGGAACTCAAAGCCATGGCGCTGCTGGCGTTCACCCTGGCGCTGATCGTCGGGTCGGCCCTGTACCTGCTGTATGCACGCGGTGCTTTCGAGCCCACGCAAACGCTGGTGCTCACGGCCGACGACTCGGAGGGCGTGGTGGTGGGCATGGACATGACGTTCTCGGGCTTTCCGATCGGCCGCGTGCGCCGCATCGAACTGGCGCCCGAGGGCAACGCCCGCATCGTGATCGACGTGCCCCGCAAGGACGCCCACTGGCTGCGCGTCTCCAGCATCTTCACGCTGGTGCGCGGTATGGTGGGCGGCACCAACATCCGGGCCTACAGCGGCATGCTGGACGACGACCCCCTGCCCGATGGCGCCGTGCGCCCCGTGCTGCGCGGCGATGCCACGGCGGAAATTCCCCAGCTCGTGGCCTCGGCCCGGGACCTGCTCAACAACCTCAATGCCCTGACGGCCCAGGACTCGGCCCTGGGCGCCAGCCTGGCCAACGTGCAAACCCTGACCGAACGCCTCCAGGGCCCGGGCGGCGCGCTGCAGGTGCTCATGGGCAATGAGCAGGACGCACGCAAGATCGTCGCCACGCTGGACCGCACCAATGCACTGCTGGCCCGCATTGACGGCATGGCCGCCAAGGCCGACACCCAGGTGTTCGGCCCCGGGGGCGTGCTGCCCGAGGTGCAGGCCACGGTGGCACAGCTCGGCGGCCTGCTGGCCGACACGCGCGCCAGCCTGAAAAAGGTCGATGCCGTGCTGGCCGAAGCGCAGGCCGTGGGCGCCAACGTGCGCGAGGGTACGGCCGACCTGGGGGCGCTGCGCACCGAGGTCGAATCCAACCTGCGCAAGATCGACAGCCTGGTGAACGAAATCAACCGCAAATGGCCGTTCGCCCGCGAGACGGAGATCAAGCTGCCATGACCCCTCGCGCCTTTTTCACCGCGCGGCACCTCCGGGGCCGTCTGCTGGCGCTGGCGTGCACGGCCCTGGCCGCCTGCTCCAGCGCCCCTCCAGCGCCCGACTGGCAGATGAACGCCCATGGCGCCGCACAAAAGGCTGTGGAGGCCTATCTTTCGGGCAACACCCGCGTGGCCGGCCTGGAGTTCGCCCGCGCCCGCCAGGAAACCGCCCGCACCGGCGAGCCTGCGCTGCTGGCGCGGGTGGTGCTGCTCGAATGCGCGGCCCGCGTGGCCAGCCTGGAGCAGGGCGGCTGCGCCGCCTTCGATGCGCTGCGCGCGGACGCCCACCCCGCAGAACAGGCCTATGCCCGCTACCTTGCCGGGCAACTGGCACCGCAGGACATTGCCTTGCTGCCCCCGGCCCAGCAGGCCGTGGCGGGACCACGCACCGGCAGTGCGGCGCCCTTGCTGGCGGCCATGCCCGACCCGCTTGCGCGCCTGGTGGCCGCCGGTGTGCTGTTGCAAACGGGTGATGCCGACCCGCAGGTGATCCAGCTGGCCACCGCCACCGCATCTGCCCAGGGCTGGCGCCGCCCCTTGCTGGCCTGGTTGCAGCTGCAGGTGCAGCGGGCCGGGCAGGCCGGTGACGCCGATGCCGCCGCGCGGCTGCGCCGCCGCATGGACCTGGTGGAGCAGGGCGGTGCGATGCGGTAAGGCGAAGGGGCCAGTTCAGTCGGCCCGGGCCGCCTCGATCATTCGGCCCAGCCCGTCGGCCACGCTGCCCATGGCGTCGGCCGACTGAACGGTGGCGTCGGGCAGCAAGAAGGCGCCCCAGGCCAGCAGGGCCAGAGCGACGGTGGCGGCAAACTCCAGCAGGGCGCGCACGGGCTCGTGCCGGGGTGGAGGTGGTAGTCTGCGCGGCATGGTGACCCCTTTTTGTTTGCACACGGTCTGGCAGCAAATGTGCCTGGACGTATTACACGCCTGGCGCTGCCTATCCGCTGTCGGACAAAACCGCTTTGACCGGTGTCAACCATGCGGTTGACCTTCTTCGACCTCTTTCTTTGACCAGCGCGATGAATCAACCGGCCCCGGATCCGTCGAATCCTGCCCTGCCTGACCAGGGGCGTTCCAGCCTGTCGCCGTTCCCGCCAAGGCCGCAGCAGCTGCGGCTGCAGTTGTCCGAAGAGCAGGAGCGGGATTTCGGCCGCTACCACCTTCACGCCATGCTCCTGCGCATGCGCTGGGCGCTGGGCGTGGCAATGGCCCTGTTCCTGCTGTTTGCCCTGCTGGACGCGATCAGCCTGCCCGAAGAGGTGCGCAACCCGGTGCTGGGGCTGCGCCTGGGCTTGATACTGCCCGTGCTCACCGTGGCGTGGCTGTCCACCTTCCCGGCGCGGCTGCAGCCCTGCATGCAGTGGATTGGCGGCGCCGCTGCGCTGGTCTGCGGCCTGGGCGTGGTGGGCATCATCTGGTTCGCACGCATCCACGCGTATCCGCTGCCCTACGAGGGCATCCTGCTGGTCACCTTTTACTTCTACTTCCTGACCGGCCTGCGCTTCGTACCCGCCGCCTTGTGCGGATGGGTGACTTTCGTGGTCTACCTGGGCATGGAACTGCAGACCGGACTGCCTGCCATCGCGCTGCTGTACAACGCCTTTTTTCTCGGAACGGCCAACATCATCGGCTCGGTGGGCTGCTACTTTCTGGAGCACGCCATGCGCCAGAACTTCCTTGCACAGCTGCAATTGCAGGAACTGGCCGAGAGGGATTTCCTGACCGGTCTGCTCAACCGCCGCGCCTTCAGCGCCCGTGCCGAAAACATCTGGCGCCAGGCGCTGCGCGAGCGCCATTCACTGGGCGTGGCGATGATGGATGTGGATTATTTCAAGCGCTACAACGACCACTATGGCCATGCCGCTGGCGACGAAACGCTGAAAAAGGTCGCCCACATCATCGGCAGCCACGCCCGCCGCCCGCTCGACATCACCGCGCGCTATGGGGGCGAAGAATTCGTCGGTCTGTGGTACCACCTGAGCGAGGAGGACCTGCAGGCCATCATGGAACGCATCCGCGCGGGCATTGCGGCGCTGAACCTGCCCCACGTCACCTCGGAGGCGGGCGACCGCGTCAGCATCAGCATTGGGGTGGCCTACCTGTGCCCGCAGCCGCACCAGGGCCTGGAAGACGCACTGCGCCTGGCCGACGTGGCGCTGTATCTGGCCAAGGAGCAGGGCCGCAACCGGGTGGTCTGCAAACGGCCGGGGGACGATACCGCCAGCGCTGGCTGACTGGTTGGTTATCCAACAAATATATCTTTTGCGCCCATTCAGCAAGCGCTGATAGCTATCAAAAAAGAAGCGATTTCAGCGCAGCCCGGTGCCGCCTGCGCTTTCCGCGCGCTGGATCAGTTCGATCTTGTAGCTGATTTCTGTGTTTGCTGTCATTTTTACAAGTCTTATGGATCAATAACTTATAGAGAACTCGGTGCTTGAGAAGTGCCTCAAAAGCACCCGCAGACGCCACAAAATGGCGGCTGAAACTCGATCAGATCATGCGATGATCCATCTCGTTGACATGATGGAGATTGTGGCATGGCAAAACCCCGACTGAAGCCATCCGGGAAGTGGGAAATAGGGCTGAGGCACCCATCGCTTCCGAACGGGCGCAAGTACTTCTCCTTCGACACCGAGGCCGAAGCCATTGCGTACGGGCAGCAGTGGAAGCTGATGAAGCACGCGGACATCCCGCCGCCGGCAGAACTGACTGCCCCCACGTCGCCCGGCGACGGCGTGCGCTTGCTGCGCATTCTTGGTGAGTGGTCGGACAGCGGCTTCGCGGCGCCTTCGCAAATTCTCACGCTCAAGACGCTGACGCGCGAGGTGGGTTCGGTGCGGTTCTCGGATGCCAACTACAAATGGCTGACCGGCTATCTCCGTTCCCTGAAGGTGGAGAAGAACCTGTCCCCTTCGTCCATCAAGCACCGCATTCAGGCGCTGAGCCGAGCCATTGACGAGTACCTGCGGCACAACGTGAACGTCAAGATCAGCAACCCCGTGAAGCTTCTGCCCAAGGGCTACTCGACTTATACCGACGTCGATGCCCAGATGGCGAAAGCCAAGGGCGGCAAGGTGAAGGTGAACGTGGCGCGCGACAGGCGCCTGCTGCCGGGGGAGCACGAGAAGATCGTGGCGGTGCTGTCGGGCTATGAGCGGCCGGATCGCTCGCGTGGCCTCGAACTCAAGGGCGGCGATGCGCTGCTGACCTTGTACCTGCTGATCCTGAACACGGGACTGCGGCTCAGGGAGGCGTACACACTGACCAGGGGCCAGATTGACATGGAGAACAAGGTGATCCATGCCATGGAGACCAAACAGTGGCGTGGAAAGATTTCTTATCGGG
>JANJVX010000092.1 GCA_024709845.1 Burkholderiaceae bacterium | reverse complement strand
CGGTCCAGCGCCGACAGTGTCTGGCGCGCGGCAGCCAGGCCCGGCGCCTGCCAGAAGGCTGCCATGCAGCGTGTGACATCGCTGGAGGCACGGCGCAGGACCAAGAGCTTCCAGGCGATCACCACCCAGCTCGCCACCGACATGGCCAGCAGCAGCAGCGCCGTGCCTTGCGTGACGGCGTCGCCCTGGTACCACCAGTGCAGCGGCTCCATGGCGTGCGCGTCAGTTCAGCCCCAGCACGTCGAACATGTCGAACATGCCGGTGGATTGCCCACCCAGGAAGCGCACCGCACGCAGGCTGCCTTGCGCGTAAGTGGCGCGGCTCGACGACTTGTGCGTGACCTCGATGCGCTCACCCGTGCCAGCGAACAGCACGGTGTGGTCGCCCACGATGTCGCCGCCGCGGATGGTGGCGAAGCCGATGGAGGACGGGTCGCGCTCGCCGGTCACGCCCTCGCGGGCATAGACGGCGCAGTCCTTGAGGTCACGGCCCAGCGCCCCGGCAATCACCTCGCCCATCTTGAGCGCGGTGCCCGACGGCGCATCGACCTTGTGGCGGTGGTGCGCCTCGATGATCTCGATGTCGTAGCCGGTGGACAGTGCCTTGGCCGCCATCTCCAGCAGCTTGAGCGTGACGTTCACGCCCACACTCATGTTGGGCGCCATGACGATGGCCGTGCGCTGCGCGAAGGCGGCGATCTCGGACTTCTGGGCCTCGGTGAAGCCCGTGGTGCCGATGACGGCCTTGACGCCCAGCTCGGCACAGACGGCCAGGTGGGCCAGCGTGCCCTCGGGGCGCGTGAAGTCGATCAGCACGTCGGCGTTCTTCAGCCCCGCGCGCAGGTCGGCCGTGATCGGCACGCCGCTGGCCACGCCGAGGAAGGCGGTGGCGTCGGAGCCGATGGCGGGGCTGGCGGCGATGTCGAGCGCGCCGGTGAGCACGCAGTCATCGCTGGCGCGCAGCGCCTCGATCAGCATGCGGCCCATGCGGCCGGATGCGCCCGCCACGGCCACGCGGCAGCGAGAAGAAGAGGTGGCGGGTGCGGTAGTCCCAGTCATGTCGTTCCTTGGTTGCATGCAGCCGGCCAGCGCGGCCGGGGCCGCGCGGTTTCAGCGGCTGGAGGATTCGAGCGGCGGATAGCGGTGGGCAGGCACGGGCGCAACGGGGGTTGCGGGCGCGTCATCCGCCTTGGCGGGCGCGCGTGCCGGGTATTTGGCCAGCTGCTCGGGCGTGGCCTCCAGCACCGGCACCGTGCGCTTGCCCTTGCGCGAATCGAGCGAGGCGACGAATTCGCTCTCCGAGGGCATTTCATCGCCCTCGAAGCGCTCCAGCGCATCGCCCTTGAAGAACACCGTGAGCCTGCGCGTCTGTGCATCAACACCAGGCCGCTTGAGGGTGAAGACGTATTCCCAGCGGTCTGCGTGGAACAGGCTGGTGACCAGGGGTGTGCCCAGGATGTCGCGCACCTGCTGGCGGCCCATGCCCGCCTGCAGGGCCTCGACCTGCTCGCGCGAGACAAAATTGCCTTGCACCACGTCCACCTTGTAGGGCGTGACGACACTGGCCAGGCGGGTGCTGGCGCTGTCGAAGCTGCCACAGGCGGCCAGACTGGAGCCAATCAACAGGGCGAAGCCCAGACGGGCGCTGCGATGGGCGAAAGCGGGCATGGGAAAAAGCGAGAGGATATGATCGGCCCATTGTAGCGGCAGGCCCTCTCGGACCCTGGCGCCCCGAGAGCCCGCCGCCCCGACAGCGGTGCACCAGAGAGCTTGCCATGACGAACATCGACGAACTCAAGAGCACCGGGCTCAAGGCCACGCTCCCCCGGCTGAAAATCCTCGAAATCTTCCAGAAAGGCACGCAGCGCCACATGACGGCCGAGGACGTATTCCGCGTTCTGCTGGAAGAGCGCTCGGACATCGGCCTGGCCACGGTGTACCGGGTTCTGACCCAGTTCGAGCAGGCCGGCATCCTGAGCCGGAACAATTTCGAGAGCGGCAAGGCCACCTACGAACTCAACGAAGGCAAGCACCACGACCATTTCGTCTGCACGGCCTGCGGCAAGGTGGAAGAGTTCTACGACCCCGAGATCGAGAAACGCCAGCTGCTCGTGGCGCAGTCCAAGGGCTGGGTGGTGCAGGACCACTCGATGGCGCTGTACGGCCACTGCGCGCAATGCGCCAAGACCAAGAAGTAAGCCTTCAGGCAGCGGCCGGGGGCGCCGCTCAGGAGCCTTGCTCCATGGCGCGGCGGTGGCGGTCGACGAATTCCTGGTAGGTGTCGATGCCGCGAAGCTGCAGGATGGTGTTGCGCACCGCCGCCTCGACGAGCACGGCGATGTTGCGTCCGGCCACCACCTGGATCACCACCTTGAGCACCGGCACGCCCAGCACATCCTGGGTCAGCGGCTCATAAGGAAGGCGCTCGTACTCGCGCTCCAGCGTCTCCTTGCGCACCAGGTGCACGATGAGCTTGAGGCGCATCTTGCGCCGCACGGCGGTTTCGCCAAAGATGGCGCGGATATCGAGCAGGCCGATGCCACGCACCTCCAGCAGGTTCTGCAGCAGGTCGGGACACTTGCCCTCGATGGTGGTCTGGTTGATGCGGACCAGGTCCACGGCATCGTCGGCCACCAGCCCATTGCCGCGCGAGATCAGTTCCAGCCCGAGCTCGCTCTTGCCCAGGCCCGACTCGCCCGTGATCAGCACCCCCAGCCCCAGGATGTCCATGAACACGCCGTGCATGGTGGTGCGGTCGGCGAAATGTTTGGACAGATAGGCCCGCAGCACGTCGATCACGAAGGCCGAGGACTCGCGCGTGGAGAACATCGGAATCTGGGCGCGCTCGCACATGGACAGCAGCGCATCGGGCGCCGTCTGGCTGTCGGCCAGAATCAGCACCGGCGGCTCCAGTGTCACGATGCGCGAGATGCGGCGCTTGCAGTCCTCGGGCGTGGCGTTGGTCAGGTAGGCGATTTCGCGCTCACCCAGAATCTGGGCCCGGTACGGATGAATGTAGTTGAGGTAGCCCACCAGATCGGCACCCGAACGGGCCGAGCGCACGGCCACTTCGTCAAAGCGGCGCTCGGAGGCCCCCAGGCCCGCCACCCACTCCCATTTCAGGTGAGAGCGGAACTCCTCGAACAGGACATCGGCGCTGACGACGTTGGGCTTCACGGCGGCGCGGCAACGGCGGCGAAGCTCAGGCCGCCTGGGTGGACTGCCAATTGGCGATCATGCCGTGCAGGTCGGCGGCACTGGCGCTGGACTTGATCTTCTCGCGCAGCACGCCGTCGCTGAGCAGTTCCGCGATTTCGGACAGGATCTCCAGGTGCTTCTGCGTCGCCGCCTCCGGCACCAGCAGGAAGATCAGCAGGCCCACGGGCTGCTCGTCGGGGGCATCGAAGCCGATCGGGTGCTCCAGCTGGAACACGGCAGCCATGGGCGATTTCAGTCCCTTGATCCGCCCGTGCGGAATGGCCACCCCATGGCCCAGCCCGGTGGAGCCCAGGCGCTCGCGCGCAAACAGGCTGTCGGTGATGAGCGCGCGGGACAGGCCGTGCAGACTTTCAAACAGCAGGCCGGCTTCTTCAAAAGCGCGTTTTTTGCTGGTGGCGTCAACGCTCACAAGCACTTGGTCTGCGGGCAGGATGGAGGCTAGACGGTTCATGGCAATTCTGGGCCGATTATGCACCGCTTGGCACAAACCCTAACAAATACGTTTCAAGATACAAAAAACCGCCCAGCAGGCGGTCTCGGGATGCCGGGCTGGCAGGCCCGCCCGGCACAAGGGAGGCGACCTTCACGCCACCATGCGACGGCGCGCGTCGGAATGATGGTCCTGAACGCGGTCCTTGTGGCGAACCACTTGCCGGTCCATCTTGTCGACCAGCTCATCCACGGCGGCATACAGGTCGGCGTGGGAGCTTTCGGCAAACAGATCGTTGCCCTTGACGTGGATATTGCATTCGGCTCGCTGCCGCTTTTCCTTTTCTTTCTGCTTTTCTACTGTCAGCAGCACCTTGACGTCGACCACCTGGTCGAAATGCCGGGTGATCCGATCCAGCTTGGAGGTGACGTAACTGCGCAAGGCGGGGGTAACTTCGAGGTGGTGACCGCTGATCGTCAGGTTCATAAACAAGTCTCCTGTGGCACTCGGTGAAAAAACGCCGCCGCTTTATGGGCAAGGGCGACCCGGCAAACCGTATGCACTGTTTACCGTGGTTTCACTATGCCCCTGCCCTGCGCCAATTGCAATCCCATACCGGCCCGGCCCGGCGGGTTATGCGGGCGAAGGAGCCAAGGCCCCAAAAAGGGCGCACAATGGCTGGGTTCCTGGCGGAATCACTTGGGGCCGGTTGGTGCGGCTCCGTGCAAGACCAGCCCGCCAGCCACCCGCCATGCCAGCAGGCTGGCCACGATGCCCACCACGGCAGCCATCCAGTAGTTCTGCACCAGGCCTTGGGCGTCCCGCCCGATCAGGAGCCCACCCACCAGCGATGCCAGCCCCATGGCCGCCGACTGCACCGATGCATTCAAGGTCATGAAGGTGCCGCGCAGTGCCGGGCTGGCCGTTGCGGTGATGATGGCCATGCCGGGAATCATGCGCCCGCTCATCAGCGCAAACATGAGGGTGGTGGCCACCAGCACGGCCCACAGCGGCACCCGGCCCAGCAGCGTCACGGACAGCAGCGGCACCGCCACCGCCACGGCCAGCCAGCGGAACGTTGCCACCTTGCCATACCGGTCGGTCATGCGCCCGAACAGGCGTGCCGTGAACAGCGTGACCACCCCGCCGCACAGATAGACCAGGGGAATCTGCCCTGGCTGCACGCCGACATTGGCCTGCAAGTAGATCGTGATGTAGGGAATCACGGTAAACCCGGTGGACATGAGCAACGCGGTGAACACAAAGGCCCGCCGGTGGTTGGCGTCTGCCAACACCTGTGCTATGCCCCCGGTCATCGAGTGCCGGGCAGCCGCGTGCACATGGGCGTTCATGGCGGGCAGCACCCGCGCAGCCACGACGGCCAGGGCACCGCACAGCACGGCAATGGCGATGAACGGCATGTTCCAGCCCCAGCGCTCGGCCGCCATCAACCCCAGCGGCACGCCCGCCACCGTGGATACGGAGAACGAGGTCATCACGATACCCATGGCCCGCCCGCGTCGCTCGAACGGAATCACGTCGGCAATGATGGTCTGCCCCACGGCCGACAGCACGCCACCGAACAGCCCCGCCAGAATGCGCGCCACCATCAGGGCACCATAGGTCGGCGCCACACCGCAGGCCAGCGTGGCCAGCCCGAACAGAACGTACAGCACCAACAACAGGCGCTTGCGCCCAAACCGGTCGATGCAGGTGGCGGCCAGCAGCCCGGACACACCGGCCGCCAGGGTATAGGCCGACACCAGCAGGCCGAACTGCGCGTCGCTGATGCCGAACAGCCGGGTGAACTGCGGCCCCAGCGGCATCATGATCATGAAGTCGAGGATGTGGGTGAACTGGATACCGGCCAGCGTCAGCAGCAGCCAGAGTTCGCGGCGGGGCGACAGCGCAGAGGTCATGGTGGTGGAGAGAGCGGCGCGGCGGCCGCCGATGGCGCGGACACGCCGGGCCTCACAGTGTGCAGCAAGACCGCCCCCCGGGGCCAGAACCAGCGCGACGGCTTAAAATCACCCGCTGTGCCCCTGGCCCCGGCCCGGCCCCTCCCAGCGCTGACGGCGCCCCGCCCCCCAATCCACCACGACCATGAACCAGCCCAGCTCCCCCGCCCTGCACACCTCTGCCCTGACCTCGCTGCCATTGCTGGCGCGCGGCAAGGTGCGCGACAACTATGCCGTGGGAGAAGACCGCATCCTGATGGTGGCCAGTGACCGCCTCTCGGCCTTTGACGTGATCATGGGCGAACCCATCCCCGGCAAAGGCGAACTGCTGACGCAGATGGCCCTGTTCTGGTTCGACAAGCTCGGCCACATCTGCCCCAACCACCTCACGGGCGAGGCCCCCGAAAGCGTCGTCAGCGCCGAAGAAGCGGCACAGGTGCGCGGCCGCTCCATGCTGGTGCAGCGCCTCCAGCCCATTCCGGTCGAGGCCGTGGTGCGCGGCTACCTGGCCGGCAGCGGCTGGAAGGAATACCAGGAGTCGCGCGCGGTCTGCGGCGTTCCGCTGCCCGAAGGCCTGACCAATGCAGCCAAGCTGCCCGAACCCATCTACACGCCCGCCGCCAAGGCGGCTGCGGGCGAGCATGACGAGAACATCACCTTCGAGCGCACGGTGGAGATGATCGGCCCGGAGCTGGCCACCAAAATCCGCGACCTGAGCATTGCCATCTACAAGGCGGCCGCCGAAATCGCCCTGACCAAAGGCATGATCATTGCTGACACCAAGTTTGAATTCGGCCTGGCGCCCGACGGCACGCTGGTGCTGATGGACGAGGTGCTCACGCCCGACAGCTCGCGCTACTGGCCCGTGGAAGGCTATGCCGACGCCCTGGCCCAGGGCGCCAACCCGCCGAGCTACGACAAGCAGTTCGTGCGCGACTGGCTGGAACAGGCCAAGGTGGGCGGCACGCCCTGGGACAAGACGGCCCCCGCGCCGCGCCTGCCGCAGGACGTGATCGAAAAGACCGCCGCCAAGTACCGCGAGGCGCTGGAGCGGCTGACGGGCTGACGGGCTGACGCACGCCCGCCCCCGGCCATTCCTGGCCCTGTAGTAACCGGCTAACACCACGCCCGGCGCAGTTGCCGGAAAAATGGCTGCTGCCGATTCACAACCCAGGAGACACGCATGGCCGGAAAAAAGATTCTGATGATCTGTGGCGACTACTGCGAGGACTACGAGACCATGGTGCCCTTCCAGGCACTGCTGGCCGTGGGCCACCAGGTGCACGCCGTGTGCCCCGACAAGAAGGCGGGTGAGCAGATCAAGACCGCGATCCACGATTTTGAGGGCGCCCAGACCTACAGCGAGAAGCCAGGGCACAACTTCACCCTCAACGCGAGCTTTGCCGACGTCAAACCCCAGGAATACGACGCACTGGTGCTGCCCGGCGGGCGCGGCCCCGAATACCTGCGCACCTACCCGGCTGTTGTCGCAGCAGTGCAGCACTTCTTCGAGGCCCACAAGCCCGTGGCTGCCATCTGCCACGCCGCGCAATTGCTGGCGGGCGCAGGCGTTCTCAAGGGGCGCAGCTGTTCGGCCTACCCGGCCTGCCGCGCCGAGGTGGAGCTGGCCGGTGGCCGGTATGCCGACATTGCCGTAGACAAGGCCCACACCGACGGCAACCTGGTCAGCGCCCCGGCCTGGCCCGCACACCCGGACTGGATTGCGCAGTTTCTGGCCGTGCTGGGTACGCGCATCACGCACTGAGTCCTCCGGGCTTGCCCGCTTGCACGCCCATGTACGGGCGCGCAAGATGGCGGCTGCTTTCAGCCCCCTGGAGATACCCGCCATGTGCCAGGTCTTTATCAGTGCCGACCCCGCCCTTTACAGCTGCCGCGCCCGTTCGGTGCGGCTGCATGGGGTGGCCACCAGCATCCGGCTGGAAAACCTGTTCTGGCAGGTGCTGGAGGAGATTGCCGCGCGCGACGGCATGGGTGTACCCCAGTTGTGCGCGCGGCTGCACGACGAGCTGCTGGCCGAGCGCGGCAGCGTGGACAACTTTGCGTCGTTTCTGCGCGTGTGCTGCGGGCGCTATCTGGCGCTGCAGCTCTCGGGCGGGATTCCGCAGGACCGATCCATCCCCATCAG
>JANJVX010000062.1 GCA_024709845.1 Burkholderiaceae bacterium | reverse complement strand
GTCCTTGAAGTTGTCCAGGTCGATGAACAGCAGGGCGCCGTGCTGCTGGGTGCGCTGGCTGCTGAGCACCAGGCGCTGCAGGCGGTCGAGCAGCAGGCGCCGGTTGGGCAGCTGGGTGAGGGCGTCGTAGAAGGCCAGGCGTTCGATCTCCTGAGCGGCGCGTTTGCGGTCGGTCACGTCAAGCGTATAGCCGTGCATCAGCACCGAGCCGTCGGGCTCGGCCTGCAGCGCCGCGCTGGTCATGTGCCAGCGCACGCCGCCGTCGGCGGCATGCACGCGGTATTCGCAGTGCCAGGGCTGCAGGGTGCGCACGGCACGTCGCACGGCACGGCGCACCAGGGGCAAATCCTCGGCCAGCACATTGCGCTCCAGCTCGCCGATGTCCTGCCGCGCCAGGCAATCCGACACCCCCATGAGGTCGTTCACCGCCTCGCTCACATACGGCACGCTGGGGCGGCCATCGGGGTGAATGCGGCACTGGTAAATGAAGCCGGGAATATTGCTGGCAATGCGCTGGATGAACTCCAGCTGCTCGCGCAACTGCTCGGCCGCACGGTGTTCCTCGGTCACGTCCTGCACCACGCCCATTTCCACCAGCACGCCGTCCTGCTGCGACGGCAGGCGCACGCGCGAGCGCATCCAGCGCACCTGTCCGTCGGGACGGCGCCAGCGGTATTCCACATCGGTGCCCCGGCCTTCCCTGTGGGCTGCATCAAAAATGGGCCGGTCCTCAGGCAGCACGCCGCTCAGGGCGCGCTCGGTGCTGATCCATTCCTGGCGCTCGAACCCGGCAATGTCACACAGCCCGGGCGACCACAGCAGCACCGACTCCCCCTCATCACGGATGCGGCGCCAGTACCCCGTGCGCGCCATGCTCTCCATGGTGCCGAACACCTCGGTCTGCTCGCGCAGCTCGCGCCGTGTTTCCGCCAGCACGCTCTCCGAGCGCGCCAGCGTGCTGCGCAGGCTCTCGGCCTCGGCAACATCCTGCACCGTGACCATGATGCTGCCGATGCCGGTGCAGTGCGCATGGATCTTCCAGGCCAGCACCAGGCGCCCCTGGTCGCGCAGCACATGGCGGCATTCCAGGGGCTCGCCCGTGCGCACCACGGCGCACAACTGCTCCAGCAGGTGCGTGGCCGCCAGCAGCACGAACACCTTGGACGCCGAGGCGCCCGGGGACCGGACGGCCCTCAGCCCCTCCAGCCGCCGCGCCGCCGCATTGGCCGACAGCAGCCGCAGTTCGGTGCCGTGCACATGGAAACCCAGCAGTGCCACGGGCACGGCATCCAGCATGGCCTGCAAACTCGACTGCACCGCCAGCAGCGCGGTGTTTTCAGCAGGCATGACGGGATGGGCTTGAAGCACTGACGGGGCTACGGTCACGCTGAAACCTCTCACAAGATAGAGAAAGGCGGGCTGCGCTGGCACGAAACACCGTGCCAGCAGCCCGCATGGGTCATGGTATGACAAAACGTAACGGAACAGCCGCCCGCACCCCCCGATCTACGGGTAAACGCGAGGTTCCGCAACGGCTGTCGCGACATTTCCAACCCGGATTATTGATGAGGGACCAGGATGGCAGCGGGCGCGGTTGCATGGCCTTTGTGCTCCGGGCGCAAAGCCCGTCGCCACCGCCACCGGCAAACGACTACAGGAGTTCCCGCCAACGCACCGCTGACACAACACCCAAGCTGTGGCCAATGAGCGATCCGGGCCGACGGCCCTTGCCAGAACCGGTCAGGGCTTACCGCGGCGGCAGGCCATGACGGGCATGGCCCTAAAATGGAACCGGGCTTTGGGCGCGCCACCGCAGCCGTTCTGCGCCGCACCGCGCACGGAGCGCCTTTTTTGTTCGTCGCTCCACGCCGCCCGCCTTTTCATGACCATGCAAGACACCGACCGCAACCACCAGCGCCCCCTGCTCACACCGGAAGAGCGCGAGGCGATCAACCGCGGGCGCTGGTTTGCAGCACTCACGCCTTCGCTGCGGCACGACATCTTTCGCCTGGGTACCGTCACGCGCTACGCGCATGGCGAAATGATCGTGGAACAGGGAGAACTGGCCCAGTTCTGGTTCACCTGCGCCAGCGGCGCCATCCGCTTCCGGCGCACCACGCCCGCCGGGCGCCAGGTCACCCTGGCCTATGTGGAACCCGGCATCTGGGTGGGCGAGGCCGAAGTGCTGCACTGCGGCCCCAACACCTACGACGCCCACGCCCATGGCCGCACCACACTGCTGAGCGTGGCCGAGACCGTCTTCCGCCAGCTGCTGCGCGAGCATGCCGAATTCGGCGAAGCCCTGCTGTCCCTGCAGGCGCGGCGCATGCGCTACCTGTACTGGATGATGGAAGACATGGCCACGCTGCCGCTGCGCGCACGCCTGGCCAAACAGTTGCTGCATTTGATGCGCCGCTTCGGGCCACGCACCGCGCCGCCGGACGGCGAGCACCCGGTCGGCATCACCCTGGTGCAGGACGAACTGGCCCAGTTGCTCGGCTGCTCGCGCCAGCGCGTCAACGTCGAACTCAAAGCGCTGGAGCGTGAAGGCACCATCCGCATGGCGCAGCGCGGCATCATCGTCCTGAATCTGGCACAGCTGGAAACCATCGCCCAGCAGGAGAATGCCGACGACCGGGCAGGCTGACCCCCTTGCGGCACCTGCAGCACCCAAGGGCCTGGCGGGGCCCTTTCATCATGGACAATGCCGCACCATCGGACCCCGAAGGCCCCAGTCCATCCATGACCCACACCCCCCAAGCGCCCCTCCCTGCCGGTATCGAAAACCACACGCCCATGATGGCGCAGTACCCGGGCCTCAAGGCCGGGTACCCGGACACGCTGGTGTTCTACCGCATGGGCGACTTCTACGAGCTGTTCTGGCAGGACGCCGAGAAGGCCGCGCGCCTGCTCGACATCACGCTCACGCAGCGCGGCCAGTCGGCCGGCCAGCCCGTGGTGATGGCGGGCGTTCCCTTCCATGCGCTGGAGAACTACCTCGCCCGGCTCATCAAGATGGGCGAATCGGTGGCCATTGCCGAGCAGGTGGGCGACGTGGCCACGGCCAAGGGGCCGGTGGAGCGCAAGGTGGTGCGCGTGGTCACCCCCGGCACGCTCACCGACAGCGAGCTGCTCTCCGACAAGGCCGAGGCCCTGCTGCTGGCGGTGCACCAGGGCCCGCGTGCACGCTGCGGCCTGGCCTGGCTCAGCGTGACGCAGGGCCGCGTGTTCCTGGCCGAGTGCGCACTCGACGCGCTGGGCGGCTGGCTGGCCCGCGTGGCGCCCAGCGAGCTGATCTACAGCGCCGGCGTCACCGACCGCTTCGAGCAGCAACTGCAAGCGCTGCGCCAGGGCGGCGCCTTTGCCTGCCCCATGGCCCCGCGCCCGGATTGGCAGTTCGACGGCCCCTTGGGCGAGCGCAAGCTGCTCGAACACCTCGGCGCCGCCAGCCTGCAAGCCTGGAGCGCGCAGGACCAGGCCCTGGCCCACGCCGCCGCCGCCGCCCTGCTGCAGTACGCCGAACACACCCAGGGCCGCCAGCTCAGCCATGTGCACAGCGTGCAGGTGCAGCGCGGCGACGACCTCATCGACCTGCCCGCCAGCACGCGCCGCAACCTCGAACTCGTCAAGACCCTGCGCGGCGAAGACAGCCCCACGCTGTTCTCGCTGCTCGACACCTGCATGACCGGCATGGGCAGCCGCCTGCTGCGCACCTGGCTGCTCGAACCCCGGCGCGACCGCCACGATGCCCGCCAGCGCCTGGCCGCCACCGCCGCTCTGCGCGGTGCGGGCAGCCAAGGCCCCTGGAGCGCGCTACGCGGCGAGCTCAAAGGCGTGAGCGACGTGGAACGCATCACCGCGCGCACCGCGCTGCGCCAGGTGCGCCCGCGTGAACTCGTGGCACTGGGCAAGACGCTACAAAAAGCAGAGCTGCTCGCGCAATATGGACAAGCGCCAGAGCCCTATTTGGCTCAAATATTCAGCCATCTGCAGCCGCCCCTGGGCTGCACGGAGCTGCTGCGCCGCGCCATCGACGAGGAGCCCGCCGCGCTGGTGCGCGACGGCGGCGTGATCGCCAGCGGCTTCGACGCCGAGCTCGACGAGCTGCGCGGCATCCAGAGCAACTGCGACGCCTTCCTGCTCGACCTGGAAACGCGCGAGAAGGCGCGCACCGGCATTCCAAATTTGCGCGTGCAGTTCAACAAGGTGCACGGCTTCTACATAGAGGTCACCGGCAGCCACCTCGACAAGGTGCCCGACGACTACCGCCGCCGCCAGACGCTGAAGAACGCCGAGCGCTTCATCACGCCCGAACTCAAGGCCTTCGAGGACAAAGCCCTGTCGGCCAACGAGCGCGCCCTGGCGCGCGAGAAGTGGCTCTACGAACAGGTGCTGGACCAGCTCCAGCCCCACATCGCCCCGCTCACCCGCCTGGCGCACGCGCTGGCCACGCTCGACGTGCTGTGCACGCTGGCCGAGCGTTCGCTCACGCTGGGCTGGTGCGCACCGCAGTTCGTGAACGAGCCCTGCATCGAGATCGAGGCCGGCCGCCACCCGGTGGTGGAGGCGCGCCTGGCAGAAACGTCGAGCGGCGCCTTCATCCCCAACCACACGCGCCTGAACGCCAACACGCGCATGCAGGTCATCACCGGCCCGAACATGGGCGGCAAATCGACCTACATGCGCCAGGTGGCGCTCATCGTGCTGCTCGCCAGCATGGGCAGCCACGTGCCGGCCGCAAGCTGCCGCCTGGGGCCCATCGACGCCATCCACACCCGCATCGGCGCGGCGGACGACCTCGCCAACGCGCAGTCCACCTTCATGCTGGAGATGGTGGAGGCCGCGCAAATCCTGCACGCCGCCACGCCGCACAGCCTGGTGCTGATGGACGAAATCGGCCGGGGCACCAGCACCTTCGACGGCCTGGCCCTCGCCAGCGGCATCGCCACGCACCTGCACGACAAGACCAAGGCCTTCACGCTGTTCGCCACGCACTACTTCGAGCTGACCGAGCTGCCCGCCAAGGCGCGCCACGCCGTCAACATGCATGTGAGCGCGGCCGAATCGGGCAGCGACATCGTGTTCCTGCACGAGATCCAGCCCGGCCCGGCCAGCCGCAGCTACGGTATCCAGGTTGCAAAATTAGCCGGCATGCCCGGCCCCGTGCTGCACCATGCGCGCCACGCACTGGCCGCGCTGGAGGAGCGCGCGGGCGAAGACGAACTGCAGGTGGACCTGTTCGCCCCGCCGCCCGAACCCGAAATCGCCGCGTCCAGCCCCGTGGAGGCCGCACTGGCTGCCATCCACCCCGACCAGCTCAGCCCGCGCGAGGCGCTCGATGCGCTGTACCAGCTCAAGAAGTTGGCCGGGCCGTAACGCGCCCCTTCCCTCAAGGAGCCTGACATGCGCGCACGCCCTGCCACCCCCGAAGAAGTCGGCGACGGCGAAGACCGTCCGGTCGATGCGCAAAGTCCCGAGGTGCCCCCCTCCATTCGCGCCAAGGTGCAGGCCATGGCGCGGCCGGACGACCAGCTCTGGCGCTGCCCGCGCCTCTCGGCCCCACGCGGACCGCTGGGCCTTTTCGGCGTGGGGCCGCGCGATGTGGTGATCGAATGGTGGCTGCTGGATGCGCGGGGCGATCTGATCGAGGCGTTCTGGGAAGTTTGAGCCAAAAAGGCTCTGCGCGCTTACAGAACAAGCGCAGTCAGCTATCTTTTTGATACCTGCCTTCCGTAACCCGAGGTCGGTGCAGGCCCGCTGCAGCGCAGCACTACACTCTGTGCTTTTCTTCTTTCACGCATTTCCCATGACGTACTGCGTCGCCATCAAACTCAATGCCGGGCTGGTCTTCCTGTCCGATTCGCGCACCAACGCCGGGCTGGACCAGATCAGCTCGTTCCGCAAGATGATGGTCTATGAAAAGGCGGGTGAGCGCTTCATGGTGCTGCTGTCGGCGGGCAACCTGAGCATTTCGCAGTCGGTGCGCGAGATTTTGCAGACCACACAGATCAAGGACGAGCACGACGGCGAACCCATCACCATCTGGAACGCGCGCAGCATGTTCGACGCCGCGCGCGTGCTGGGCGCGGCCGTGCGCCATGTGCACGAGCGCGATGGCGCGGCGCTCAAGCGCTCGGGGGTGGACTTCAATGTGTCGCTGGTTTTCGGCGGGCAGATCCAGGGCGAGGGCATGCGCCTGTTTCAGGTGTATTCGGCGGGTAACTTCATTGAGGCCACGTCCGAGACGCCCTACTTCCAGGTCGGCGAATCGAAGTACGGCAAGCCCGTGCTCGACCGCGTGCTCACGACCGACTCGCCGCTGGACGAGGCCGCCATGTGCGCGCTGTTGTCGATGGACTGCACGCCCAAGTCCAACCTCTCGGTGGGCCTGCCGCTGGACCTGATCCTGTACGAGGTGGACCGTTTCAGCTCCGACAAGATCGTCTGCATCACCGAGGACAACCCTTATTTCCGCATGCTGCACGACAGCTGGGGCGAAAAGCTCCGCCAGGTGTTCGACAGCATCGAAAGCCCCAACTGGACCGGCGGCGCCACCGAGGTTCCCATCATGGTGCCCCCTACGCGCTGCAAGCCGTTGAAAAAAATCACCACGCCGCGCGACAAGCTCATTTGAGCGCGCGCGGTTGACCTCTCCCTGCATGAACAAGATCGTTTTCTCCCACGGCAACAGCTTTCCCTCGGGCACCTACAGCGTGCTCTTCGAGCACCTGCGCCAGCGCGGCTTTGACGTCAGCGCGGTGGACCGCTTTGGCCACGACCCGCGCTTTCCCGTCACCGACAACTGGCCGCACCTGGTGGAGCAGCTGGCCGAGTTCGCCGCCGAACAGGTGCGCGCCTCGGGCGGGCCGGTGTACCTGGTGGGCCATTCGCTGGGCGGCATCCTGAGCGTGATGGCCGCGTCGCGCCACCCCGAGCTGGCGCGCGGCGTGCTGATGCTCGACTCGCCCATCCTCAGCGGCTGGCGCGCCACCACGGTGGGCGCCGCCAAGCGCACGCAG
>JANJVX010000061.1 GCA_024709845.1 Burkholderiaceae bacterium | reverse complement strand
CGGCATGGCGAAGTCCTCGGGCAGGATGATCTTCACGCGGTCCGGCTGAACCGACACGCTGGCCGACGACTCCACCACCTCCTGGATGGTCTTCATGCCCGACCACACGCCCGAGAAGCGGCTCATGGCGAAGGCGTGCAGGCCCATGTCGAGGATGTCCTGCACATTGCTCGGGAAGAACACCGGCGTGCCGCAGGCCTTGAAGATATGGTCGCTCTGGTGCGGGGCCGTGCTGCTCTTGCTGATGTGGTCGTCGCCCGCGATGGCGATCACGCCGCCGTGCTTGGCGGTGCCGGCCATGTTGGCGTGCTTGAACACGTCCGAGCAGCGGTCCACGCCCGGGCCCTTGCCGTACCAGATGCCGAACACGCCGTCGTATTTCTTCTTCTCGGGGTACAGGTCGAGCTGCTGCGTGCCCCACACGGCCGTGGCGCCCAGTTCCTCGTTCACGCCGGGCTGGAAGACGATGTGGTTCTCGGCCAGGTGCTTCTTGGCGGCCCAGAGTGCCTGGTCGTAGGTGCCCAGCGGGCTGCCCCGATAGCCGCTGATGAAACCGGCCGTGTTCAGGCCGGCCACGGCATCACGCTGGCGCTGCAGCATGGGCAGGCGCACCAGGGCCTGCACGCCGCTCATGAAGGCACGGCCTTCGCCCAGGGTGTATTTGTCGTCGAGCGTGACGGTTTCGAGGGCCTTGCGGATGTGCTCGGGCAGGGGAGCGTTCATGGCGGTGTCTCCAGTGGCTTCTTGTGGCGGGGGTCCGCGCCTTGTGGGGCGGCGAAGAAAGGACGCCATGGCCCGGTGGGGCGACGGCTCCTGTGTGCCAATGAGTGTATGTCCACAACGCAGATATGTCTTTGCGTTTTATGTCGAGTTCAGGCTATCCTGCGAAAGGATCTTTCTCGTTTTGGAATGTTTGTGAACACTCTCGATAAATTCGACGTTGCAATCCTGAATGAACTGCAATCCGACGCCCGTCTGACCAATGCCGAACTGGCCCAGCGCGTCGGTCTGTCGGCGGCGCCCTGCTGGCGCCGCGTCCGGGTGCTGGAAGAAGAAGGGTATATCAAAGGCTACCGCGCCGAGATTGACCGTCGCAAGATCGGTCTGGGCGTGCTGGCCTTCGTGCGCCTGGACGCCGACCGCAACACCGGAGGCCTGACGATGGCCATGGAAGAAGCCATCCGCCAGATCCCCGAGGTGGTGTCATGCCACTACATCAGCGGCACCGGCACCTTCGAGCTGCAGGTGGTGGCCCGCGACCTCGACAGCTTCTCGCAGTTCGCGCGCGACGTGCTGCTGCACCTGCCCAACGTGAAGGACATGCACACCAGCTTCTCGCTCGGCGAGGTCAAGGCCAGCGGTGCGCTGCCGCTCAGCCATCTGCCGGGCAGCACCCCCTGATACGATCGATGAAACGCTGATACCGGGCGGCCCGGACGGTGGCCCCCCATGAAATACCTTGTGCGTTCCTGCATCCTCCCGCTGGTCCTGGCAACCTGCTGGGGCCACGCCGCCGCTGCCGACCCCGCCCTCCTGGGGTGCTGGCGCGCCACCCGGATCGTTCTGCACACCCAGGAGGGCTCCAAGGCCGAGGACACCTCCGGGCGCTGCACCCTCCGGTTCCAGAACGACCAGCTGGAATCGGCCTGCAAGACCTCCACAGGCACCGCCACCACGACGTACCGCTATGCAGTCGTGCGCCCGCAGGTGTATGCGGCAACGATGGAAGGCAGCAGCTTTCGCACGGAGATGGTGGGCTCGACGCGGGAATACGCGTACCAGGTTCAGGGCGACCTTCTGCGCACGGCAAGCGCACCTGCTGCGAGCACGCCCGGCGCCCCGCCTGCCGTGGCACCACGGGTGGAAACCGAAGCGGTGAGGATGCCATGCCCGCCGCCGGGATTCACTATCAATTAAAGAGCTGCCAGCGCTTTACCAGCAATCGTTTCAAGCCCAAAATACCTTAAATTTCACCTCACCGCGGCCATAGCGCCCACAAGCGCAGCCCCTGCTTGAGGCGCCCGGCGATCTCACCGGCCTCGTAGCCCCAGCCCGTGAAGTAGTCCGCCCGCACCGCCCCCAGGATGGCGCTGCCCGTATCCTGCGCCAGAACCAGGCGGCTGAGCTGGACCTGGGGCCCGCTGGAGGCCAGCCACACCGGCGTGCCATAGGGAATGCTCAGGCGGTCCACGGCGATGGAGCGCCCCGGCGTCAGCGGCACGCCCTGCGCACCGCGCGGGCCAAAGCCGGCGTCGAGCGCGTCGAGTGGCTCCTCGCGGAAGAACACGTAGCGCGGGTTGCTCCACAGCAACTCGTTCACGCGCTGCGGGTTGGCCGCAATCCAGGCCTTGATGCCGGGCCAGGTGGCGTCGCGCGTCAGGCCCTGGTCGAGCAGCCAGCGCCCCACGCTCTGGTAAGGCTGGTCGTTGGTGCCGGCGTAGGCCACGCGCACCAGGCGCACGGAGCCATCGGCCTCCTGCACACGCAGGCGGCCCGAACCCTGGATGTGCAGCACCAGGGCATCCACCGGGTCGCGCAACCAGGCGATGGCGCGGCCCGCGAGCTGGGCCTGCGCCTCGGGCAGGGTGTCGATCTGCTGGCGCGTGTACCAGGGCTTGCGCGCGCCGTGGCTGGCGGGCAGGCGGTGCAGCGGCACGGTGAAGCCGTTGCCGGGCTGGCGCGCGGCATCGACCAGCGGTTCATAGTAGGCCGTGAGCAAGCCCTCGGGGTTGCCGTCGTGCGACTCGACCCGGTAGGGCCGCAGCCGCGAAACCAGCCAGGCGCGTTGCTCCTCGCCGCTGGCAATGCTGAGCTGACGCACCTCGGCGCACAGGGCCGTGAACGGCGGCACGGGGCGCTCGCAACTCCGGATCCAGGCATTCCAGGCCTCGTGCAACGCGTCCTCGGTCACGCCCGGTAGCTCGGACCAGCGCACCGGCACCCACCGGCTCTTGGGCTGGGCCATGGGGGGCGGCAACGGACCGGTGTCATCAGGCAACCCGGCGCCACCGGGCACGGTCGGCGCGGGCAGGGGCGCGGGGCGCGGCGGCGGCAGTTCGGGCTCAGGCAGTGTGGAGCAGGCAGCGAGCGTTCCTACAATCAGCACCATCACCACAAGGCGCGGGAGTGTCCAGTTCATGGTTCTGATTTTGCTTGAAGCGCTGGCGGCCCTGGTGATCCTGGTGCTGATCGTCTGGTGGACCATGTTCTCGGGGCGCAAGGGCGGCGAGCTGCCCGAACCGCCCGAGGACGACACCCGGCCGCCCCGGGGCTAGGCCCTGTTCACTCGCTGGCGCGCAGCAGGTTGGCCAGTTCCACGGCCGACTTGACCTGCATCTTGTCGAACACGCGGGCGCGGTGCACCTCCACGGTGCGCACGCTGATGTCGAGCCGGTCTGCGATCAGCTTGTTGGGCATCCCCTCGATCACGCAGCGCATCACGTCGCGCTCGCGCTCGGTCAGGTCGGCCAGGCGGCCATGCACATCCTTGCGCTGGCGCTGCAATTCCAGGTGCTGCGCCGAAAGCGCCAGCGCCTGCTCGATGCGGTCCACCAGCACATTGTCGGAAAAGGGCTTCTCGCAAAAATCGAACGCGCCGCGCTTGACCGTGTCCACCGCCATGGGCACATCGGCGTGCCCCGTGAGAAAAATCACCGGCATGGCATCGACGGCGCCACGCGCCACCAGGGCGTCGAACAGCGCGATACCGCTCATGCCCGGCATGCGCACATCGAGCAGCAGGCAGCAGGGATCGCGCGGCGGCGGCCGCGACTGCAGCGCGGCCTCAAAGGCCTCGGCACTGTCGAAGCACTCGCTGGGCAGGCGGCGCGAGCGCAACAGCCAGGCCAGGGCCTCGCGCACGCCGGCGTCGTCGTCCACGATGTATACGGTGGCGTTGGGTATGGGTTCCATCAGTCATTCCCCTCCTGCGGGGCTGCGGGCAGCGTGAAGGTGAATACCGTACCACGCGGCTGGCGGGGCTTGTGCCCCAAGAATCCGCCGTGCTGCTCCACCACGGTACGGCACATGCTCAGCCCCAGGCCCATGCCCTCGGTGCGGGTGGTGAAGAACGGCGTGAACAGGTTGCGTGCCGCCTCCTCGCTGATGCCGATGCCGCCATCGGCGAGACTGAACTCAAGCCAGGCGCTGTGGGCATTCGAGGCCGCGCGGCGCACCCGGATCTCCAGCGTGCGCTCGGTGATGGACGGGTCGTCCATGGCCTGCATGGCATTGCGCGCGAGGTTGAGCAGCACCTGCTCGACCATCACACGGTCGCAATGCACGAGCGGCAGGCCCGTCTCCACATCCACCTGCACGCGCACGCCGAGTTTGCGCGCCTGCAGGTTCACCAGCGGCAGCACATCGCCCAGCAGCTCCTGCGCCGGAACGGCCTCGCGCGCCTGATCGCGCCGCCGCACGAAGTCGTGCACGCTCTTGATGACCCGGCCGGCGCGCTCGGCCTGCTGGGCGATGCGCCCGATGGCGGTGCGCACCTCGTCCAGGCCGGCGCGCAAATGGGCTTCATCAGCGTCCCGCGCCAAATCCAGCAGGTTCAGCGAACCGGTGGCGTAGCTGGAGATGGCCGCCAGCGGCTGGTTCAGTTCATGGCTCAGCAGCGATGCCATCTCGCCCACCGTGGCCAGGCGCGCCGTGGCCTGCAGGCGCTCCTGCGAGGCGCGCGAGAGCTCCTCCACGCGGCGCTGCTCGCTGATGTCGATGAAGGCACTCATCCAGCCCGTGTGCTGGCCCACGGCGTTGATGAGCGGCGCCTCGATGATGAGCACCGGAAAGCGTGTGCCGTCCTTGCGCATGAACACCGACTCGAAGCCCTCGCGCGGCAGCGCGTTGTCCGCCAGCCGGACCGCCTGGCGCTGCCAGTACTCCTCGGCCAGCTCGGGCGGCCAGTAGGGGGCATGGGTGCTCTGGCCCAGCAGCTCCTCGGCGGAAAAGCCGACCATCTCGCAGAACGCCGGGTTCACGTAGGTGATGCGCCCCTGCAGGTCACGCGCGCGCAGACCGGTGACCAGCGAGTCCTCCATGGCCTTGCGGAACGCAAACGCGTCGCCCAGCTCGCGTTCGGCCTTGAGGCGCCGCCGGTTGTCGCGCACCAGCACCACCAGCACCGTGACCAGGGCAATGGACATGGCCGTGACAAGCGCCGTGAGCACGTTGGGAAACAGGCTGGGCGCGGTATGCCAGTGGTCCAGGCGCAGGACCATGGTATGACCGGGCAGGTCCAGCAGCTGCCGCGCGCTGAACATGTGGGCACTGCGCCGCGCCGTGCCCACCAGGGCCAGGCGGGTGCCGTCGGCCTCGGTGAAGGACACCTCCTGGCGCCGCGTCAGGCCATGGTCGACCATTTCCGACAGGATGCCCTGCAACGAATAGGTGGCGACCAGATAGCCCGCATTCCTGTCGGCGGCGGCTGGCGGCAGGCAGAGTTCGATCAGCTCCGACCCCAGCCCGTCGCCATGGGGCTGGAAATAGCTGCTGGAGTACGCCGGGCCGCTGAAACGGCGCGCATTGGCGCATGCCAGCGCGGTATCCGAATGCGGCTCCGTGCGCGCATCGCTGGTCCAGGCAATCGCGTGGAACGGGCTGTCGGCGTGGGCCTGCAGGCGCAGAGCCGGAGTGCGCCACTCGATCCGCACGAGTTCGCGGCGCTCGCGCAAGACCGCCGCGGCCCGCGACTCCCAGCGCGGCGTATCGCCCGGCCCGGCCTGCAATGCATGGAGGGATTGCAGGGTCAGCAGGTTGCGCGCGAGCGCGGCGCGGATGTCGGTCACAGCATCGGTGGCATCGCGTTCGAGCTGGCCCTGCACCACGCTGGCCTCATAGCGGCCGGCCAGCCACACCAGCGTGACCAGCATGGCCCCCACCAGGGCCACCAGCAGCCCCCACAGCGACCAGCGGCGCCAGACACTGCGCAAGCGCTTGAGCAGCCAGTGCGGTTGGGGCAGGCTCACAGGACGCGGTGCTCCAGCGCGGGCAGCTGCATGCGCACCTGGCGCAGACGCGCGGCATCCAGCACACCGGCCACGACGCCGGGGCCTTCGGCCCGAACGGCCAGCACCTCGCCCCAGGGGTCCACCAGCATGCTGTGCCCCCAGGTTCGCCGCCCCGTTTCATGCAGCCCGCCCTGCGCCGGTGCCAGCACATAGGCCTGGTTTTCCACCGCGCGCGCGCGCAGCAGAACCTCCCAGTGCGCCTGGCCCGTGGTGTGGGTGAACGCGCTGGGCACGAGCAGCAGGTCGGCGCCGGCCCGGGCGTGCACGCGGTACAGCTCGGGAAAGCGCAGGTCATAGCACACGCTCAGGCCCACGCACCAGTCATGGCCGTCACGGCTCCTGAGGTGGAACTGCACCGGCGTATCGCCCGCCTCGATGGTGCGGCCCTCGTCGTATTGCTCCTGCCCGTTGTCGAAGCGGAACAGGTGGATCTTGTCGTAGCGGGCCACGCACTCGCCCTGGGGGGAATAGGCCAGCACGGTGTTGCGCACTTTCCCCGGTGCATTGCACGCCATGGGCACGGTGCCCCCCACGATCCACAGCCCCAGCTCACGCGCTGTCTGTGCAAGAAATGACTGTGCCGCACCGCCTCCCAGGCTTTCGCACAGCGCCAGCTTGTCGGTCTCGCGCGCGCTGACGGCACCAAAGTACTCGGGCAGCACGGCCAGCTCCACCCCGGATGCAGCGGCTTCCTGCAACAGGGCTCGGGCACTGGCGAGGTTGTCGTCCCGCCGGGGGCAGGACACCATCTGGATGGCAGCAGCTTTCATGAGGGTTCTCCAGCAGACAGGGGCACACGGGCAGGAACGGGCGCAGGCACACTGGCGGGATCGGCGGGCGCAGCCGCCTCGCCCCCCCGCCCGCGCCGCGCAACACGGTTCACGCGCGGGTCGGTCCAGGTGCCATCGATGCGGAACTCCTGGGTGGCGGCCTCGATCAGCGGCCCGCGCAGGAAGACCTGCGCCAGAAAACTGCCCAGCCCGATCACGGGGTTGATGGCCGTGGCCACCAGCGAGGCGGTCATGGCATTGATCTCGGGGACCACCACCACGCGCAGATCCTGGGTTTCGCGCTCGATGTCGGCCCGGCCCTCCATCAGCACCGCAGCGTTCACCCCCTTCATCTGCAGGTTGTTGGTGAGTGCCACGCCCTGCTCGATGCGCACGTCGCCCCGCACGAAGTCGAAGGCGAAACCTTCGCTGAAAACGTCCCGGAAATCCAGCGTCAGGCGCCGTGGCAGTGACTGCAGGCTCAGCACCCCGAGCAGCTTGGCCAGGCCCGGTTCAGCCTTGAGGAACTGGCCCGCCTCGATGTTCAGATTGATCTGTCCGGTCATGGACGCATAGTCCGGACTGATGGGCGCGCCGCGCCAGGCCACCTGCCCCTCCAGACGGCCCTTGCCCCGGCGGATCACGTCGGCCATGCCGAAGCGGTCCAGCAACTTGCCCGAGTCCTGGATGTCGAGCCGGAAATTGAGCACGGTGCGGCGCTGCGCAAGGCGCTCCGCGCCACGGCCCGGCGCCCCGCTGGAGGCGTTCAGGGACGCCCAGTTGCCGCTGGCGGCAAACACCGCCTCGGGCGTGAGCATGTTGAATTTGCCCAGCCGCCATTCGCGCTGGACTCCTTCGATCACGCGGTTCTGCGCCTCGATTTCCAGTCGCCCGAGCTTGCGGCCACGCAGCTCGAAGTCCTGCACCACGATGTCCAGCGACGGCAGGTTGCCGGGCTGCTCGTCCAGCAAAGCCTCCACCTGGCTGGCGGCGCTTTGCGGTACCGTCAGCCGGGCCAGCCGGGCGAACAACCGTCCGGCACCGGTGTCCTGTACGTCCGCCTGGCGATATTCCACGTAGCCATTGAGCTCCTGAGCGTCGATGTTGGCCCGCCAGACCCGCCCTTCGCGCGAGCCCCCCACCATCACATCGTGCAGGGTCCGCCCCTGCATGCTCAGCGCCTTGGCGCGCACGGCCAGCACATGGGGCAGATAGTCCTGGATCAAGCCGGCACCGCCCCCTTCCGTCGGCACCGGTGCGGACTCGCCCGACGACGGGCGCAGCAGCAACGCCTCCCAGGCATCGACATCGACCACCCCCACCTGGATGTTGGCGGCCACGCCCCGCTCGGGCAGCGGCGCCGACTCCTCCCGCCCCAGCCCGAGCGCTATGGCGCCGCGCAACACCCGCGGCTGCGGCATGTCCAGGTCGCGCACATACTGGACCGAACCCACGCCGTCGACCTCCAGCGCCAGCCGGTCGTGCAGCGGCGCCGGTCTGGCCGAGGCGGCCACGGAAGCCAGCGCCTCGCGCGTCAGCTGGTTCTCGAAGCGCACGGGCAGGCTGCTCTCGGCCGGTTTGCCCATGGGTGCGGGCAACGCCAGTGCCAGGCCCTGCAGGCTGCTGCTGACCTGCAACTCGGGCACCCCCCGCCGCAACGCCAGCGTGAAGGTGTAAGGCGCACTGCCCGTGGCCTTGTGCGCCAGCTGCGACAGCAAGCCCAGCTCACGGGCCTGGCGCAGACCCTCGGCCGATGCCACCCCCTGGGCCCGCAGTTGCAGCGCCGCCTCGGAAGGCGGCGCGCCAGGCGCCAGCGCCCGCATGCCGCCTTCAAGCCGCACGTCACCCCCCAGCGCACGCGCCTGCACACCCACCAGCGAGAAACCGGTTTCGCTGAACTGCACCGTGCCGCGTGCCCGTGACAAAGCGGGGGTGTCCGGGGTGATGCGCACGTCGTTGCCGGCCAGCGTCAGGCTGCCCTGCACCTGGGACTTGCGGATTTCGCTGATGGGCAGGCTCAGCCGCAAACGCAGATCAGCACTGCCCGTTCCACTTGCCTGGTCCAGCGCGTTTCCCGTCATGGAGGCCAGCGGCGATGTGGCCATGAGTGCAAGCAGCTCCGGCAGCGGCCCCCGCGCGTCAGCGCTGACGGTCACCACGGTATGCGACAGATCGGGGATCTGGGCCTCCACCTTGGTGGCCTGCAGCGTGGGGCTGCCGGTAAAGCGGCCGCTCGCCCCCTTGACGAGCATGGACGAACGCTCGAACACCAGCTCGCCGGAAAGCCTGGTCAGCGCGGGCCATGGACGTTCATCCGCAGACTGCAGGGAACGCGGAACGAACGCATAGGTCACATCCTGCACCCGGGCGGCAATGCGGAATTCCCCGTGCGCGGGATTGTCGAACGGCATGTCGTGCAGATCCCCCCGGACGCGGAAGCTCACGGCACTGGCCTTGCCCGCCACCACCGAGTCGCGCACATAGTGGCGGGCATCCTCGGGAATCGACAGCGGCAGATAGCGATGCACGCGCGTACCGTCGGCGCGCTCAAGATGGCCGCTGAGATCGAGCACCCCCGGGAAACGCGACTGGCCTCCCGATTTCGCAGGGTCGCTGGTATGCCAGGTGGCACGGGCCTCGCCCTGCGCATCGGCATTGGCAAAACGCGCATCTGTCACCTGCACGGCAATGCGCTCCCCCTCAATCTGCCAGCCCACCGCCGCGCTGAGCTGGTCCAGCGGCAGCACCGGGTCTTCAAAAACGCCCGGCAGTACCAGCGCGCCTTGGACCATGCCCAGCGTGGCCTTGCCTCCCTGGTGCGTCAGATCGAAATCCACGGTGGCTCCGCGCAACCCGATCGCAGGGGCCGCCGCGTCGGCCTGGGGCGGCCGTGCCCGTGGCTTGCCCGCCAGCGACAGCCCGGAGACCCTGCCCCGGGCCTGGTAGGTCTGGGGCGCGGTCAGCGCGCCCTGCCACTGCACCTGAATCGACTCCACCAGCCCCTGCGGCACATAGGTGCGCAGGGCCTGGTGCGCGGCCTCGCCCAGGGGCACGCGGTCGGCGATGCGTGCCAGCGCCGCAAGGTCGAGCAGGTTGGCCTGGAACTCGCCCTTCGCCAGCGCAGCCTTGCGCGCTTCGGTGTGCTGGAGCCGAACATTTCCACCCGGCCAGCGCAGCCCGTCATCGGTGGTGAACTGCAGGTTCTGTGTGAAAAAGTCCATCCCCCCCGGCGACCGGCGCCCGCCCACGCGCCCCTGCACCGTGGGCAGCACGAGCGGCAACAGATGCTCGCCCAGCGTGGCATTGACATCGGCCAGCGCCAGGTCGGCCACGCCGCCCGTCCACTGGCCGCGCTCCACATCGATCCAGGCACGCACCGCACCGCGCCCCTGCGCCACCGTCACCCCCAGATCCGCATGGTGGCGCAAGCGCGAGACATCCACCCTTGAAAAATGGGCGTGCAACTGCCCGCTCCAATCCTGCCAGCGCCCCTTGTGCACCGTGAACAAGGGCTGCCTGAACAGTCCCGCCAGGGTGAATCGGTCACCCCACGCAACCGGCGGCGTGGCATCGATGCGCAGGCTGTGGCGCCAGTTGCCGTTGCGCACCAGGACATCGACATTTTCGAGCGCCAGTTCCGGCGCGCCGCGCAGTTCATCGGTCCAGCGCAGCCGCCCCCCCCGGATCAACAACTCGGGCTGGGAGAAAAACCAGTCGGCCGCCGCGCCATCATCGGCCCCCGAGCCCGACAGTTCAAGCCCGGCCAGAAGAATGCGGCCGTCGGGTGTGCGGCGGATATCCAGCTCGGGCTGTTCGATGTAGAGCTGTTCGAAGCCGAAATTCCAGAGCGAGCGCGGCGACACCGCCACCACCACGCGCGGCAGGCGCAGGGCCTCGCGTCCGGCGGCGTCCAGCAGCGCCACGCCGCCCAGCTCGACGGTGGGGATCAGACCCTCGGTGCGCGCCTCGATGGTGCCCAGCCGCACGGGTACCCCCAGTGCCCGTCCGGCCTGCGTTTCCAGCTGCGCACGGTAATCGCCGATTCGCGGCACAATCCAGCCGTGAAGAGCCCCCCAGGCCGCCGTCAGCAGCAGACCGATGGCCAGCAGCAGGCCCAACGACCACCGCGCGAACGCTGCCACGATTTTCAGCAGGCGCGATGGATGGGGCACGGGATCGGTCATGGCGGGCTGGAGATGAGGCAGGAATTATGACCCGCTGCCATGGCGCGGGTTCAGTGCAACCGGTGTCCTTTTATCTGCGGCTTTGGCCGCGCCGCGCAGGCCATGCAAACTGAATTGACCGACAGTACCCCCGACAGCTCCGGCCTGGCAGCCCATTCGCGCTTCTTCCAGCGCCTGCACCGCCGCTATGGCGCCGACCTGGCCCTGCTCCCCCCTGGCGCGCCCGAGCGCGCCAGCATGGAAGCCACGCTGGAGGCCCTGCGCACGCGCGGCCACGACACCCCCACCGCCCTGCGCATCCTGCGCCAGATGGTGATGGAGCGCCTGATGCGCCTGGACTGCGAGGCCCAGGCGCCCCTGGGCTCCATCACCCGGGCCGTGACCGAGCTGGCCGAACTGGCCCTGGACCGTGCCTGCCGGCTCGCCCGCGAGGAGCTCGACACGCGCCACGGCGCCCCCTGCGGCCCGGACGGTCAGCCGGTCGAGCTGTGGGTCATCGGCATGGGCAAGCTCGGCGCACGCGAACTCAACGTGTCGAGCGACATCGACCTCATCTATGTCTACGAGCACGAGGGCGAGACGCAGGGCACGCCCGATGGGCGCGGGCGCATCTCCAACCACGAATACTTCGCGCGCGCCGTCAAGATCATCTACAGCGCCGTCGGCGACACCACCGAGCACGGCTGCGTTTTCCGCATGGACCTGGCGCTGCGCCCCAACGGCAACTCCGGCCCGCCAGCCGTCTCGCTCGCCGCGCTGGAGGACTATCTGCAGGTACAGGGCCGCGAATGGGAGCGCTTCGCCTGGCTCAAGAGCCGCGTGGTCGCGCCCCAGTCCTGCATTGGAAGCCCCGCCGTGCAGGCACTGCGCGGCGTGGTGCTGCCCTTCGTGTTCCGCCGCTACCTCGACTACAGCGTGTTCGACGCGCTGCGCGCGCTGCACCGCCAGATCCGCGACCACGCCGCCAAACGCAGCGCCGGTCACCCCGAGCGCGCCAACGACGTCAAGCTCTCACGTGGCGGCATCCGCGAGATCGAGTTCACCGTGCAACTGCTGCAGGTGGTGCGCGGCGGGCAATTCCCCGAACTGCGCCGCCGCCCCACGCTCGATGCCCTCCAGCGCCTGGCCGGTGCCGGGCTGATGCCCCGCGAGACGGCCGAGGCGCTCGCGTGTGCCTACACCTTTCTGCGCCGCGTGGAACACCGCATCCAGTACCTGGACGACCAGCAGACCCACATCCTGCCCACACGCGACGACGATCTGGCCTGGATCGCCCAGACGCTGGGCTATGCCGACTGCAGCGCCTTTCTGCACGATCTGGACGTGCACCGGGAACTGGTGGCCCAGGAATTCGACACCCTGCTGGGCGGCGACGAGCCCAAGAAATGCAATGGCTGTAACGGCGCCCAGGCAGGCGCCGCCGTGCCGCCCGAACTCGAAGCCCTGCTGGAACAGCTGCCGCCGCTGCTGCGCGAGCGCGTGGCCGAATGGCGCAACCACCCGCGCGTGGCAGCGCTGCGCGATGAGGCCCGCACGCGCCTGTTCCGCCTGGTGCAGCGCACCGCGCTGTGGCTGCGCGAGGGCCGGATGGGCGAGGAAGCCGCCGTGCGCCTCATCAACTGGCTCGAACCCCTGCTGCGCCGCGAAAGCTACCTCGCCCTGTTGCTGGAGCGCCCGGCCGTGCACGAGCAGCTGCTGCACCTGCTGGGCGCGGCGCGCTGGCCTGCGCGCTACCTGCTGCAGCACCCGGGCGTGATCGACGAGCTGGCGGGCAGCTCGCTGCTGTCCGAGCGCTTCGTCGTGGCCGACTTCGAACGCGACCTGCAGTTGCGCCTGGCCTCGCTGCGCTCGACCCAGGAAGACGACGACGAGGCCCTGCTGAACCTGCTGCGCCGCGCCCACCATGCCGAAATCTTCCGCACGCTGGCGCGCGACGTGGAGGGCCGCATCACCGTGGAGCAGGTGGCCGACGACCTCTCGCTGCTGGCCGACAGCGTGCTGCGCATGACGGCGCAGTGGTGCTGGGCCCGCCTGAAGAACCGCCACCGCGAGACGCCGCAGTTCGGCATCATCGGCTACGGCAAGCTCGGCGGCAAGGAGCTGGGCTACGGCAGCGACCTCGACATCGTGTTCGTCTTCGACGACGACGACGAGCGCGCCCCCGAAATCTACGCCGCCTTCGTGCGCAAGCTCATCAACTGGCTCACCGTCAAGACGGGCGAAGGCGACCTGTTCGAGATCGACACCGCGCTGCGCCCCAACGGCAACTCCGGCCTGCTCGTGACCAGCTTCGAGGCCTACGCCAACTACCAGCAGCAGCGCGGCAGCAACACCGCCTGGACCTGGGAACACCAGGCCATGACGCGCGCGCGCTTCGTGCTGGGCAGCGAGGACCTGCCCGGCGCCGACGGCAGCGCCCCGACACTGCGCGAACGCTTCGACGCGGTGCGCCAGGCCGTGATCACCGCCGAGCGCGACCCGGCCGCGCTGCGCCAGGAGATCCAGGCCATGCGCGAGCGTGTGCGCTCGGCGCACCCGGCGCCCACGGGGCAATTCGACATCAAGCACAGCACGGGCGGCATGGTCGATGCCGAGTTCGCCGTGCAGTTCCTCGTGCTCTCGCAGTCGGCCGCCCACCCCGAGCTGGTGGACAACGTGGGCAACATCGCCCTGCTGCAGCGCGCCGAGACGGCGGGTCTGCTGCCCCCGGGCGTGGGCCAGGCGGCCGCCTCGGCCTACCGGGAACTGCGCCGCGTGCAGCAGCGCGCGCGGCTGGACGAGACGCCGACCCAGGTGCCCCTGTCCGAACTGCAGGCCGAGCGCGCGGCGGTGCTGGCGCTGTGGCAGGCGGTGTTCGACACGCCTGCTCCCTGAGAAACTTCACTGCCGCCGAGGACGCCTGCACCGTCCCCCGGCGTGCAGTTTGTTTCATGAAATTTTTATTAATTCAAACACATGTTTGAATTAAGGTGGTTTAATCCGGGCCCATGGCCCACCAGACCGCATCCCCCATCCAGCGCAGTCCGCGCAGCGAC
>JANJVX010000043.1 GCA_024709845.1 Burkholderiaceae bacterium | reverse complement strand
GTGGCCCAGGACTTTGCCCAGCAGCACCTGGCCGACCAGCGCCTGCCCGAGACCGAGCGCGAGGGCTACACCCTGCTGCTGGCGCTGCGCAGCTGGGAGTTCGAGGCATTTTCCAGCATGCGGCGACGGCATCATTAGCTCTTTTATTGATAGCTGCAAGCGCTTTACCAATAAGCCCTGCAAGCCCAGAAGACCCCAATTTTTTCCATGCTGCGCCCCCAGCGGACGGGCTTGGCCGCGCGCGAACGCTTGACGCATTAAAAAGAAATAACTATTCTTTAAATAACATTTATTGTTATTTAAAGAATAGTCAAATGAAGACCACCCGCCAGCAGCAAGACGCCACGCGCCGCCAGATCGTGGCCAGCGCGGTCGATCTGATGACCCGCCAGGGCTTCGACGGCACGACGATGAAGGACATCGCGCGCGCCGCCGGCATTGGCGACGCCACGATCTACAAGTACTTTCCCACCAAAGACCGCATCGTGCTGGGCTACCTCGACGCGGTGGTGCAGCAGGCGCTGGCCGACACCCTGCAGACGCCCGGCTTCACCGGCTACCAGCTCCAGGAAAAGCTCCAGCGCCTGACCGACGCCGTGCTCGAACGCCTGCTGCCCGACCGCGAATTCGTGGCCCAGGTGCGCACGCTGGCGCAGCGCTCGCCCCTGACCCTGCTGGCCGAGCCCCTGGCCGCACGCCAGGCCCTGCGCGAGGCGGTGAGCAGTTTCCTGGAAGCGGCCGAGGCGGCGGGCGAGATCGAGCCGTGCGACTTCAAAGGCATGGCGGGCGGGCTCTACACCGACTACCTCGCCGGGGTGGTGGCCTACTGGCTGGCCGACACCTCGGAGGAGTTCGCCGACACCACGCAGCTGGTGGACCTGTCGCTGGGTGTGCTGGCGCAGACCCTGCGCAGCGGCCTCGTCAACCGCGTGCTGCAGCTCGGCGGCTTCGTGCTGCGCAGCCAGATGGCGCGCCTGGCGCAGCACGGCAGCAGCCTGCTGGGCGTGCTGCACATGGCACGGCAGGCCATGGACAGCGCCCCCCGGACGGCTGCGGCACCCACCGCACCGCCCGACCCCACGGCGGCCCGCGCACGGCGCAAGCCGCGCACCACCAACACGAAGAAAACGCCATGAACCGCACCCCGGCCGTGCGCGCCACACGGGTGCCCCCAGGCACCGCCATCCATTCCACGCTGCCGGGCGCGCAGTTCTTTGATGCTTATGAGGCAACCGACCACTACCCGGAGCGCTCGGCCCTGCAATCGTGGCTGGACGTGGCCGCGCGCACACCCGCCTGGACACGCGCCCTCATGTTCGCGCGCAACAAGGCCGTGCGGCTGGTGGGCCTGAAGGACCTGGGCCAGCTGCACGACGGCCACCCACCGGCCAGCGGCCGTTCGCTGCGCGAGGCCGACAGCTACCGGGCAGGCGACCGCGTGGGCATCTTCCGCATCCGCCACCTGAGCGAGACGGAGGTGCTCTTGGGCCAGGACGACAAGCACCTGGACGTGCAGGTCTCCATCTGCAAGCGCGCGGCGGCCCCGGGCTCCGCGCCCGCCGTGGTGCTGAGCACCGTGGTGCACATCCACAACACGCTGGGCCATGTGTACATGGCGGTGGTCGCGCCGTTCCACCGCCGCATCGCGCGCGGCACGGCGCAGCGGCTGGCGGACCATGACCAGCGCTGACGCGCCACGCACGGGCAAGCTGGCCCGCAGCGCCATCACCGGCCTTGCGGCCGCGCGCATCGGCATGGCCGAACTGGGGCACCGCGCACGCCAGCGCACACCCCAGGCCCAGGCCGCGCACGAAGCGGCCGTGGGCCGCATCCTGTTTGGCGCGCTGGGGCAGCTGCGGGGTACCGCGCTCAAGGTGTCGCAGGTACTGAGCATGCACCCCACGCTGCTGCCCGAGGGCGTGCGCCACGAGCTGGCACGCGCCCAGCACCAGGCGCTGCCGCTCAACCGCGCCCTGGTGGGGCGCGAGTTCCGCCAGGCCTTCGGGCAGGAGCCCGAGACGCTGTTCGCACAGTTCGAGCCCACCGCGTTTGCCGCCGCCAGCCTGGGCCAGGTGCATCGCGCTCAGCTGCCGGGCCACGGCCTGGTGGCCGTGAAGGTGCAGTACCCCGGCATTGCCGCCACCGTCGCCAGCGACATGCAACTCATGCGCTCCGCATTGCGCGCGCTGGCGCGCACGGACCTGCCCCTGCCTGCCGGCGGCGTCGTGGACAGCGTCATGGACGAGATCGAAGCCACTCTGCTGCGCGAGGTGGACTACCTGCAGGAGGCCAAGCAGATGCAGTGGTTCGCTCTGCATGCCGCACAGCCGGGCGTGGAGATGGCGCTGCCCATCCTGTCGCACACACGCCCCCAGGTGCTCACGCAGCAGTACCTGCCCGGCCTCCCCCTGCATGCCTGGCTGGCCACGCAGCCCCGCCAGGCGCTGCGCGACCAGGCCGGACAGCATCTGTGGGACTGGTTCATGCACTGCATCTTCGGGCTGGGCCGGGTGCATGCCGATCCCCACCCCGGCAACTTTCTCTTCACGCCCGAGGGCACCGTGGGCGTGCTCGATTTCGGCTGCACGCGCCACCTGTCAGAGGACTTCCGGACGCAGGTGGCACAGGCCTGGTCGGCCCTGCTGCAGCCCGCGGACGACCCGCGACGCCATGCACGGGTGCTGCAGGCCTACCAGGCTCTGGGCCTGGCCCGGCCGGATGTCAGCCTGCAGACCTACAGCGCGGAACTCGCCCCGGCGCTGGCGCAGATGCAGGCCTGGCAGATCGAGCCTTTCACGCAGGCAGTGTTCGACTTTGGCACCAAGACACCGCCTCCCGTCACCCGCCCCGCAGACCAGCGCGTGCTGGGGCACCACCTGCTGCAGGTGCCCGGCGAGATGCCGGCCTTCGAGCGCATGTGGATGGGCCTCATGCACCTGCTCACGCTGCTCGGCGCACGGGTGCACACCCACAGCGGCAGCGAGGTTCTGCAGCGTGGCATGGCGGCGCCCCCGGCATCTTGATGCAGCGGGTGTTTCACCCGGGCCACGCGGCCCTGGCATCGCAGGGGCCAGCGATTCACCAGGGCGGCTTAGAACGTGTTAAAGCTCTCGCAAAGACCGCTGAGCGACCCCACGGAGAACGTGAACACGGTGTTTTGGGTGCACCGGGA
>JANJVX010000262.1 GCA_024709845.1 Burkholderiaceae bacterium | reverse complement strand
GAGCCCGGCGGGATGATCACCTTGAGGGGCTTCAAGCAGCCGGCGTTGAGCGGGATGTCGTCGTCCACCAGGCAGCGGAACACGTAGAGCACCGCCGCCATGCACACCGCCGTGGGCGCGTTGAAGTTGTTCGCCTGCTGCGCGCTGGTGCCGGTGAAGTTGATCTCGGCGCTGCGGCTGGCGGCGTCGATGCGCACGGCCACCTGGATCTGCGCGCCATTGTCCAGCGGCAGCGTGAAACGGCCGTCGTGCAAGCGCGCAGAAAGGCGCGTGATGGCGCGGCGCACCGACTCCTCGGCGTTGTCCTGCACATGGCCCATGTAGGCACGCACCACGTCCAGGCCGAACTGCGCCACCATGCGGTGCAGCTCCTGCACGCCCTTTTCGTTCGCGGCGATCTGGGCCTTCAGGTCGGCCAGATTCTGCTGCGGGTTGCGCGAGGGGTATTCACCGCTGGCCAGCAGCGCCAGGATCTCGGCCTCGCGCAGCACGCCGGCATCGACGAGCTTGAAGTTCTGGATCTGCACGCCCTCCTCCTCGATGCGCGTGGAGAACGGCGGCATGGAGCCCGGCGTGGTGCCGCCCACATCGGCATGGTGGCCCCGGCTGCCCACGTAGAAGGTGGGCCGGTCCGCGCCGTCCACGTAGACCGGCGTGATGACGGTGATGTCCGGCAGGTGCGTGCCGCCGTGGTAGGGGTCATTGAGCACGTAGACGTCGCCAGGGCGCATGCTCCCCTGGTTGTCGCGGATCACGGTCTGGATGCTTTCGCCCATGCTGCCCAGGTGCACCGGCATGTGCGGCGCGTTGGCGATGAGGTGGCCCTCGGCGTCGAACAGCGCGCATGAAAAGTCGAGCCGCTCCTTGATGTTCACCGAGTAGGCTGTGTTCTGCAGCTGCAGGCCCATCTGCTCGGCGATGTTCATGAACAGGTTGTTGAACACCTCCAGCAGCACCGGGTCCACCGTGGTGCCAGCGGCATGACGCACGGCGCGCGGCGCACGGCGCTGCAGCAGCAGGTGGTCCAGTTCCGTGAGCCGCGCCTCCCAGCCGGGCTCGACGATGGTGGTGGCGTTCTTCTCGGCGATGATGGCCGGGCCACCGATCACGTCGCCGGGGCGCAGGTCCTCGCGCACCACCAGGGCCGCGTCCTGCCAGGCGGCCGTGCCGTCCAGGCCGGCGGTGTACATGCGCACGGTGTCGCGCCGGGGCACCGCGCGCACCGGCTGCAGGACATGGCGCGGCTCGGCGGGTGCGTCGCCCTCCACCACGGCCTCCACCGACACGGCCTCCACCACCAGGGCCTTGCCCTGCATGAGGAAGGCGTAGCGCTGGCGGTAGGCGGCCTCGAACCCGGCCACCAGGGCCGCCACGCCCGCCGCCGCGTCGCCCAGCAGCGCATCGGGGGCATCGACCACCAGGGCCGCGTCCGAGCCTTCGTAGCGCACATGCACGCGCCGGCGCACCGCCACCGTGCCCGCGCCCACCTGCTGGCGCGCCAGATCGGTGCGCGCCGCCTCGGCCAGCGCGTCAAGCGCGGCCTGCACAGTGCCCAGGGCTTCGGGCGCGAGCCGGCATTCCACCGCCTGCTCGCGGATCAGGCTCTGGTCCGCCAGGCCCATGCCGTAGGCCGAGAGCACGCCCGCCAGCGGGTGCACCAGCACCTGCGGCATGCCCAGCGCATCTGCCACCAGGCAGGCATGCTGGCCGCCCGCGCCGCCGAAGCACTGCAGGGTGTAGCGTGTCACGTCGTAGCCGCGCGCCACGCTGATCTTCTTGATGGCATTGGCCATCTGCTGCACGGCGATCTGGATGAAGCCATGGGCCACGTCCTCGGCCGTGCGCCCCGTCTGCGCCGCCAACGCGCCGAAGCGCTGCGCCACCACGGCGCCGTCGAGCGGCTCGTCGGCGCCGTGGCCGAACACGCGCGGGAAGTGCGCGGGCTGGATCTTGCCCACCATCACGTTGGCATCGGTCACGGCCAGCGGGCCGCCGCGCCGGTAGCTGGCCGGGCCGGGGTTGGCGCCCGCACTCTCGGGGCCGACGCGGAAGCGCGCGCCGTCGAACCCGAGGATGGAGCCGCCGCCCGCCGCCACGGTGTGGATGCTCATCATGGGCGCGCGCATGCGCACGCCGGCCACCTGGGTCTCGAACTCGCGCTCGAACGCGCCGGCGTAGTGGCTCACGTCGGTGCTGGTGCCGCCCATGTCGAAGCCAATGACGCGCCCGTGCCCCGCCAGCTCGGCCGTCCGCGCCATGCCCACGATGCCGCCCGCCGGGCCCGAGAGAATGGCGTCCTTGCCCTGGAACACGCGCGCGTCGGTCAGGCCGCCCGAGGACTGCATGAAGAACAGCTTCACGCCCGGCATCTCGGCCGCTACCTGCTCCACGTAGCGGCGCAGGATGGGCGAGAGGTAGGCGTCGACCACCGTGGTGTCGCCCCGGCCGACAAACTTCATCATCGGGCTGGTCTGGTGCGAGGTGCTGACCTGCGTGAAACCCGCCTGGCGCGCCAGCCGGGCCGCTGCCTGCTCGTGCTGCGTGTAGCGGTAGCCATGCATGAAGACGATGGCCACGCTGCGCAGGCCGGTGTCGTAGGCACCCCAGAGGCGCTCTTTCAGGTGCTCCTCGTCGAGCGGTTCGATCACGTCGCCGTGCGCGCCGATGCGCTCCTGTGCCTCGATCACGCGGCTGTAGAGCAGCTCGGGCAGCACGATGTGGCGGTCGAACAGGCGCGGACGGTTCTGGTAGGCGATGCGCAGCGCGTCGCGGAAGCCCTGCGTGGTCACGAGCAGCGTGGGCTCGCCCTTGCGCTCCAGCAGCGCATTCGTCGCCACCGTGGTGCCCATCTTCACGCACTCGACCAACTCGGGCGTGACCGGCGCGCCCGGCGCCAGCCCCAGCAGGTGGCGGATGCCGGCCACCGCCGCGTCGCGGTACTGCTCGGGGTTGTCGGACAGCAGCTTGTGCGTGACGAGCCGGCCGTCGGGGCGCTTGCCCACCACATCGGTGAAGGTGCCGCCCCGGTCGATCCAGAACTGCCAGCGGGCGGGCTGTGGGGTGTGCTTGGTGGTCATGGTGTGCTATTGATAAGATAGCTTCTAGCGCTTACCAGTAAAGCGCTGTAGTCCGATTTCGTTCAAAGCGACGCGGCTGCGCGCGCCGCCTGGTCGTACATGCCCGAGAGCACGCGCAGCAGGCGCGCCAGCTCGCCGATGTCGCGGTTCAGCGCGTCGTCGGCCTTGAGCGCGTCAATCAGGCAGCTCTCGCGGATCTCGCGGTAGCGCTGCACGTAGGCGCGGCCGGTGTCGGTGGCGGCGTAGGTCACTTCCTTGCCGCTCTTGTGCGAGGCGACCACGCCCAGGCCCTGGAGCTTCTTGAGCGCGTAGTTCACCAGGTGCGTGTCCTCCACGTTCATGATGAAGCAGATGTCGGCCAGGCGCTTGTCGCGCGCCCGGTGCGTGACGTGGTGCAGCACCAGCACGTCCAGCGGCGTGAGGTCCTTCAGGCCCGCCGCCGCCATGCAATGCGCCACCCAGCGGTGGAAAGCATTGCCGGCCACGATGAGGCCAAACTCGAACTCGCTCATCTCGGCGCTCTGCGCCGACACCAGGTGCGCCGACGACACGATGGGCACGGAGGATTCAGACTTGGATCGCGCCGCAGGTTTCATGGAAGACAACTCCAGGGTGGGTGGGCTGGCACGGAATGTGTATGCCGATTCATTGTAGGCAAGTCAAAAACAAATTGTCGGTAATTTGTCGACATTCAGGATAAACACCTACGCCCTGGCGGCAGACGTCCCGCTACAGTGATTTCCTGCCCTCGTTCCTTCCAACCCACATTGCGGAGTCCTTCCATGCAGCGTCGATTCTTCCCCGCCACCGCGCTCGCCCTGGCCCTGGCCTGCGGCCTGTCGATCACCCCCGCCATGGCCCAGACCAAATGGGATCTGGCCGCCGCCTACCCGGCCACCAACTTCCACAGCGAGAACATGGCCCAGTTGGCGAGCGATGTGGACAAGGCCACCGGCGGCAAGCTCAAGATCACGCTGCACGCCAACGCCGCGCTCTTCAAGGCGCCGGAGATCAAGCGCGCCGTGCAGGGCGGCCAGGCCCAGATGGGCGAGATCCTCCTGGCCAACTTCCAGAACGAATGGCAGCTGTTCGGCACCGACGGCCTGCCCTTCCTGGCCACCAGCTACGACGACTCGAAAAAGCTCTACCAGGCGCAGAAGCCCTTCCTGGAGAAGAAGCTCGCCGAACAGGGCATGGTGCTGCTCTACGCGGTGGCCTGGCCGCCCCAGGGCATCTACACCAAGAAGCCGGTGAACGCCGCGGCCGACCTCAAGGGCATCAAGTGGCGCGCTTACAGCCCGGCAACGTCGCGCATCGCCGAGCTGGTGGGCGCGCAGCCGGTCACCGTGCAGGCGGCCGAGTTCTCGCAGGCGCTCGCCACGGGCGTGGTCGAATCGACCATGACCTCGGGCGCAACGGGCGTGGACAGCAAGCTCTACGAGCACCTGAAGTACTACTACGACACCCAGGCCTGGCTGCCCAAGAACGCGGTGATCGTGAACAAGAAGGCCTTCGACGCGCTCGACAAGCCCAGCCAGGACGCCCTGCTCAAGGCCGGTGCCGACGCCGAGGCGCGCGGCTGGGCGGCCAGCCAGAAGGTGAACACCGAAACACTGGAAAAGCTCAAGGCCAATGGCATGCAGGTGCTGCCGCCGTCGACGCAGCTCAAGGCCGACATGGCCAAGGTGGGTGACGCCATGCTCAAGGAATGGCTGGACAAGGCCGGCCCCGATGGCAAGGCCCTGATCGACGCCTACAGCAAATAAGTGGCCTGCATGCGCCGCCTGCTCGACACCCTGTATGACAGCGCCGCAGCCCTGGCGGCGCTGCTGCTGGTGGCCTTGCTGGGCATGGTGCTGCTGTCCATTGTCAGCCGACAGCTGCACTTTCATGTGCCGGGCACCGACGCCTACGCGGGCTATCTCATGGCGGGCGCCGGTTTTCTGGCGCTGGCACACACCCTCAAGCGGGGCGAGCATATCCGGGTCACGTTGCTGATCAATGCCCTGCATGGCCGCTGGAAGAAAGCAATGGAACTGTGGGCGCTGGCAGCAGCCACGCTGCTGGCCGTGCTGTTTGCGTTTTACAGCGGGCGGCTGGCGTGGCAGTCGCATGCATTCCACGACATCTCGACCGGCAGCGATGCCACGCCGCTGTGGATTCCGCAGCTGGGCATGGCGATTGGCACGGTGATACTGGCCATCGCCTTCGTGGACGAGCTAGTCCTGGAGTTGCGGGGCCGCCGCGGGCGCCAGAACCCCGCCGAATCGCTGCGCGACGAGTAACCGAGAGCCCCTCGCCATGAGTGACCTTGCCATTACCGGCCTACTGGTGCTGTCGCTGTTCCTGATCCTGGGCAGTGGCGTGTGGATCGGGCTCACGCTCTCGGGCGTGGCCTGGATCGGCATGCAGCTTTTCTCCGCCCGCCCCGCGGGCGACGCCATGGCCGTGACCATTTGGGGCTCGGCATCGAGCTGGACGCTGACTGCCCTGCCCCTGTTCATCTGGATGGGCGAAATCCTGTTTCGCACGCGGCTGTCGCAGGACATGTTCAAAGGCCTGGCGCCCTGGGTGCAGGGCCTGCCCGGCCGTCTGTTGCACACCAACGTGGTGGGCTGCACCATCTTCGCGGCGGTGTCGGGCTCCAGCGCTGCCACCTGCGCCACCATCGGCAAGATGACGCTGCCCGAGCTGCAGCAGCGCGGCTACCCCGAGCACATGGTCATTGGCACCCTGGCGGGCGCCAGCACGCTGGGCCTGCTGATTCCCCCGTCGATCATCATGATCGTCTACGGCGTGATGGCCGAAGTGTCGATCTCACGGCTGTTTGTGGCAGGCGTCCTGCCCGGGGTGCTTCTGGCCACACTGTTCTCGGGTTACATCATGCTGTGGGCGTTGCGCCACCCGGAGCAGATTCCCCAGGCCACCGAGCATCTGAGCCTGCGGCAAAAACTGTCTGCCTCGCGCGCCCTCATCCCCGTCATGCTGCTGATCGCCGCCGTGCTGGGCTCCATCTACACCGGCATCGCCACCGCCACCGAGGCCGCAGCGGTGGGCGTTGTGGGAGCGCTCCTGCTGTCGGCGGCGCAAGGATCACTGACCTGGGCCAGCTTTCGCGATGCGCTGATGGGTGCCACACGGCTGTACTGCATGATCGCGCTGATTCTGGCGGGGGCCGCATTCCTGACGCTGTCGATGGGCTACATCGGCCTGCCCCGCCATCTGGCCGAGTGGATTGCCTCGCTCGGCCTGAGCCAGGCACAGCTCATCCTGGCACTGGCGCTGTTCTTCATCATCCTGGGGTCCTTCCTCGATGGCATCTCCATGGTGGTCCTGACCATGGGGGTGCTCATGCCCACGGTGCAGGCCGCCGGCATCGACCCGATATGGTTCGGTATCTTCGTCGTACTGGTGGTGGAGATGGCGCAGATCACCCCGCCGGTGGGCTTCAACCTGTTCGTGCTGCAAGGCATGACAGGACGGCAGTTGCCCTGGATCGCCAAGGTCACGCTGCCCATGTTCCTGCTGATGTGTGCCGCCGTGGCGCTGATCTACGTCTTTCCGGCCATCGTGACCTGGCTGCCACAGCAGATGGCGGCCCGCTGACCCACTGCAGACAGCCCCCCTGCATTGCTGGACAATGGCAGCATGCTGAACGTCCTGTCCATCTGCCTCGGTGCCAGCCTGGGCGCCCTTGCCCGCTGGCGCCTGGGCCTGTGGCTCAGCCCCGGTGCCCTGCTGCCCTGGGGCACCTTGGCCGCCAACCTGATTGGCGGCTACCTCATCGGCGTATGTATCGCAGTTTTCCAATCCCTGCCCCATCTTGATCCCGTCTGGCGACTGGCATTGGTCACCGGCTTTCTGGGGGCACTGACCACCTTCTCCAGTTTCTCGGCCGAGGTGGTGACCATGCTGCAGCAGCAGCGCTACCTGCTGGCTTTCGGCACAGTGGCACTGCACCTGTTCGGCTCTCTTCTGATGACGGTTCTGGGCCTGCAGACCGTGGCCTTGCTGGTATCAGAGCGGGCTTGACCCCTGCCATTTCCGCCCACTCCACACTGCACAATTCATAGCGCCAGGGCATGGGGGGAGCAGAGCATGGTGCACACCGGACGCCCCCTAAAATGGCCCATCCGGCACGGCACCGTGCCCTGAATCACTGGCGCGCCTCTGATCGCGCCGACTGGAAACACCATGGAAGCCACCACCCAACTCAATGAACGCCACCTGGCAGACGCCTGGGAAGAACTGCACACCCACGCCAACAAGGGCAATCCGCTTCTGGCCGACTCCAACCGCATGGCCTTTGCCGACCCGGAGTTCCTGTTCCGGCGCGAGACACGGGGCATCCGCTTCCAGCTCGAAATGCTCAAGCCCGACCTGGGCCAGTCACACCAAGGCATCGAGAACACCATCGTCGTCTATGGCAGTGCCCGCTTTACCGACCCTGACCAGGCGGCACTGCAACTGGCCGATGCACAGACCAGCGCGGATGCCGCTCGCATCGCCCAGGCAGAGCGGACGGTGCGCAACGCACGCTACTACGATCTGGCACGCCAGTTCGCACGACTGGTGGCCGAGCACAGCAACCGGCAAGAACCGGTGAACCGCCTCTACATCTGTACCGGCGGCGGCCCGGGCATCATGGAAGCCGCCAACCGGGGCGCCCACGATGCTGGCGCCCCCAACGTGGGCCTGAACATTGCCCTGCCCCATGAACAGGGAGGAAACCGCTTCATCACCCCCTCGCTGAGCTACAAGTTCCACTACTTTGCGCTGCGCAAGATGCACTTCATGATGCGTGCCAAGGCGCTGGTGGCTTTTCCTGGAGGGTTTGGCACGCTCGACGAGTTGTTCGAAGTGCTTACCCTGGTGCAGACCGGAAAGACCAAACCGGTTCCGATCGTCCTGTTCGGCACGCTCTTCTGGAAGCGGCTGATCGATTTCGACTTCCTGGTCGAAGAAGGCACCATTTCACCCGATGACTGCAAACTGTTCCACTACACCGATGACCCGCAAGAGGCCTGGGGGCTGATCAAGTCGTTTTATCAACTCTGATCTAGGTGAGACTTTTCGCGCGCAGCGACATAGCATGTGCGTGCGTGAGCACGACACTTGGCAACAAACCCTGCTACAAACTCAGCATCCATATTGATTTATGCCTCTGCTTTGGACGTGCGAAAACAAAACTGCATCCATGACACCGGAACATCAATATGATCGAAAGGCAGGTCTGTTCACGG
>JANJVX010000253.1 GCA_024709845.1 Burkholderiaceae bacterium | reverse complement strand
CAGCCCGGGCAGCAAGCCGCCCGCCAGACCGGCCGTGAAGCCCTGGGCCACCAGGCCAGGGTTGAAATGCCCGACGACCACCGCATCGATGTCGCCCCCTTCCAGCCCGGCGTCCTGCACCGCCTCCTGGGCCACCTGGCGCATCAACGTCTCCAGCTCGGCGCCCGGGAGCTTGCCAAATTTGCTGTGTGCAAAACCAATCAGATCGACCATTCCTCTGCCCTCAAAAGTTCACCGCTATCGTAGAAAACAGCAGCACCTTGCGACAGTCGCACAAACACCCCAGGAGATACCCGTGCGTAAAACTACCTTGCACGGGATGGCGCGATGCAAGGGCCGTCTTCGCCATGCACTACAGTGCCGGATTGCGTTTCTTGCCTGCCCCAGTGCCCGCTGCCCCATTGCTCTGCCTGGTGATCGCCATCCACGACGGCGACACGCTCTCCATCCGCTGCGGCACACCCGGCCCCTACCGCGTGGAACGGGTGCGCCTGGCCGCCATCGACGCACCGGAACACCGGCAGGCCTTCGGGCAGCGCGCGCGGCAGAACCTGGCCCGGCTGTGCTTTCGGCAGCAGGCCCGCATCACCCCGGTAGGCCGCGACCCCTACGGCCGCACCGTGGCCCATGTGCACTGCCGGGGCGTGAACGCGGCGCGCGCGCAGTTGCGCGCCGGACTGGCCTGGGTTTACACCCCGGCCGCCCGCGAGCACCCGCAACTTGTGGCGCTGCAACGCCAGGCCCGGGCCAGCGGCACCGGGCTGTGGTCTCAACCGCGCCCCCAGGCGCCCTGGGATTACCGGCGCAAACACCCGCGCTGACGCGGCACGGTCAATCGGCGCGGGCCTCGAACTTCCCGCTGAGCAGTTCGGGCAGGCGCTCGACGCCCATGCGAAAGCCGCAGGCCTGTGCATGGCCGCCGCCGCCCATGCTCTCGGCCAGGGGAATGCAGTCAAAACCGCGCTGCGAACGCAGCCCCACCTTGACAAGCCCGCCCTTGCCGGCTGCCCACAGCAGGGCGAACGTGCCGCTCTGGCGCGACAGCATCTCGCCCAGCAGGCTGTGGAAGGCGCCAGGCGCGTTGAGCATCAGGCCCTGCTGCCCGTTGAAGGTGATGGGCAAGGCCCCTTCAGCCATGTCGGCCGCCAGCTTGTGGAATTTTTCATCCATGGCCTGGCCCCGGGCCATGAAAACCGCCGTCTGGGCCGCATCGAATGCCGCGATGTCGCGCCAGCGGGCAAAGTCGAACGGCTCCATGTCCAGCGCGGCCAGGTAGGCCGCACTCTCGGGGTACTGCCAGGCCCAGATGTCGCGGTCTTCGACATGGCGCACCAGGGCGGGCAGCGCCGCCTCGGGGTGAAAGAACTCCCACGCCAGCCGGGCACCGGACTTGCTCATGTCGAAATGCACCACGCCGCAGCGGCAGGCAAAGCCGGTGAGTTTTTCTGCCGCGCTTTTATGGTGGTCCAGCAGCACCAGCTTGGCTGCACGCTCCTCAATGGCCCGCAGAATTTCGGCCGAGAAGGAGAAATCCAGGATATAGACGGCCCGGCCATCCAGGAGCGGCAGGTCGGCCACCGACTGCACATCACCATGGTCCAGCCCCACGCACTGCACCTGCCCGCCGTAGTACATCCAGGCCGCCAGGGCCGCGGCAAAACCGTCAGGGCAGCTGCGCCCGTGGTACAAAACCAGGGGATCGGGATCGTTCTTGCCGGGAGCCACCAGCAACTGGAGAGGGAGAATGGTCTTCATGGCAGGATTGTCGCCGCGCTCGCGGCCGCCTGCCCACCCACTGCACATCCCATGCTCAAGACCCTCAAAGACCTGTTCGACAGCTTCACCCAGCCCGCCAGCAACCCGCACGACACCGCACACGCGGTGCAGTTGGCGGCTGCCGTGCTGCTGGTGGAGGTGGTGCGCGCCGATGCCTCCACCTCCCCCGCCGAGCACCAGGCCCTGCTGGCCGCGCTGCAGCGCAAGTTCCGCCTGGCGCCGGACGAACAGGCGCGGCTGGTGGAACTGGCCACCACCACGGCCCATGCGGCATATGACTACCACCGCTTCACCGGCACGCTGAACGACCACTTCACGCACGAGCAGAAAATTCACCTTGTCGAGGCCATGTGGCAGGTGGCCTATGCCGACGGCCACCTGGACGCCCACGAGAACCACGCCATCAACAAGGTGGCGGGTCTGCTGCATGTGACGCACGGCGAGTACATCGCCGCCAAGCTGCGCGCCAAGGAAGACGCGCGGCTTCCCTGACGCTCGTCTATACCGGCAGCCAGCGCTTCCAGAAGGGCTCGCGCACCTCGGGCGCATCCCGCGCGCCGCGCTCCTGCAGCAGTTCGGCCAGCGCGGTGCGGCCATGCTTGCGGGCCGCCTGCATCGGCGTGAGCCCGTCAAAGATCGACAGCAACTGCGGGTCGGCCCCGTGGTCCAGCAGGTAGCGCGCCACCGCGTCATGCCCCCCGATCAGGCTGGCCACCAAGGGCGTGCACTGGATTTCGGGGTGCTGGTAATTGGGATTCACACCCCCCTGGATATGGTGGCGCACGCGGGGCAGGTCGCCCTCCACGGCGGCGGCATACATGTCTTTCCAGTCTCCTGCGGACATGGGGGCTCCTTCGAATGAACAACGCGCGGCATCGTAGCAGCGGCCTGCGTTTTTCGCTTGCGTCACAATGCGCGCCCATGCCCCCCCTGCACATCCTCTGGCGCGACGACCACCTGGTGGCCGTGTACAAGCCCGCAGGCTGGCTGGTGCACCGCACCGGGCTCGATGCGGGCGAAACCCGTTTCGTCATGCAGGCGCTGCGCAACCAGCTGGGCCAGCATGTGTACC
>JANJVX010000241.1 GCA_024709845.1 Burkholderiaceae bacterium | reverse complement strand
CGGGCTTGGCGCTCTTCCAGAGCACGAAGTCGAGCGGATCGCCCTTGCCCTCCTGCACGGCCACGCGCTCGCCGGCCTGCAGCTCGTCGAGCGACTTGCCCGAAAGCTTGCCGTAGCCCGGGAACTTGCGCACGGCGTAGTTCACGTCGCCGTTGCCGGCCTGGTAGGCCAGGCCCTTGCCTTCGAGCTGGCCGATCATGGTCAGCATCTGCGGCACGTATTCGGTGGCGCGCGGCTCGTGGTCGGGGCGCTGAATGCCCAGCGCGTCAGCATCCTGGTGGAGCGCGGCGATCATGCGGTCGGTCAGGCCACGGATGGTCTCACCGTTCTCCACGGCGCGCTTGATGATCTTGTCGTCGATGTCGGTGATGTTGCGCACGTAGGTGACGCGGTAGCCGCTGGCGCGCAGCCAGCGCTGCACCACGTCGAAGGCCACCATGGAACGCGCATGGCCCAGGTGGCACAGGTCGTACACGGTCATGCCGCACACATACATGCGCACATGGCCGGGTTCGAGCGGGGAAAAATCTTCCAGGGCACGCGAAAGCGTGTTGTAGATGCGCAAACTCATGGGATGTCAGTTACGGGAAACTCGGTCAGGAGGGTGAATCAGCTCACCCGGCAGCAAGGGGGCACGGAGCCCCGCCAGGGGTGCGCCCGGAGCCGGGCACCGCATGAAAATCACCAGCGGCAACAACGCACCGTCATGACAACCCCCTCAGCTACAATCCGCCGCAGTATAAGCCCGGCCCGGGTCCGGGCACGCTCCCCACACCACCGCATGCCCATGAAGCAAGTCCGCCGTACCCTTCCCCGTTTCCTGCGCCTGCTGGCTCTGACAGCTCTCGTGGGCACGGGCCTGGCACACGCCAACGACTACGCAGAGATCACCCAGCTGCTCAAGGCCGGCAAGCCCACCGAGGCGCTGGCCAAGGCCGACCAGCGTCTGGCCGCCGCGCCGCGCGACCCGCAACTGCGCTTCCTGCGCGGCGTGGCCCAGGCCGATGCGGGCAAGCAGAACGACGCCATCGTCACCTTCACCAAGCTGACCGAGGAATACCCCGAGCTGCCCGAGCCCTACAACAACCTGGCCGTGATCTACGCCAGCCAGAACCAGCTCGACAAGTCCCGCGCCGCGCTGGAGATGGCCATCCGCACCAACCCCAGCTACGCCACGGCACACGAAAACCTGGGCGACATCTATGCCAAGCTCGCCAGCCAGGCGTACAACAAGGCCCTGCAGCTTGACGCCAGCAACGCTGGCTCGGTCAAGCCCAAGCTGGCACTGATCCGCGACCTGTTCTCGGTGGAAAGCGGCACCCGCGCCCCGCGCCCCGCACCGGCAGCCCCTGCCGCGCCAGCACCCGTGGCGGCCGCCAAGCCCGTGGCGCCTGCGCCCGCGCCCGCACCGGCGGCCACACCAGCCCCCGCACCCGCACCGCAGGCAACCCCCGTGGCAGCACCCACGCCCTCACCCGCCCAAGCCCCCGGCAACGACGCCGGTGCGGAGAAATCCGTCACCGCCGCCATCCAGGCCTGGGCCGAAGCTTGGGCCGCCAAAGACATGAAGGCGTATCTGGGCGCCTATGGCAAGGAGTTCACGCCCCCAGGCCGCCAGACCCGTGCCGCCTGGGAGAAGGAGCGCGAAGCGCGCATCGTGAGCAAAAAACGCATCAGCGTGAAGCTCTCGGACATGCAGGTGACCGTGGAGGGCGACAAGGCCACGGCCCGCTTCCACCAGGCCTACAGCGCGGACACACTGAACGTCTCCAGCCGAAAGACGCTGGAGCTGGTCCAGAGCCAGGGCCGCTGGACCATCGTGCGCGAATCGACGGGGGGCTGATGGGGCGCTTGATGACAACTTCCAGCGCTGTGCGGCCCACCCCGCAGGCCCTGGCACAGCCTTGAGACTGCGTATGTGTGTGGTTGCCACCACGGGCCGCCGCCTGGCGGCCGTGGGACTTTTGATGGCCTCGCTGCTGGCGGCCCTGCCCGCCCAGTCCCAGGGGAGCACGGGCAAGGGCAAGGCGCGGCGTGCGGCAGCCACCCAGCCCGCCCCTCCGCTGCGCGACGGCCAGGCCGAGACCCGGCTGCTGCAGGTCTTTCAGCTCACCAGCGAAGGCCGCTCGCGCGAGGCCCTGGCCAGCGCCGAGCGCCTGGTGCAGGACTACCCCAACTTCCAGCTCGCCCAGCTGGCCCTGGGCGACCTGCTCTCGGCCCGCACGCGGGCACTGCAACGCCTGGGCGACGTGCCCGCGCCTTCTGCGGCCAGCACGGCCAGCGCCAAGGCGGTGCTGGACGAACTGCGCACCGAATCCCGCCAGCGCGTGGTGGCCCAGCGCGCACGCCCGGCCGAGCACAGCATCCCCTCGCAGTTCCTGCAGCTGGCGCCCCGCCACCGCCATGCCATCGCGGTCGATGCGGCACTCTCGCGCCTGTACCTGTTCGAGAACACCCCCAAGGGACTGCGCCTGGTGGCCGATTACTACGCCTCGGTGGGCAAGCTCGGCATCGAAAAGGTGGTCGAAGGCGACCAGCGCACCCCGCTGGGCGTGTACTTCATCACCAGCCGTCTCGACCCGGCCACGCTGCGCGACTTTTACGGCTCCGGTGCCCTGCCCCTGAACTACCCCAACCCGCTCGACCAGTTGCGCGGCAAGACCGGCAGCGGCATCTGGCTGCACGGCACACCGCCCGACCAGTTTGCCCGGGCGCCCCAGGCCACCGATGGCTGCGTCGCGCTGGCCAACCCCGACCTGGAGCGCCTGCTGCGCACCGTGGAGCCGCGCACCACGCCCGTGGTCATTGCCCGGCAACTGGAGTGGGTGCAGCCGCACAGCATCCAGGCCGACCGCAAATCCTTCGAGGCGGTTCTCGACGCCTGGCGCACCGCCAAGACCGAGGGCGACATGCAGCGCCTGCTGGGCTTCTATGCGCCCGATTTCCAGGCGCCCAAGAAGAAGAACCTGGCCGAATGGTCCGCCGTGCTGCAGGCCGAAACACGCGCCCTGCGGGGCCGGGACATCGAACTCAAGGACAAGTCCTACCTGCGCTGGACCGACACCACCGATACCATGGTGGTCCAGTTCGGCGAAGTGGCCGAAGGCTCCCGTACCGGGCCCGTCAAGCGGCAGTTCTGGGCCCGCCGGGGAGACCGCTGGCAGATATTTTTCGAAGGAGTGATTGGATGATTTCCAGAAGAAATTCGGCGCTGGCAATTGCTGGCATTGCGCTGTCAGCTATGTTTTCTGTAGCACCCGTACATGCGCAGGATGCCCCCAAGGTCAAGCTGTCCACCTCGCTGGGCGACATCGTCGTGCAGCTCGACCCCGCCAAGGCACCCAAGACGGTGGAAAACTTCCTGAAGTACGTGGCCGACAAGCACTACGACGGCACCATCTTCCACCGCGTGATCGACGGATTCATGATCCAGGGCGGCGGCTTCACGGCCGACATGGTGCAAAAACCCATGCGCGCGCCCATCCCGCTGGAAGCCGCCAACGGCCTGAAGAACGACACCTACACCATCGCCATGGCGCGCACCAACGTGCCCGATTCGGCCACGGCGCAGTTCTTCATCAACGTGAAGGACAATGCCATGCTCAACGCGCCCCAGCCCGACGGCCACGGCTACGCCGTGTTCGGCAAAGTGATCTCGGGCACCGAGGTCGTGGACAAGATCAAGGGCGTGCCCACGGGCAACAAGGGCCCGTTCCAGAACGTGCCCACCACGCCCGTCACCATCACTTCCGCCACCCTGGTGAAGTAAGCCATTTTCTGAAGGAACCCACCATGAGCAACCCCCAAGTCGAACTGCACATCACCGGCTACGGTGTCATCACCCTCGAACTCGACGCTGAAAAGGCCCCCAAGTCCACGGAAAACTTCCTGTCCTACGTGAACAAGGGCCACTACAACAACACCATCTTCCACCGCGTGATCCCCGGCTTCATGGTCCAGGGCGGCGGCTTCGAGCCCGGCATGAACCAGAAAGGCACCGACGCCCCCATCGAGAACGAAGCCAAGAACGGCCTGAAGAACGCCAACTACACCGTGGCCATGGCCCGCACCAGCGACCCGCACTCGGCCACCGCGCAGTTCTTCATCAACGTGGCCGACAACGGCTTCCTGAACCACACCGCGCCCACGGCGCAAGGCTGGGGCTACGCCGTGTTCGGCAAGGTGGTCTCGGGCACCGACGTGGTGGACAAGATCAAGGCCGTCAAGACCGGCCGCAAGGGCTTCCACGACGACGTGCCCAAGGACGACGTGGTGATCGAAAAAGCGGTTGCCCTCTGATCTGACCGCGATCTCCGTGACCCCGACCGTGCCCCGGTGCGAGGAGCTGGCCGCTCCTTCGCACTGGCGCACGGTCGATTTTTTGTCGGACCTGCACCTGCAGGCCAGCGAGCCCGGCACCGTGGCCGCCTGGCGCCACTACCTGCAGACCACGCCCGCCGACGCCCTGTTCATCCTGGGCGACCTGTTCGAGGTCTGGGTAGGCGACGACGCACTGGACGACCCCGGCAGTTTTGAATCCCGGGCCTGCGCCCTGCTGCAGGCCGCCAGCCGCCAGCGGGCACTGTTCTTTCTGCACGGCAACCGCGACTTTCTCATCGGTCCCGGCTTTGCCCGGCGCACCGGCGCCACCCTGCTGCAGGACCCCACCGTGCTGGTCTGGCAAGACCAGCGCCTGCTGCTCAGCCATGGCGACGCGCTGTGCCTTCAGGATGTGGACTACCAGCGCTTTCGCGTGCAGGCGCGCAGCGCACAGTGGCAAGAGCACTTCCTGGCCCAGCCCCTGGAGCAACGACGCACCCAGGCGCGCGGCATCCGCGCGGAGAGCGAAGCACGCAAGCAGTCCGGCGCGGTGTACGCCGACGTGGACGGCCCTGCCGCCATCGCCTGGCTGCAGGCGGCCGACGCCACCACCCTGATCCACGGCCACACGCACCGCCCGGCCGAACACACGCTGGCGCCCCATTTGCGCCGCGTGGTGCTGAGCGACTGGGACGCCGCCGCCCAGCCGCCGCGCGCCGATGTGCTGCGCCTCACGCCCCAGGGCTTGGAACGCGTCGCCATCGTCCCCACCTGACGGCGATGCCCGCCTTCTTGAACCGGCTGCGCAACCGCTTGCGCAGCACCCTCGCCCCCGTGCCCGACATCCCGGCCGAACTCTGGCTGGAAACGCTGCGGCGCCACCCCTTCCTTGCCGCCCTGAGCCTGCCGGACCAAGCCAAGCTGCGCGCCCTGAGCGCCCTCTTCCTCGATGGCAAGCAGTTCCACGGTGCGCACGGCATGGTGGTCACCGACGCCATGGCCATCGACATCGCCGCCCAGGCCTGCCTGCCGCTGCTGCACTGGGGCGAGCCCGGCGATGCGCTGGGCTGGTACGACGACTTCGTGACCATCGTCGTGCACCCCGGCGAGGCCGTCGCCCGGCGCGAGAGCCGCGACGAGGCCGGCGTGGTGCACCACTACACCGAGGTGCTGGCCGGCGAGGCCATGGAGCGCGGCCCCGTCATGCTGAGCTGGCAGCATGTGGAGGATGCCGCCCACACCGCGCACCACGGCAGCAACGTGGTGGTGCACGAGTTTGTGCACAAGCTCGACATGAAAAGCGGCCCTCCCAACGGCTGCCCGCCCCTGCCTGCCGGTTTCCTGGGCACACGCGGCGGCCGCGCCGCCTACGAGGCCTGGTGGGCGGCCTGGGAACCGGCCTACCAGCATTTCCGCGAAGCCGTCATCAAGGCCGAGCGCTTTGGCGCCGCACGGCCCTGGCTGGATGCCTACGGCGCGACGTCACCGGTCGAATTTTTCGCGGTGGCCTGCGAGGCGTATTTCGTGAACCGCGAACGGTTTGCGCAGGAGTTTCCGGGGTTGGTGCCAGTGCTGGATGCGTTCTTTCGGCCTGGGGGCTGATTTTCTGGGCAAATTGGGCTCTGGCGCTTACCTGATAAGCGCTTGCAGCTATCGTTTGATAGTTATCTGCATGCCTTTCCGACATGCGGGAGCCGGGGTGTGCGCCCGGCGGCGCAGTAACTTTCTCTGGTCTCGCCCAGAGAACGTCACCATAGAGAAAGCGACCCTGCGGGCTGCGTCCCGTCGCTTCGCTGCGGGCAC
>JANJVX010000234.1 GCA_024709845.1 Burkholderiaceae bacterium | reverse complement strand
ACTCACCCCCCCATGTACGTGCGCCGCAACTGGGCGTTGAGCAGCGACATCTGCTCGGCGCTGGCGCGCTCGGCCCCGGATACGCCGCTGGGGGACTCCGGCTCGGGCCGTGCAGCCATTTCCTGGGCCTGGCGGCTCAGGGTGACAGTGGTCTGGCTGTCGGCAGGCTCCGGCGCGTCCGCCTCCAGGGCGGCATTGCTCCGGTAGGCGGCCGCACGAACCTCCTGCGCCGCTCCAGGCCCCGATACGCCCTGGTTGCGGCTGGCCGCATCCGGATTCCGTTGAATGGCATCCATGGACTCTCTCCTGTGATGGGACATGTGAGCGCATGGTCCTGCAACCACGGTGAAAAGTAAAGACGCAGGCGGGCGCGAACCTGTTGCCACCGGGCAAAAAATACTATCAATAAAATAGCATCTCACGCCCATGAACAGGGCGCCAGATGCCATTTTCAGTCAATTTTCAGGCGAGCATCAGAGAAACGCCCGGATGCGCTCCGGGTCGGTCTGCAGGAGGGTGTCGCGCCCCAGGGCGGACAGGGTTTCGGCTGCCGTGCGGGTGGCGATGTCGATGCCCAGGCCCGCCTGTGCGGGCCAGGGGGCGTCCAGGCGCAGATACCGGTCTTCCAGGCGATCCTCCATGATGGCCTGCACATGCTGCTGCTGCACGGAGATCATGGTCAGAATCAGCCGCCCATCGGTCAACCAGCCCACGGCACCGGCATCGGCCTCCACGCTGTCCGCAGGCTGGTAGCCCATGGTGGCGGTGCCCACCGACAGCATGCGCACCTTCGACGGCTTGGCCCCCATGAACAGCTCGGCCTCGTGCAGTGCCACCTGGTCCGGGGCGACGGCAAACAGGCCGCCGTCCGCATAGAGCCTGTCGCCCACCTTAACGCATGGGAAAAACGCCGGTGCGGCACAGGTGGCCAGGGTCACGTCCACCGCGCTCAAGGCCTCATCGCCCAGCGATGCCTGGGCGTGCGGCGTCTTGAACACCTTGGTGACGCTGCGGGAAACATCCACCGCAGGCACCACCACGGCATGCAGGGCGTCGCCCAGCGTGCGCTGGCCGAAATGGTGCGTCAGTTCGCGGCGCAGCGCCTCGCCGGTGTACTTGGGCCCCAGCACAGAGCGTGTGAGGTCGATCAGCCGGGTCACCGTGCTGCCCGGCAACCGGCGCGACGAAAACACCTCCTCGCCCCGTTCGACGAACAGCTTGACGATCTGCGCCATGGGCACCTCGAAGGCCAGCGCCATGGCCAGCAGCCCGCCGACCGAGGTGCCCGCGATCAGGTCGAAGCGGCGCGCCAGCGGTTCGCCCGCACGGGCCTCCAGATCGGCCAGCACCACCGCGGTGTACAAGCCCAGGTAGCCCCCGCCACTGAGGGAAAGAATGCGGAATTCGGAAGACGGGGTTCTGGTGGCCATGACAAGGCAAGAGAGTCGAGAGAGCCTCAGTATCGGCAGGATTCCCGTGCATCGCAATGCGGGCGCCCCCGGATTGAGCGGTGGAGACTCCGCTCTATTGCGGCGCCTCCTGCCGCACGATGCCATCGCACGCCGGTCAGCCCCGCGCCTGGTACTGCAGCAGCCAGCTCGCCAGTTCGTCGGCCGGCATGGGACGGGCATAGTGGTAGCCTTGGGCTTCGTGGCAATGGTAGAGGTTCAGGAAACTGGCCAGTTCTGCCGTCTCCACGCCTTCCGCGATGACCTTGAGCTTGAGGCTGCGCGCCATGCTGATGATGGCGCGCACGATGGCCGCGTCGTCGGGGTCGCTGACGATGTCGCGCACGAAAGACTGGTCGATCTTGAGCTTGTCCACGGCGAAGCGCTTGAGGTAGGCCAGGCTGGAATAGCCCGTGCCAAAGTCGTCAATCGACAGGCACACGCCCAGCGCCTTGAAGCGCCGCACCGTCTCCAGCACCTGCTCGGCATCGTCGAGCAGGAGCGATTCGGTCAGCTCCAGCTCCAGGCGCGAGGGCTCCAGACCCGAATCCACCAGCGCCTGGGTCACGCTGTGCAGCAGGTCGGCCCGGCGGAACTGCACCGCCGAAAGGTTGACGGCCATGGTCAACTCGGGCAAACCGGCCTCTTGCCAGCGCATGGCCTGGGCGCAGGCCTCGCGCAGCACCCACTCGCCGATCGGCACGATCAGGCCGCTCTCCTCGGCCGCCGCGATGAAGCGCCCCGGCAGCAGCAGCTCGTCCGGCCCGCGCTGCCAGCGCAGCAGGGCCTCCACGCCCACCACGCGTCCGCTGGCCAGATCGATCTGGGGCTGGTAATGCAGTACGAATTCCTTCTGGTCAAGCGCCCAGTGCAACGCGGTGCGCAGCTTGAGCTGCTCCAGCGCCTGCGCGTTCATCTCGGCGGTATAGAAGCGGTAGGTGTTGCGCCCCGCCGCCTTGGCCTGGTACATGGCGGTGTCGGCCCGCTGCAACAGGGCATCGAAATCCTGCCCGTCATCAGGCCACACCGCCACGCCCATCGACAAGGTGGCCGCCAGTTCATGCCCCTCGATCAGGAAAGCTGCCGACAGGGTTTGAACCACCTTGTCGGCCACCTGGCTGACGGCGTCGAGGTCGTCCACCCCGGTGAGGGCGATGAGAAACTCGTCCCCGCCCTGGCGGCTGATGGTGTCGGTGTCGCGCACGCACTGGCGCAGGCGCAGCGCCACCTGCTGCAGCAGCTGGTCTCCCACCGGATGGCCCAGGGTGTCGTTGATGGTCTTGAAGTGGTCCAAGTCGACATACAGCAGCGCCACCTTGCCACCGCTGCGCTCCGACCAGGCCGTGGCCAGCGCAAACCGGTCGCGGAACAGCACCCGGTTGGGCAGGCCGGTCAGCGGGTCGTGGTGCGCCAGGAAATCAATGCGCGCCTCGTTGGCCTTGCGCTCGGTGATGTCCTGGATGAACGCCAGGACCAAGGGCTCGTTATCGATGTTGATCAGCTCGGCCGACAGGCTGACCTGCCGGATCTCCCCCGACTTGCAGCGCCATTGCGACTCGAAGTCGAGCACCGAACCCTGGCGATGCAATTCGTCCAGCCAAGCCCGGCGGGATGCCTGGTCCACCCACAGGCCCACCTCCAGGGTGGTCTTGCCGATCAGGTCCTCCCGGGTCCAGCCGAAATATTTCTCGTACTTGTCATTGACTTCCAGGAACAGCCCGTTGGAGGTCTGGGCGATCGATGCCGCCATCGGGCTGGCCCGGAAGGCCACCTGGAAGCGCTGTTCGGTCAGCCGCAGCACGGTGATGTCCTGCATGGCCCCCGACATTGTGACGGGCGTGCCCTTGGCGTCCCGCTCCACATGCCCGGTGGCACGGCCCACGCGCATGCTGCCGTCGGCACGATGGAAGTGAAACTCTGCGTGGTAGTCCGTCCCATGCTCCAGCGAGCGCTGCACCAGGTCCTGCACCCGGGCGCGGTCCTGGGGCTCGATGTGGCCGGCAAACAAATCGAAGGTCGGCACGATGCTGCCGGGCGCATAGCCAAAGCAGGCAAAGGTTTCATCGCTCCACTGCAGCTCCCCCGTGGCGATCACCCACTCCCAGTGGCCCACCTGGGCCAGCTGCGCGGCCTCCTGCATGCGCCGCTTGCCTTCCTTGACCTCTGTGATGTCGTGAAAAATCTCGAACTTGCTGACCGTTCCGTCCGGGTTGTGGAACGGCATGTCGAACAGGTCGTAGGTTCGCCCCTTGGACGAGGTCCATTCCCAGTGCACGGTCCGTCCGGCAAAGACCTCCTCGTTCTTGCACCAGTCGCAGCGCGAGGAGCGGCCATGAAAATACTCGTAGCACTTGCGCCCCTGGATGGGCCCGAACTCCCGCTCCAGCGCCGGATTGAGGTACTCGATGTCAAAGCCCTGGCTGACGATATAGACCCCGTCGGGCAGGGCATCCAGAATGCCCAGCAGGCGCGTGCGGTCAGCCGCCAGCTGCTCGGCCAGCGACTGCATGCGCTTGATTTCGCTGATGTCGGTCCAGGTCAGCACGACGCCACCGTCGAGGCTGCTGTCGTCCTTGAACGGCAGCATGCGCTGGTAGACCCAGCGCCCGCCAGGCAGCTGAATCTCGCGCTCGATCCGCGCCTTCTCGCCCGCGCAGCGCTGCAGATCGGCCATGAACGCATCCTGCGGCCCGAGCCGGTAGCTGATCTCGCGCACCGGGCGGCCCATGTCGCTGGTCCGCAGGGCCAGAAATTCACTCACCGCCGGGCTGAAACGCCGCAGCTGCAGATCGGCGTCCAGAAAGACGATGCCGATCTCGGTGCTGTCCAGCAGGTGGTCGTAATCGCGGTTGAGTGCGGCCAGTTCCGCGTTCTTGCACTCCAGCTCATGGTTGAGGGCGTACAGGTCCTCGTTGACCGACTTGAGCTCCTCGTTGGTGCTCTGCAGCTCCTCGTTGGAGGCCGTCAGCTCCTCGTTGCCCAGGTCCAGCCGCTCATGGCTGGCCTGCAGCTCCAGCACCATTTCCTGCAGCCGTTCGCGCGTGGCCACCAGTTCGGCCTCCAGCAACTCCGGCGACTGCCCGGAAACACCGGGCAGCTCCATCTCGGGCTGCACCGGCACCAGCCTGGCGCTCGCGGTGGGCGCATCGATCAGGCGCGCCAGCGCCACGGTCTGCTTGCGGAACAGTTTGTGGGAGCAGTCCATGGGGGCAAAAGCCTGCTCCTGCAGCGCGCCCACCGTCTCGCTGACCCCGAGCAGCAGAACCCCATGGGGCTTGAGGGCAAAGTGCAGCTGGGACAGCGCCTTGACCTGCGCCTGCGGCTTCAGATAGATCAGCAGGTTGCGGCACACCGCCAGATCGATGCGCGTGAAAGGCGGGTCGCTCAGCAGGTTGTGCCGCGCGAACACCACATGGCGGCGCAACGTGGTATCGACCCGCACTTCCCCCTGGGGGTCGCGCACAAAATAGCGCCGCACCAGCGCCTCGGGAATCGCCGCCACCGCCTCCTGGCTGTAGTGGCCGCGCGATGCCCGCTCCAGCACATCACCCGACAGGTCGGTCGCAAACACCTTGACATTGCCGTGAAAGCCCATGCGCCCGGCGGCATCCAGCGCCAGCAGGGCCAGTGCATAGGCTTCCTCACCCGTGGAGCACCCCGCCGACCAGATGCGCAGCTCGTCGCTGGGGTCACGGCCCCGCAGCAGGTCCGGCAGCACCTCATCGGCCAGTTGCGCAAACACCGCCGGGTCGCGGAAAAACTCGGTGACATGGATCAGCAGATCACGGCACAGCGCCACACGCTCGGCCTCGTCACCATCCAGGCGCTGCAGGTAGGCCGCCGCACTGGCCGCCTCGCCCTGCACCATGCGGTGGCGCACCCGGCGCGACAGCGTGGTGATCTTGTAGCCCGAGAAATCCACCGCACAACGCCTGCGCAGCAAGTCCACGATGGCAGGCAACTCGGCCAGCGGCTCGTCGCCAGCCCCATCGCTCCACTGGCTGGTTTCTTCCGGATCGTGAACGGCGGGCTCCATGGGCGTGAATTATCGCGGCAGCGGCGCGCCAGACTGGCTGAGCGCCATCAGGGTTTTCGCGTGGTCCGCACCGCCACCCAGACCCGCGCGCCCCTGCAAGGAACCACTCACCGGGGCGCCCGCCCCGGCCTTTTGCGGCGGGGCTTGCCACGATCAGCGCGCCCGCGGACGGCCAGATGCCACAGCAGGCCGCCCACCGCCGCCACCACGCCATGCTCCAGCATCGCTGCCCAGTGCCACTGCACCACGCTGATGGCGGGCAGGCCCGGCAGATAGCGCACCTGCACGGCGCGGCCCTTGGTCAGCAGGCCGGGAGAAAAATAGTCCCCCACCCGGTAGGTGCTGCCCTGCGCCAGGCGGCCATCGGGCAAACGGAACTCGTAGCTGATGGCGTAGCTGTAGCGGTTGGGAATCGCCTCGCCCCGGTCACCCAGCTGCCGGCGCACATGGGTGATGGTGCCGGGCGCCTCGGCGCCCAGCCCGGCCACCAGCGGCATGCCCAGCCCCCACGCCAGCAGCAGCAGGCCCAGCGCGCCCAGAAAGACCCGGCCGATCACGGCTTGCACACGCGCTCCACCCAGGCCCGCGCCTCGGGGTACGACTGCTCGGTACAGAACAGGGCCGCCAGGGTGCGCCAGCCACGGGCCAGATAGATGGTCCGGCGAGCGTCATCGAAACGCACGCGCTCCACCTGCTTCCATGCCACGAAGCTGCGGGCACCGCTGCAGGCCAGCATGCCCGCCCCGGCAGCGCTGATATTGCCAGTGGCCAGCCCGAGCAGCGTGGCCAGCTGCGCCGCCTTGCGGGCCCTGGGCTCCTGCACCTCGGACAGCACACCCCGCGCGTCGAGCGTGAAGGCCATGGCAATGCGGTTGCCGAAATACAGCACCATGACCCCGAGCGCGCCGGCAACCAGCCCCAGGTGCACCGCAGCCAGCACCCCCAGGCTGGGCCACAGGCCTGCCCAGTCGCCCTCCAGGGCGAACAGGGCGCTGACAAACAGGGACAGCAGCACGAAGGTGACCAGAAAGACACCCGCCGTCTGGCGCAGCACGACGGGGCTGCCCAGCAAGGAGACATCCAGCGCCCAGCACAGGCGGTCGGTGGCGGGCGGGCGGGCGGATGGCATGGCCCGATGGTATCCGGCAGGCCCGGGCAGGCCCCATTACACTGCGGCCATGTCTTCGCCCCCTCCCCCTTCCGACATGCCGCGAACCGCCTTCAGGCCCCACGGGGGCCGCCCTGACGAGGAGACCTTGCCATGAAAATCGCCGTGATGGGCGCAGGCGCCGTGGGCTGTTTCTACGGCGGCATGCTGGCCCGGGCCGGGCATGAGGTCGTGCTGGTGGCACGGCCCGCGCATGTGGCGGCCATCCGCGCGGACGGCCTGCTGCTGGACACCCAGACTTTCCAGGAGCGGGTGCGCCTGCAGGCCGACACCGACCCCGCCGCCGTGCAGGGCGCACAGTGCGTGCTGTTCTGTGTCAAATCCACCGACACCGAGAGTGCGGGCCAGGCCATGGCCCCGCACCTGGGTGCCGACACCGTGGTGCTGAGCCTGCAGAACGGCGTGGACAACGCCGAGCGGCTGCAGGCCTTGTTGCAACGCACCGTTCTGCCCGCCGTGGTGTATGTGGCCGCCGGTATGGCCGGGCCGGGCCATGTGCGCCACCACGGCCGGGGCGAGCTGGTGATTGCCCCCTCGCCCGCCAGCGGCGACATCGCCCGCAGCTTTGCCGCCGCCGGCATTCCGGTGGAGATTTCGGACAACGTGGCCGGTGCCCTGTGGGCCAAGCTGGTGCTCAACTGCGTGTACAACCCGCTCTCGGCCATCACGCAGCTGCCCTACGGCGAGATCGTCGACAGCCCGGGCCTGGAGGTGCCGCGCATGATGGACGACATCGTGCACGAGTGCATGGCCGTGGCCCGCGCCTGCGGCGTGCAGCTGCCCGAGGGGACCGCCGAGGCCGTGCTGCCGCTGGCGCGCAGCATGGCGACGCAGGTGTCGTCCACCGCACAGGACCTGGCGCGCGGCCACCGCAGCGAGATCGACCACCTCAACGGCTATGTGGTGCGCCGGGGCGAGGCGCTGGGCATTCCCACGCCCACCAACCGCATGCTGCACACCCTGGTGCGGCTGCTCGAAAAACGCCTGCCCGCGCCACCCCGCAACCCATGACCCGGCACGCGTTCTGGGCCCTGCTACTGGCCGTGGCCGTGCTCTCGCTGATGCCCACCGGCTACCTGCCGCCCCAGGTGTTCAGCCTGTGGGACAAGGCGCAGCACGCGCTGGCCTTTGCAGCCCTGGCCGGGCTGGGCCTGCGGGCCTACCCACGCCACCCCTGGCATCTGATCACCGGCCTGCTGGTGTTTGGCGGGGCCATCGAACTGGCCCAGGCCGCCACCGGCTGGCGCCATGGCGAATGGGGCGACTGGCTGGCCGACGCCGTGGGCCTGGCGGCGGGTGCAACGCTGGCCTGGCACGCACCACGCAGCGCACACTGACACCACTGCATGCTTTTAAATTGATAGCTGCCAGCGCTTTACCAGAAAGCGTTTGAGCCGATTTTCATACAAAACTGCAACCGCTGATCGCCAGGGCGTGCAAGCCTACTGACGGCGCAGCCACAGGAAGAACCCCAGCGCGATCACGCCAAACAGCATGGGCATCCAGGACATCACCTGCTCCAGGGGCAGCGAGGGGCGCTGGCCCGACCACACATCGATCTGCACCCGCTCCAGCCGCAGGTTGGCCGCAGCGGTGAACTCCACCACCGGCGTGCCCTTGCGGTCGACATCCAGGGTGACCGGGGTGGACACCCCCACCAGCTCCACCGTCTGGCCCGCGCGCAAGCCTTTCTGGGCCATGCCGGGCATGGGCAGCTGGGTGGTTTTGCCGTCAAACACCCAGCCCGTCTGCATGCGCACGCCCGCGTCGCCATCGGCCAGCGCCACCCCCGTGGCCCGCAGGACCAGGGTGTAGGGGCTGCCTTTCGACGTCAGGTTCATGTCACGGCCGCTCCAGGTGTCGCTGGCGGGGTCGGTGCCGGGCCGCAGCTGGGCATTTTTTTCCTGCGTCTGGAGGAACCGCGCCAGGCCCTCGGCCGACAGCTCCTGGGTTTCCACCAGCTGCTGCCCCCAGGCCACAGCACCCTCCTGCGCACGGACTGGCGCCCCCAGCAACAGGGCCAGCAGGGCCAGGGCGGCCATCAGCCCCCCCCAGACGCGGCCGGGACCACGGTTCATTGTCGATGCGTGCATGCGTTCCTCTTGGTTGGATGTCGGCCCGGCGGGCGGCGTGCTGCCGGGCGCTTCTCGCGGCGCGAGTGTACCGAATGCCAAATGCCCGGACTGGTGTTTTCGCTATTTTATTGATAGCTATCAGCGCTTATCCATAAAGCGCCAGAGTCCACTTACGCTGATATTTTTTCAGACCGCCCCGCCCGGCGCTCGCGCAGCACCTGCGCCACCCCGTCGGCCACCAGCACGGCCACTGCGGCAAACACCAGCCCGTACAGGGGCTGCTGGCCCGGTGCCACGCTCTCGCCCAACACCAAGGCCACCAGCACCAGCAGCACGGGCTCCACATAGGTCAGCAGGCCGAACAGCCCCATGGGCAGCAGGCGGCTGGCCGCCATGTACAGGGCCAGCGCCACGGCACTCACCACGCCCAGCAAGGGCACCAGCACCCACAGCCTGGGGCTCCCGGCCACCAGCGGCAGGCTCGACGGCTCGCGCAGCACGAACCACAAGGCCACGGGCAGCATGAGGGCCATGTCGAGCCAGTGGCCTGCGAGCTGCTCGGTGCGCAGTCTGCGGCGTAGCGCAAAGTAGACGGGATAGCCCAGGGCCACCAGCGCGGTTTCCCACGACACGCCGCCCGCGCGCACCAGCTCGAACCCCACCCCCACCAGCGCCAGCCCGGCCGCCCAGCGGTGCGCGGTGGAGAGCCGCTCGCGGTACAGCACCCACCCGGCCAGCACCATCACCAGCGGCAGCAGAAAGTAGCCCAGCGACACGGGCAGCGCCCGCCCGTGCAGCGGCGCCCACATGAACAGCCACAGCTGCACGCCCAGCATGGCGCTGCTCAGCAGCAGGGCCGGGGCCAGCGCCGGGCGCGCGCGCACACGCTGCCACAGGGCCCGCACCTGCGCGCCTTCGCCGCGCCACAGCAGCAGCATGGTGGTGAAGGGCAGCGTGCACAGCACGCGCCAGCCAAAAATCTCCTCGCCGCCCAGCGGCGCGAGAAAAGGCGAGAGGTAGTAGATGGCGCCAAACAGCACCGAGGCGAGAACGGAAGCAACAATGCCCTTGAACACAGCGGACTGGCTTTCAGAAAACCGGCATTGTCGGTGAAGCGCGGCCACTGGGCCCACGGGCAGGCCCGGGCGGCATGCATCCACGCGCACCGGCCGGGCAGAACGCTATTGCGCCGTCCAGCCCCCGTCCACCGGCAGAGACACGCCGGTGATGCCCGCCGCCGCATCGCTGCAGAGAAACACCGCAGCGTCGCCGATGCGCGCGGGGGGCAGCAGGGTCAGGTTGGGCTGCTTCTCGCGCAGCAGGTCGCGGATGCCCGCCTCGCGGTCGCCGCCGTGCAGCGCAGCGCGCGCCTCGATCTGCGGCGCGATGATGGGCGTGTCCGTCCATCCGGGGCAGATGCAGTTGACCGTGATGCCCTGCGCCGCCGTCTCAAGCGCCACGCCCTTGGACAAGCCCACCAGCCCGTGCTTGGCCGCCAGGTAGGCCGCCTTGTGGACCGAAGCCACCAGACCATGCACCGAGGCAATGTTGACGATGCGCCCCCAGCCGCGTTCGCGCATGCCCGGCACGGCCGCGCGCATGGTCAGGAAGGCCGCCGTGAGGTTGACGGCCAGGATGGCGTTCCACCGGTCCAGGGGAAAGCTCTCGACCGGGCAGGTGTGCTGAATGCCCGCGTTGTTCACCAGAATGTCGGGCGCGCGCAGGGCCGCCGTGGCGTGCTCCACCAGCGCGGCGGCGGCATCCGCGTTCAAAAGGTCGGCCTGCACATAGGCGGCCTGCACGCCATACTGCGCTGCCAGCGCCCGCGCCACCCCGGTGCCTGCGGCCGCGTCCTCGATGCCATGCAGAACCAGGTCGCACCCGGACGCCGCCAGCCGCTCGGCAATGGCCAGGCCGATACCCTGGGTGGCCCCGGTCACCAGGGCGCAGCGGTGGGGGGAGTTTGTCGTGGTCATGGGGCCGGTCCTTTCACGGTCTGTGCATCCATCGCTCGCAAATCGGTCTTCAGCACCTTGCCGTAGTTGTTCTTGGGCAGTTCGGGCACAAAGCAGTAGTGCTTGGGCCGCTTGAACCGGGCGAGCTGCTGCAGGCAATGCGCATCGAGATCGGCCGCCGTGGCCGACGGGCCTGCGGGGTGCGCGACCACATAGGCCACCACCACCTCACCCCATTCCGGGTCGGGGCGCCCGATCACCGAGACCTCGGCCACGGCCGGGTGGGTCAGCAGGGCCTCCTCGACTTCGCGCGGGTAGATGTTGGTGCCGCCGCTGATGACCAGGTCTTTCGAACGGTCGAGCAGGTGCAGAAAGCCCTGCGCATCGAGCCGCCCCACATCGCCCGTGGCCAGCCAGCCGTCGCGGATCGCGCGGGCCGTGGCGGTCTCGTCGTTCCAGTACCCGGCCATCACCACATCGCCCCGCACCAGGATCTCGCCGGTCTCGCCCGTGGGCAAGGGCTGGCCGTCGGCGTCGGCCGTGACCAGCTCCACCATGGCCTGGGGCACGCCCACCGACCCCAGGCGCTCGCGCCACTGGGGGTGGGCCACGTCGTTGATCATCCAGCGCGGCAGCACGCTGATGGTCATCGGGCATTCGCCTTGCCCGTAAATCTGCGCAAAGTGCGGGCCGATCACCTGCAGGGCTTCCTCGATGTCGGCCAGGTACATCGGCCCGCCGCCATAGACAATGGTTTCCAGCCCCGCGCCCGGATACGCCCGGCCCCGGGCCGCATCCACCAGGCGGCGCACCATGGTGGGAGCGGCAAAGAACGAGGCTTTCTTCCAGTGGGCCGCCAGGTCCAGGCACTCATCGGCATCAAAACCGCCGGACTTCGGCACCACGTTCACCCCGGCCTGCAGCACATACGGCAGGTGGTACATGCCCCCGCCGTGCGAGAGCGGTGCGGGGTGCAGCATCGCACCCCCCGCGCTGACGCTCTGCACCGACGCCAGATAGGCTACCGCGCACCAGCGCAGCTGCCGGGCACACAGCACCACGCCCTTGGGGCGCCCGGTGGTTCCGCTGGTGTAGAACAGCCAGGCGGGGTCGTCGTCTCCCCGGGGGCACAGGGGTGCCAGGGGCGAGGCCGCATCCTCCATGAAGCTGGCGTCCGCCTGCACGCGCACGTCGAGCCCGCGCTCGGCCACGGCCGACTGCAGGGCCTCCTGCCCGTCCGCATCGCAAAAGGCCATGCGGCTTGCGCTGTGCCCGATGATCCAGGCGGCCTCGCGCGGGTGCAACTTGGCGTTGACCGGCACCACCACGGCACCCGCCCACCAGGCCCCCCACATCAG
>JANJVX010000228.1 GCA_024709845.1 Burkholderiaceae bacterium | reverse complement strand
AGCAGCACGGCCTTGGGCACGCACCAGCCAAAACCGTTGGCCAGCACGGTGCTGGCGCGCATGCCTTCGGGCGTGAGGTCGAGGCGGTAGGGGTCGTAGCGAAACCCGTCGCGCACCGCCAGGGTCAGCGCCACGGCGCGCTCGCGGGCATCGCCGCCGCGTGCGTGCAGGCGCGCGAAGGCTGCGACGTCGGGATGATCGCTGTCGATCAGGGCCGTGGCGGCAAGCGTGGCTGGACGGGGTTGTTCAGTCATGGGTGCAGTGTGGTGGCGGTTGATGGCGGCGGCTGTCGCGCAGGCGGCAGCGCGTGGGCATGCGGCCGGTTGTACACGATCGGCCACGCCGCCTGGCCGCTGCGCGCCCTGGCGGCAGCCGCATGACGCGTGCGCGAACCGCGTCATGCCGGGCCACGCATGGCACGGCAGTGCGACCGCCAGTCTGCCGAAAAGCAGGGCATGCCACGGCTTCATGCGCGCATTGCCGCGCGCGCAATCCGTTCATGCTTCGCGCAGGGCTTGGCCATGCAGCGAGCCTTGGCGTGCACCGTGCGGCCCGCGGCCTTCAGGGTGCCGCCCGCCAGCCATGCATCCACCACCTTCCGGAGCCTCGCGCTCCTTCAGGAGAGAGCCATGCGTTACAGCGAATCCGAAATCAACCAGGCACTGATCCGCCTGTTCCGCCGGGGCTACGCCGCCCTGACGCGCCGGGAACGCGACATCGTGGACGAACTCGCGGTCATCTGCTGAAACGCCGCGCCCACGCGGAGAAGCCAGCGGCCCGGCCGTGCCATGCCCGGACCGCCAGCGCTGTCGCGCCCATGCGAAAAAGGTGCACGGACCCGCTTGTCGATGGCGCAGAATGAAAGGCATGTCATGCCGATAAATTCTGGCCGGTGATTGCAACCATGGATGCCTCGACGCGGGAGCTGATACAAACCTTTGGGCAGGTGCTCGACGGTATTCACATCGCCATGTGCGTTTTCGACCAGGAAGACCGCGCCCTGGCCTGGAACCGCATGTTCTGCAAGCTGTTTCCAGAGCACGAGGGGCAGGTGCACGAGGGCGAGCACTACCGCGACAACCTGCGCCGCTTCTACAGCATGCGTCTGGATGCGCGGGAGCTGCCGCAGATAGAGCGCTACATCGATGCCGGAGTCGCTCGCCATCAGGCGCAGACCCAGCCCTATGGGTTCGAACACCAGGGCCAGCATGTGCGGGTGGCATCGCTTGCGCTCGAAGGCGTGGGCAGGGTGCGCCTGTGGCGCGCGGAAAGCCCTGGGCACACCCTGGCGGCCGGTGTGCCAGCCGCGCCAATGCCGGAGCCGGCGTCAGAGTGCCCGGGGGTGCTGTCCGTGCCCACTGCCTTGCTCGACCGTGTGCCCGATGGACTGATGGTGTGCGCCCAGGATGGCCGCATCCAGTGGGTGAACGAATCCTTTGTGCTCATGTACGGGTTGCGCGACAGCGCGGCGGCCGTGTCGGCACGGTTTGATGCGGTGTACGCGCTGGCCTGGGCCGCAAGCAGCGGCCCCGAGTCCGCGCTGTACCAGGCCGGGCAGCAGACGCTGCGCGAAAACCTGCGCTTTGTTGGCGCGCCGTTTGAGCTGCCCTTGCCGGGCAACCGCTTTTGCCGGGTGATTGCGCGGCCCGCCGACGATGGTTCGCTGTTCTACGCCCATGTGGATGTGTCCGAGCTCAAGCGCCAGCAGCAGCAGCTGGCGCTGGCCGAGCGGGCCGCCCGCGAAAGTGAGGCCGAACTCGCGCACAAGTCCGCCTTGCTTCAGGCCACACTGGAAAACATGGAGCAGGGCATTGCCATGGTCAATGCCAACGGCGTGGTGGAGTTTTACAACCGCCGCATCCTGGAGCTGCTGGACCTGCCACGCGAACTGCTGGACCGCCGCCCCACGCTGGCACAAGTGATTGCGTACCAGCGGGAACGGGGGGAGTTCGAGGCGCTTCCCCTGCCGCTCCAGAGCTACCTGGCCTCCGACACGCTGCACCATGCCCTGCATTCGATCGAGCGTCGGCGGCCCAACGGCCGCATCATCGAGGTGCGCAGCATTCCCGTCGAGGGCGGGGGGCTGCTGCGGACATTTACCGACATCACCGAGCGCAGGCTGCATGAGCAGCGCATCGAGCACATGGCCAGCCACGACAGCCTGACCGGGCTGCTCAACCGCGCCAAGTTCATGGACTGTCTGGCCTCGGAGGTGGCGCTGGCGCGGCGCAAGCCGATGGTCTTTGCCGTGCTGTATCTGGACCTGGACGGCTTCAAACCCATCAACGATCGCCACGGCCATGCCATGGGAGACAAGGTGCTTGTCTGGGTGGCGGAGGTGCTCGGCCGCATGGCCCGCGAATCCGACTTCGTGGCGCGCCTGGGCGGCGACGAGTTTGCCGTGCTGCAGCGTGGCATCACCGGGCACGAACAGGCGATCCGGCTGGCCGAGCGCCTGGCGCAGGCATTGTCCGAGCCCTTCACGGTGGACGGGCAGGTCCTGCAGATTGGCGCCTCCGTGGGTATCGCCTTGTACCCCGGGCACGGCACCGATCCGGAGACCCTCATGGTCAGCGCCGACCAGGCGATGTACGCTGCCAAGGCGGGGCACCGGGACGGCGGCTCCCTGGTGCGGCCAAGCTCGCCGCTCACACCCCCCGGATGATCCGCACCGCCTCGGGCAGCGAGTGCGCCTGGGGCAGGAAATGGTCGATGGTGGCGCCCAGCACCACGGCGCACAGCACGGCGCCCAGCAGCGGCTTCCAGGTCAGGCGCACGGCCGCGCCGAGCCAGCCCTCGCGCTCCACCCCCATGGCGGCGCGCGCCGTGGCCACCGAAAACGCCAGCTCCACCGCCACGGCCAGCAGAGCGTCCCAGCCGAAGAACAGCAGGGCCAGCGAGCCGGCGCCGAACAGCACGGCGGTGCCGATGAGGAAAATGGCGACGATGGGCACGACGACCACGGCGCCCTCGTCGGAGCCAGCCACGGCATCGACCGCGCCGCTGGCCACGTCACCGAGCACGCTGCTGCCGCCCGAAGGCGCCCTGCTGGCGGCCTGCGACAGGCTGGAGGCCAGCCCTTCGGCGAACTCTCCCGAGGCGCCGCCGCCGCCGAAGTCGCCCCCGCCCGTGCGCGGCAATGGAATGCGCACGCCGCCGGAGGAACCGCCCCCGGGCCAGTCGATGTCGGGCAGGTTGAGGTCGAAGCCGCTGCCCTTGCCGTCGCGCCGGCGCAGCAGCCACGCGGCCCAGGCGCGCAGCATGAGCAGATACCCCAGATAGCCCACGGCCAGCGTGGCAAGGTAGCGCAGCGTGAGCGACTCCACGCCCAGCCGCATCTGCAGGTGGGCGCTGCCCCACATGAGCAGCAGCGTGACGCTGCCGATGCACAGCCCGTGCAGGCGCAGGCTGTGGCGCTGGCGCAGCGTGCGTTCGATGTCCTGGTGCGGCATGCGCACCGCGCGCCAGGTGGAGGCGCTCTTGCCGCCAGAGCGCCGTGCCGCCATCAGCCTGTCACCACGGGCACGCGCTGGGCCAGCGCGCACATGAGTTCGTAGCCCACGGTGCCGGCGGCCCGCGCCACCTCGTCGATGGGCAGCACGGCGCCGTTGCCCGCGCGCCCCCACGGGGAGACCGCGCAGCCGAAGCCCGCCTCCATGCCCGCCTGGCGCAGCGGCGTCAGGTCCACGGTGACCATGTCCATGCTCACGCGGCCCACGAGGCGGGTGCGCACCCCGTTCACCAGCACGGGCGTGCCGGTGTCGCAGTGGCGCGGATAGCCATCGGCGTAGCCGCAGGCGGCCACGCCGATGGTGAGCGGCCCTTCGGCCGTGAAGCGCGAGCCGTAGCCTACCGAGTCGCCGGCCTGCAGGTCCTGCACGGCCAGCAGGCGCGTGGACAGCGTCATGGTGGGCTGCACGCCCCAATGGGCGCTGTCGTGCTCGGGGAAATCGGGCGCGCTGCCGTAGAGCACGATGCCCGCGCGCACCCAGTCGGCGCGCACCTGGGCGTCCTGCGCATGGCGCAGGGTGGCGGCGCTGTTGCTCACGCTGCGCTCGCCCGGCAGGTCCTCGGTGGC
>JANJVX010000211.1 GCA_024709845.1 Burkholderiaceae bacterium | reverse complement strand
CCATCGGCCAGGTGGTCCAGGTCGCCCACGCCGCCCGAGGCGATCACGGGCACGTCCACCGCGTCGCTCACGGCGCGCGTGAGGGCGAGGTCGAAGCCGGCCTTGGTGCCGTCGCGGTCCATGCTGGTGAGCAGGATCTCGCCCGCGCCGCGCCGCGCCATCTCGGTGGCCCACTGCACGGCGTCCAGGCCGGTGTTCTTGCGGCCGCCGTGGCTGAACACATCCCAACCGGCGCCCACGGGCTGGCCGTCGGCACCGATGCGCGTCTGCTCCTCGGCGTTGCGGCGCTTGGCGTCGATGGCGACGACGATGCACTGCGCGCCGTATTTGTCGCTCGCCGCATTGATCACGTCGGGGTTGGCGATGGCGGCGGAGTTGAAGCTGGTCTTGTCGGCCCCCGCGTTGAGCAGGCGGCGCACATCGTCCACGGTGCGCACGCCGCCGCCCACGGTCAGCGGAATGAAGACCTGGCTGGCCACGGCCTCGATGATGTGCAGGATCAGGTCGCGCCCGTCGCTGGTGGCGGTGATGTCGAGGAAGGTGAGCTCGTCGGCGCCTTGCGCGTTGTAGCGCGCGGCGATCTCGACAGGATCGCCCGCGTCGCGCAGTTCAACGAAATTGACACCCTTGACGACCCGGCCGCCGGTCACGTCGAGGCAGGGGATGATGCGTTTGGCAAGCATGCGCGGGGAATGTGGCTGTTGAAGACAAGGCCCGCAAGATACCACGCAGGCGGCCCCGGGCCGGAGAGCCGGTTTTAACGCTATTAAAAAGAGAGCTTGTGGCGCCTTTATCCATTGAGTTTCAAGCATTTTTCGCTTTGAAACCATTGCAAAACAAGCGCCAGCAGCTCCAAATTAAATAGCATCATTCCAGGCTGCATGCTTCGCCAGCCTGCCAGCGCCAGGCATCCTGGCACATGCGCTCCACACCGTGGCGGGCACGCCAGCCCAGCAGGCGCCCGGCCAGGGAGGGGTCGGCCCAGCACTGGGCCACGTCGCCCGGGCGGCGCGCCACCACCTGGTACGGGACGGCGCGGCCGCTCGCCTGCTCGAAGGCCCGCACCATCTCCAGCACCGAAATCGGGGTACCCGTGCCGAGGTTGACCGTCAGCAGGCCCGGGTGCCGCTCCAGGTAGCGCAGCGCGGCCACATGGCCCTCGGCCAGGTCGCAGACATGGATGTAGTCGCGCACCCCGGTGCCGTCGGGCGTGGGGTAGTCGTTGCCATAGACGCTCAGGCGCTCGCGCCGACCGGCCGCCACCTGCGCCACGTAGGGCAGCAGGTTGTTGGGCGGCCCCTGCGGGTCTTCGCCGATGAGGCCGCTCTCGTGCGCGCCCACGGGGTTGAAATAGCGCAGGCGCGCCAGCCGCCACAGGCCTGGCTCGGCGGCGTCGGCGTCGGCCAGCACCTGCTCCACCATGAGCTTGCTCCAGCCATAGGGGTTGGCGGCAGAGAGCGCGAAGTCCTCGCGGATGGGCAAGGCCGCGGGCTCGCCATACACCGTGGCCGACGAAGAAAACACCAGGGTGCGCACCCCGGCGCGCCGCATGGCATGCAAGAGCGTGACCGTGCCCGCCACGTTGTTGTCGTAATAGTGCAACGGCTCGCGCACCGATTCGCCCACGGCCTTGAGCGCGGCGAAATGGATCACGGCGCGAATCCGGTGCTGCGCCAGCACCCGGTCCAGGAACGCGGCGTCGCGCACATCGCCCTCGACATGCATCGGCCGGTGCCCGGTGATGCGCCCGATGCGCTCCAGTACGGACGGCTTGCTGTTACAAAAATTGTCCAACACGAGGTAGGGCATGCCCGCCTCCGCCAGGGCCACGCAGGTGTGCGAACCGATGAAGCCGGCTCCGCCAGTGACAAGAATCAAGTTGCTGCTCCTCGCCGGACAACCCCGGCTTCCCAATACAAGCACATGGTAAGAACCATCAAATTCTATTTAGAATTCACAACCCATACACTGAATCAATCAATCCAACCCTAGAATTCGCGGTCACATTTCGACACTTCCCCGGATACATCACGATGCATCTTGCAACGATTGTCCATGGAGACAAGCGTGCAAGACCGTGGCGATCCACCCTCCCGTTCCGGTCCGTGCCGTCCTCCTGGCACACGAACTTCATCGGCATGCCCACTCGATCCCTGGTTTCCGCCGCGCGCTGCGTCCACTGGCTGCTGGCCTGCCTGCTGGCCTGCCTGCTGGCTCCGTCCATGGCGCGGGCCGCCCCTGCCGTAGCGCTGTACTACGGGAACACTCTTCCACTGGCGGAATTCAGGGCCTTCGATACCGTCGTGGTCGAACCCGGCCACGGCCATGACCCCGTGCGGCACCGCGCCAGCGGCAGCGAGCTCTATGCCTATGTATCGGTCGCCGAGGTCCAGCCCTCGCGCCCGTATTTCGCGGACATTCCCGCCGCCTGGAAATTGGCCCGCAACGGCCATTGGGACTCGGTGGTGCTCGACCAGACCCCCGGGGGCTGGCCGGACTTCTTCGCCAGCCGGGTCGTGGGGCCGCTGTGGGAGCGGGGCTACCGGGGCTTCTTTCTGGACACCCTGGACTCCTACCGCCTCGCGGAGCGCTTCGACGAAAAGGCGCAGCAGGAAGGCCTGGTGCGCGTCATCGAGACCCTGCACCGCCGCTTTCCCGGCATCCGCCTGATCGTCAACCGGGGCTTCGAGATCGTTCCGCGCGTGCGCGACAAGATCGAGATGGTGGCGGCCGAATCGTTGTACCGGGGCTGGAACGCAGGCACCCGGCGCTACGAGGAAGTGAAGGCGGAGGACCGCGCGTGGCTCCTGGAGCAGCTGCGCGCCATCCAGGAACGCGACCGCCTGCCCGTGCTGGCCATCGACTATGCGCCGCCGCACGACCGCGCCCTGGCGCGCGAGACCGCCCGGCGCATCGAGGCCCACGGGTTCATCCCCTGGGTGGGCGACAGCCAGTTGCACACGCTGGGCGTGGGCAGCATCGAGGTCGTGCCCCGGCGCATCCTGGTGCTCTACAACGGCGCCGAGGCGGTCACGCTGAACTACACCAACGCGCACCGCTTCCTGCAGATGCCGCTGAACCACATGGGCTATGTCGTGGACTATGCGGACACGCGCGAGCCGCTGCCCGAAGGCATCCACCGCGACCGCTACGCCGGCGTCGCAACCTGGTTCTCGGGCTTTGTTCCGGCGCAAAAGAGCAAGGAGCTGAGCCGCTGGCTGCTGGCCCGGGTGGCCGAGGGCATGCCCCTGGCCATCCTCGACGACTTCGGCTTCCAGCCCGACCGCGACTGGGCCGCGCAACTGGGCCTCCAGGCCACCAACGTGGAGCCCCAGGGCGCGCTGCGCACCGTGCGCCAGCACGCCATGATGGGTTTCGAGGCCGCCACGCCCGCGCCCCAGCGCGACTACGCCCCGGTGCGCCTGGCCGGCGCCATGGCCGCGCGGTCGACCCCCCTGGTGGAGCTGCAGGACGCGCGCGGCCAGGTGTTCGTGGGGGGCGCCCTCATGCCCTGGGGCGGGTTCGCGCTGGACCCCTTCGTCATGACCGAACTGCCCGGCGTGGAGCAGCAGCGCTGGGTGCTCGACCCCTTCGCCTTCCTCACCCAGGCGCTGCGCCTGCAGCCCATGCCGGTGCCCGACGTGACGACCGAAAATGGCCGGCGCCTGCTGATGGCCCATGTGGACGGGGACGGCTTCCCCTCGCGCGCCGAAATGGCCGGCAGCCCCTTCGCCGCCGAAGTGCTGCTCACGGAAGTCTTCGAGAAATACCGCATTCCCCAGACCATGTCGGTCATCGAGGCCGAAGTCGCGCCGCATGGCCTGTATCCGCAAAAGAGCGCGCAGCTCGAAGCCATCGCCCGGCGCATGTTCCGCCTGCCCCACATCGAGATCGCCAGCCACAGCTATTCCCATCCCTATCTCTGGGACCAGAGCGCCAAGCACGGCATGTTCCTGGAAGAAACGCAGAAGGACTACCACCTCGACCTGCCCGGCTACACCTTCGATCTGGAACGTGAAATCGTGGGCTCGGTCAACTACATCCGCCAGCGCCTGGCCCCCGCGGGCAAACCGGTCGGCATCATGCTGTGGACGGGCGACACGGCCCCCAGCGCCGAGGCCCTGGCCATCGCCAGCCGCGCCGGGCTGCTCAACATGAACGGGGGCGACACTTTCATCTCGCGCAGCCACCCCTCGCTCACGCTGGTGCGCAGCCATGGCATCCACAAGAACGGCCACCTGCAGGTCTACGCGCCCATCACCAACGAGAACATCTACACCAACCTCTGGCAGGGGCCTTTCTACGGGTTCGAACGCGTCATCGAGACCTTCGAAATGACGGACAGCCCCCGCCGCATCAAGGCGGTGGACATTTACTACCACACCTACTCGGCCAGCAAACGTGCCGGCTTGAACGCGCTGCACAAGGTCTACCGCTGGGCACTGTCACAGCCTCTGCACCCGGTGTTCACCTCCGAGTACATCCGCAAGGTGCAGGATTTCTATGGCTACACGATCGCGCGCGACCGGCAGGGCTGGCGCGTGCGCGGCACGGGCGAGCTGCGCACCCTGCGGCTGCCGCCGCAATGGGGCGCCCCGGCCCTGGCGGACAGCCAGAACGTGGCCGGCTACCGTGCGGGCGTGGAAGGCACCTACCTGCACCTGACCGGCGGCAGCGCCTGGTTCAGGGCACAGGGATCCGCCGCGCCCCCCGCGCCTGCGCGCACCTACCTGCACGATGCCAACGCCCGCGTCCAGGACTGGCGCGTCAGCGCCGATGGCGCGCGCACCGAATTCACGCTCCAGGGGCATGTGCCGCTGCAATTTGGCCTGGCCCCGGCCTCCAGCGCCTGCCAGATCCGCGCCAACGGGCGCGCGCTCTCGCCCACGCGCACGGCGCCGCCCGCGCGCGCCGATATCCAGACCTTCCAACTGCCCGATGCTTCCGCGCACATCCAGATCCTCTGCCCAGCCCCTTGAGCGCCCCGTCCTGGCCCCCCACTGGCTGACGCTCCTGCTGGCCGGCATGGTCGGCGGCGCGCTCTGGCTGCTGTACCCGCGCCAGGACCTGGAGCGGCGTCTGGCGGGGGCCCGGGATGACTCCGCCCTCTCCACCGCCTACCTGCACAACCTGCTGCGCAGCGATCCGGACAATCCCCAGCTGCGCCTGCTGCTGGCCCAGCGCCAAGCCACCGAGGGGGAACTGGAGCAGGCGCGCGAGACGCTGCGGCCGGCCGCCGACTCCACCGATCCGCAACTGCATCGCGACGCCGTCTGGACGCTTTGGGAGGCCACGTACAACAAGTACCAGAAAACACCGTCCCAGGAAAAGGCCGCGCGCGATGCCTTGCGCCAGGACCTCGGCCACCAACTGGGCGCGCTGGCACGGGAAGACTGGCCCCTGGCGCAGCACCAGCAGCTCACGCGCCAGGCCTTCCTGCTGGGCGCGCGCAGCGAAGGCATCCTGCTGCTGCGTGGCCTGGCCTCGCGCGAAAAACAGCCCGGCATGGCGGCCTCGCTCTACGAAAGCGCCGCGCGCGAAGCCCTCGCGGCCTCGAACCACCCGCTCAGCGCGGAGCTGTATCTGCTGGCCCGCCGGTCCGCGCCCGACGCCCAGGCCGCCAAGCAGTATTACCTCTCGGCCGTGGCGGCCATGCAGTCGAGCGGCCAGGCCATGGCGGCGCTCGAACTGGCGGAGCACGAGCTGGGCGAGCTCCACGACGACCCCGACACCCTCCACCGGCTGGTTCAGCTGGCACGCTCCGCGGGCCGGCCCGACATCGCGGAACGCTACGTGAAGCAGTTGCTGCGCCTGGCGCTGCTGCTGCAATGGCAGAACAGCGTGCTGGCGCAGGCCGCGCCCCCCCCGGCCTTGCCACTACAGCCTGCCGTGGCGCGGCCCGCGGGGATCGCGTCGGCGCTGCTGCACGACGGCCAGGAGCACCCCGGCGCACCGCGCTACCACCTCGCGGTGCAAAAAACAGCCCCGGACGCCAAGGCCGCTCCCGGCCTGCCGTTCGACGACAAGACCTATGCCCTGGGGTACAGCGTATTCCTGGAGAACCGGAACCTGGAAGACGCCTGGCTGGTGGCGCGCGCCGCCGTGCAGCAATCGCCCCGCGACATGGTCTGGCGCGAACGCCTGGCCCAGGTTTCCGAATGGACCCTGCGCCTCGGACCGGCCCTGGAGCACTGGCTCGTGCTGGCACGGCAAACCCAGAAGAACGCGGCCTGGCAGGCCGTTCTGCGGCTGGCGCCAGGGCAGTTCGACGATACCGCGCTCATCGAGGCCCTGCGCTTTGAACTCCGGCGCCAGCCCGGCGATCCCCGGCTGCTGCAAGAGCTGGTGGCCGCCCATGAGCGCATCGGCACCCCCGAGCCCGCCATCGATGTCCTGCGCCAGCAGCCGCGCACGCCCAGCACGCTCGAAATGCTGGCCGGCCTGGCCAAGCGGGCCGGCGACCTGGACACGGCCTTCGAAAGCTGGCGCCTGCTGTTCCAGGACCCCTCCCAGATCACCCCGGAACGCGCCATGCGCGCCGCCGTCCTGGCGTTGCTGCGCGGGCAGGGCGCACAAGGTCTCGCTTGGCTGGAGGCCGCCCAGGGCCAGGTCACGCCGCGCACCGAGAATGCCCCGGGCTTCTGGCGTTTCACCGCGCAGCTCGCGGAAAGACAGCAGAAGGACACCCTGGCGACGCAGGCCTACCGCCAGTTGCTGGACACGGAGGATGCCGATGTCGAGGACTTCGACGCCCTGGTCCGCCTCCTCCAGACCGATCAGCCGCTGGAAGCCGCCACCATCGCCACCCTGGCCTGGGAGCGCTACGACGAGCCACGCCATCTGGTGCAAGCCCTGACGCTGTATGTCAGCCGCAGCCAGTGGCCCGACATCCGGCGCCTGCTGGGCCGGATCGATCCGGCGCCACAGGCCGGCCGCCATGCGCTGGCGCGCCTGCTCAGGGAGCCCGAGTTCCTGCGGCTGGCCGGCACCTATTACCAGAACACGGGCCAGCACGCGCAGGCGCGCCAGTACTACGAAGCGGGGCTGCGGGCGGCGCCCCAGTCCTCGGCCATGCGCCATGCGCTGCTGTGGCTCTTCATCGACAGCAACGACACCGTGGCCTTGCGCGAGCTGCTGGCGCTGCACGAGCCCGAATGGAGCCGGGACGAAGAGGTCCACGACGCCCTCGCCTCCGCCTACCAGGCCCTCTCGCTGCCCACGGTGGCGCTGGAGCGCTACCTCCAGCCACGGATCGCCTCGCACCAGGCCGACCTGCTGTGGCTCATGAACTATGCCGACGCCCTGGACCAGAACCAGCAGTCCGACCGCGCCTGGCGGCTGCGCCGGCACCTGCTGTCCGCCGAATGGCAGAAGGCCCGGCAGAACGACGGCGGCCCGCGCCTGGACCATGCGCAGGCCCGCGCCCGCTGGCTCACCGAAGAGGGGCTGGATGAAGTGCGGCGTCTGGCCCGCACCCGCCTGCAGCTCATGCAGCGCCCGGGGGACGAGGGGCTGGAGACGCTGCGCGAACTGCTGCGTCTGGACCGTGACGCACGCAACGGCTTCTCGAACGCGGCCGCCGAAACAGCCATCGGCTGGCTGCAGGATGCCGGCGAATACACGGCCGAGCGCGGCTTCCTGTGGCACCAGTACGCACGCAGCCACAGCCTGCGGTCCAACCGCCCCCTGTGGGCCGAGATCACCGTGGCCTTGGCGGAAAAGGACAAGGCCGCGACGGGCCAGCTGCTGGAAACCTTCGATGAGCGCCTGCCGCGCTACGACCGCGTCAACGCCGCAGCAGCCGTGGGAGACATCCGGCGGGCGCAGACCGCCGCCTTCGAAACCCAGGGCGACCAGCCCGACGACAACCCCATCCACCTGCAGCTGACGGAAAACCTGCTGGCGTTCAGCGACCATGCGGGCGCCGAGATCACCTCGCGCCAGCTCGACGGCATCGACGAACGCGAAGCCGGCGCGCAACTGCATCTGGCGCTCACCCCCCGGCTGTTCCTGGATCTGCGGCTCCTGCACATCGACCGGCGCGCGCGGCTGCCCCAAACCGTGTACGACCCCTCGTCCGAGGATGCACTGCAGGCCGAACTGCGCTGGCTGCACGCCCACGGCAGCATCGTGCTGCGCATCGCGCGCAGGGAAAGCCTGGCCGGCTACAACTCCTTGCAGGCCGAACAGGAATGGCGCCTGGACAACCGGTTGACGCTGCGCCTGGACCTGGGCACGCAATTGCCCACCCAGGAAAGCCTGGTCCTGCGCATGGGCGGCATGAAAGACCGCCTGGGCGCCAGCCTGCGCTACCAGCCCACGCGGCTGGACCAGTTCGCCGTCGAGCACTGGCGCGACAAATACCAGTTGCAGACGGGCGGCCAGCTCGGCAGTGGCCGCCACACCGCGCTCAGCTACACGCACACCTACCGGCTCGACGCACCCACGGTGGACGTCGGCGCCTTCTGGTCCGGCCATGCCTACCGCCGCAACGACCCGGTGGGGCTCGCCGGCGCCGATCTGGCCTTCCTGCGCTACCTGCCCCCGCAAGCCTTTCCAGTGGGAGCGGGCTATTTCCTGCCGGAGAACTTCAGCTTCTACGGCATCCAGCTGAGCACCAACACGCGCTTCGAGCGCGACTACACACGCGCGCTGCGCCCCTTCGCCGCCATCGCGCGCACCTGGCACAGCCGGCAAGGCCCCGGCTACAGCCTGCGGCTGGGATTCGCGGGCAGCCTGCTGGGCACCGACCACCTGAGCCTGGTCTGGAGCCTGGGCAAATCCGGTGCGCAGTCGCCCGGCCGGACCCGCGAAATCCAGCTGAACTACCGCAACCATTACTGACCACCCTCCAAGGTAAACCACCATGCGCCATCCGTCCCGCCTCCTGCCCCGCCTGAAGACCCTGGCCTGCACTGCGTTGCTGGCCCTGCTGGCGGCCTGCTCCACCATGGACCGCGGCAAGCCCCCCGCATTGGAGCGCGAAGCCACCTGGGCCGTCCTGCCCTTCGCCAACCACACAGAAACACCCCTGGCGGGCAACCGCGCCGAGACGATCGCCGAGGCCCTCCTGCACGCCCAGGGCGTGGGGCGCGTCAAACGCTACCAAGGCAACACGCAGCAGGAGGCCCTGTTCGACGCGGGCGCGCCGCGGCGCCTGGAGGAGGCCCTGGCCTGGGCCCGCGAGCAAAAAGTGCGCTACGCCCTCGCCGGTGCCGTGGATGAGTGGCGCTACAAGGTGGGCGTGGACGGCGAGCCCGCGGCGGGCGTCACCCTGCAGATCATCGACGTGGCCAGCGGCGAGACCGTCTGGAGCGGCGCGGGCGGCAAGAGCGGCTGGAGCCGCGAGGCCCTGTCGGCCGTGGCACAAAAGCTCATCCGTGAACTGCTGCAGGCCGGCCTGGCCGGCGCGCGCTGAAACACCCCGCCCCCGCCATGCACACCGCCACCGCCGCAAGCCAGCAGCCCCCCGCGCAACCCCAGCCCCTGCCCCTGCCCCGGGCCACGTACAGCACGGATTTCGCCGGCTCGCCCCTGGGCAAGCTGGCCGCCACCGGCGTGCCGTCGTGGATCGTCCTGCTCGAAACCCTGCTGGTCCCGCTGGCGGCCCTGGGCATCGGCCTCATGGTCAACCCGGAAGATCCGCTGTGGGTCCATGCGGATTTCCATTGGGCCTGGCTGGCGCCGGTGATCGTGGCGCTGCGCTATGGGCCCTTGACGGGCCTGGGCGCGGCCGGCGTGCTGCTGCTGGGCTGGCTGGCATTGAACCGGGGACATTACGACCAGTTTCCCCAGGTGTTCTTCCTGGGGGGGCTGATCATCGTCATGCTGGTCGGCGAGTTCTCCAGCCTGTGGATGGCCCGCACCCGGCGCGCGGAAACCGTGCAGCACTACCTGAACCAGCGCATGGAGCACCTGATCCGCCAGTACTACCTGCTGCGCCTGTCCCATGACCGGCTGGAACAGGAGTTGATCGGGCGCCCCATGTCGATGCGCGACGCGCTCAAGACCCTGCGCGGGCTGGGCAGCGTGCAAGCCGACTCGCAGACCTTGCTGCGCCTGCTGGCGCAATACTGCCAGATCAGCGCCGCGGCGCTCTACCGCGCGGATGGCGAGCGGCTGGCCGCCGACCCCCTGGCCCGCATCGGCTCTCCCATCCCCCTGCACGCCGACGACCCGCTCGTGCGCCAGGCCCTGGAGACGGGGAAGCTCTGCCATGTGGTCCAGGCGACCGCCATGCAGCAGACCAGCCGCTATCTCGTGGCAGCCCCCCTGCTCGACCTGGGCGGCGAGGTGTACGGCATGCTGCTGGTCGATGACATGCCGTTCTTCTCCGTGCAGGAAGAGAACCTGCAGACCATCAACCTGCTGCTGGGCTACTACACCGACGGCCTGTCCACCCAGGCCCTGGCGCAGCCGCTGCAGCAGGCGCAGCCCGAATGCCCGTCGGAATTCGCCTTCGAGATGCAGCGCCTGTGGCGCATGCACCAGAAGGCCGGCGTGCCCAGCGTCATCGTGGCGCTGGAGTTCGCCCCCGCCGCCATCGAACGCGACCTGCCGCAGCAGCTGTTGCGCCTGCGTCGGCTGATGGATGAAACCTGGCTGATCCAGGGCCCCGGCCGCCAGGTGCTGGCCGTGCTGATGCCGCTGGGCGATGCCTCCACCGCCGAGGGTTTCCTGGCCCGGCTGGAACGCTGGATGCACCAGAAGGAAGGCATTTCACTGGCCGATGCCGGCGTATACCCGCACCATTTGCCGCTGGGCCATGCCACGCCCCTGGCCACGCTGCAGCGCCTGCACGGGATCGCGCATGCTTAGCACCAAACTCGGCCTGTCGGCCGTTCTGATGGAACTGGCCGCCTGGAGCAGTCCCATGCTGCTGCGCGGTCATTCCGACGCGGCCCTGGCCAGCTACCTGCTGGCCCATGCCCTCGCCAGCGCCCTGCTGGCCCTGTTCATCCTGCCGCTGCTGCGTGGCGCGCAGACACGGCCGCGCGCCCCCATCCTCGCCCTGCTGGCGCTGTGCAGCTACGCCGTGCCGATCGCGGGCTTCCTGGGCGTGCTGGCGGGCGCGCTGGTGCTGCGCTACTACCACTCGCCCCCCCCACGCGGCACCTTCGAGTCGCTGCAGCTGCCGGAATTCGACCTGCACCAGCGCATCAAGGGCGGGTTTCGCCAGACGGGCCTGCGCTCCTTCCTGGGCAATGCGGAAGTCCCCATGAACTCCCGCATGCGCGCCATGGTGTCCTTGCAGCATGTATCCGGCCGCGTGGCCTCCCCCTTGCTGCGCAATGTCCTGAACGACCCCAGCGAAGACCTGCGCCTGCTGGCCTACGGCATGCTGGACACGCTGGAGCAGCGCATCAGCCGCTCGGTGGACCATGAGCTCCAGGCCTGGCGCGTGGCCCAGGCCACCGAGGGAACGGAGCGCCCGGGGCCGCTGACGCTGAAAGCCGCGCACAACCTGTCGGACCTCTACTGGGAATTCATCTACCAGGACCTGGCCCAGGGCGACCTGCGCGACTACGCCAGCCACGAATCCCTGCGCTACTGCGAACAGGCGCTGGCGCTCCAGCCCGACAACGCCCCGCTGCGCTTGCGCCAGGGCCTGCTGCTGCATGCGCTCGGCCGCCTCGACGAAGCGGCCCAGGCCTACGACAAGGCGCATGCGCTGGGCTTGCCCGCCACGCGCGTGCTGCCCTACCAGGCCGAGCTGAGCTTCGAACGCCGGGATTTCGCCCGCACCCGCGAACTGATGCGGCGGCTGGACCAATGGAGCGCGCTGCCCCGGCTGCGCCCGGTCATCGACTACTGGAGCGCGCGATGAGTCCCGCCGTTCAGCCCCCCCAGGCCCGGGAAGCGGACATCGCGCTGATCCTGGAGGGCACCTTCCCCTATGTCAGTGGCGGCGTCTCCAGCTGGATCAACCAGGTCATCCGCGCCTACCCCGGCTACCGCTACGCCATCGTCTTTCTCGGCAGCCGCCGTTCCGACTACAGCGGCTTCAAGTACGAACTGCCCCCCAACGTGGTGCATTTCGAGGAGCACTACCTGTACGACCATCTGTCCAGCCACGGCATGCCCGAGCCGCGCCGTGGCGATGACTTCGCCTTCGAGATGGCGCAAACACTGATGGAGTCCCTGCGCCACGGCGATGCCGACCGGGCGAAAACCTTGCAGACCCTGCGCGGCCTCACGCGCGAGATGATGCCGGGCGGACGCCTGCGGATCGAAGACTTCCTCTACAGCGAGCGCGCCTGGGAACTGCTGTGCGACACCTACCGGCGCTACTGCACCGACCCCTCCTTCGTGGACTACTTCTGGACCGTGCGCATCATGTTCCAGCCCCTGTGGCTGCTGGCGCGCGTGGCGCACCAGCTGCTGCCGGTGCGCGCGCTGCACAGCGCATCGACCGGCTATGCCGGCTTCCTGGGCGCGCTGCTGCACGAGACCCGCGGCCTGCCCCTGGTGCTGTCGGAGCATGGCATCTACACCAAGGAGCGCCAGATCGACCTGCTCAAGAGCGAATGGATCCGGGACAACCGCAACGTCTTCCAGCGCGACCCCACGGAGCTGTCGTACTTCCGCCAGATGTGGATCCGCTTCTTCGAATGGATGGGGCGCTACTGCTACGACGCCGCCGACCCCATCATCGCGCTCTACGAGGCCAATCGCCTGCGCCAGATCCATGACGGCGCCGAGGCCTCGCGCACCTTCAACATCCCCAACGGCATCAACCTCGCCCGCTTCGCGCCGCTGCGCCAGCAGCGCCCCGCCACGCCCCCGCAGGTGTTGTGCCTGATCGGCCGCGTGGTGCCCATCAAGGACGTCAAGACCTTCATCCGCGCCATGCGCCGCGTGGTCAACCAGATGCCCGCCGCCGAGGGCTGGATCGCCGGCCCGGCCGAGGAAGACCCGCAGTACGCCCAGGAATGCCAGAACCTGGTGCAGAGCCTGGGCCTGCAGGAACACGTCAAGTTCCTCGGGTTCCAGCGCGTGGAAAACCTCATGCCCCAAATCGGCCTGGTGGTGCTCTCTTCGATCAGCGAGGCCCTGCCCCTGGTGATCCTGGAAGGCTACGCGGCCGGAGTGCCAACGGTCTCCACCGACGTGGGCTCGTGCCGGCAACTGATCGAAGGGCTCGACGACGAGGACCGCGCCCTGGGCCACAGCGGCGCCGTGGTCCCCATCGCCGACCCGCAGGCGCTGGCGGACGCCTCCATCGCGCTGCTTTCGGACACGGCCGCCTGGAACAGCGCCAGCGCCGCCGCCGTCGCCCGCGTGGAACGCTACTACACCGACACGATGATGTTCGACCGCTACCGCAAGGTGTACGAAAAGGCCCTGCGGGGCCAGAAGGAGTCCGGCTAATGGCGGGCATTGGTTTCGAGTTGCGCCGCCTGTTGCGCAAGAACACCCTGGTGGGCCTCATGGAGGCCTACGCCTACGCGGGTGTGATCGGCTCCGGGCCCTGGGTGTTCTCCATCATGGGCATCCTGCTGGTGGGTATCTTCAGCGCCACCGTGGTGGTGCCGTCCCACCTGGTCACGCAGTTCCAGACCTCGGTGACCTACCTCGTGGCCTGCAGCCTGATCCTGACCGGGTTCGTGCAACTGGCCTTCACGCGCTTCGTCTCCGACCGTCTGTTCGAGAAGCGCAAGGACACCATCCTGCCCAACCTGCACGGCCTGCTGCTGATCGTGGTGGCGGCCGCGGGCGGGCTCGGCACGCTGGCGCTGTTCCTGCTGCTGCCGGGAGAGGCGCTGGTGTACCGCCTGCTGATGCTGGCGGGGTTCACGGTCATGTGCGGCGTCTGGGTATTGACCATCCTGCTGTCGGGCATGAAGCGCTACAAGGCCATCACGGTGCTGTTCGGTGCGGCCTATGCGCTCATCGTGGCCGCGTCCCTGCTGATGCGCCCCTGGGGCCTGGAGGGGCTGCTCGGGGGCTTCGTGCTCGGCAACCTGGTGCTGCTCATGGGCATGTGGCTGCTCATCGTGCGCGAGTTCAACCCCGAGGGCCGCTTGATCGCCTTTGATTTCGCGCGGCGCGGCATGCTCTACCCCTCCCTCGTCGCCGTGGGTTTTCTCTACAACTTCGGCATCTGGGTGGACAAGTTCATGTTCTGGTACTTCGCGCCCACCTCGGAGTCCATCATTGGCGGACTGCGCGCATCGCTGATCTACGACCTGCCGGTCTTCCTTTCCTACCTGTCCATCATCCCCGGCATGGCCGTGTTCCTGGTCCGCATCGAGACCGACTTCGTCGAGTTCTACGACAAGTTCTACGATGCGGTGCGCAGCGGCGGCTCGCTCGAATACATCGAATCCATGCGCGATGAAATGGTCTACTCGACCCAGCAAGGCCTGGGCGAGATCGCCAAGATCCAGACACTGGCCGTGCTCATGACCTTCGTCGCGGGCCCATCGCTGCTCAACACGCTGGGCATCTCTCAGTTGTACCTGCCCCTGCTCCAGGTACAGGTGGTGGGCGCGGGCCTGCAGGTGGGCCTGATGGCCGTGCTGAACGTGTTCTTCTACCTGGACCAGCGCCGCATCGTGCTGTTCCTGTGCGCGCAGGCCGTGGTGCTCAACATCGTCCTCACCGCCTTCACCCAGTATTTCGGGGCCGCGCTGTATGGCTATGGCTTCGCTCTGGCCATGCTGATCACGCTGTGCACCGGCCTGGCCCTACTCACGCGCCAGTTCAACCGTCTCGAATACGAGACCTTCATGCTTCAGTAAGATCGGCCTCCAACCCCGCACCGAGTCTGCCGTCATGCCCCACCCGATCTCCCCCCGCCTCCCTGCCGGCGTGCTCTGCCTGGCCGCCTTTCTCTCGGCCTGCGGCGGGGGTGCCGAAACGCCAGCCCCCACGCTCGGCGTCAGCCTGACCGCGCCGGCCAGCGCCAACCAGGTTTTCACCCTCCAGCAGCCCATCGCGGTGAGCGCCCGCATCACCGTGGACGGTGCATCGGCCCCCGATGGCACGGCGGTGAACTTCTCCACCCCGGCCGGCAGCTTTGCCCCCGCCAGTGCCTTGACCCGCTCCGGCACGGCCAGCACCACGCTGACCGGCGCCACGGCGGGCCGGCAGACGCTCACGGCCAGCGCCACGCTGCCGGGTGTCACCGGCTCCGCGACGCAAACGCTGTACCTGCGCCAGCCCCCGGCCCCGCTGGAGATCCTGGTGCCGGCCTATTTCTATCCCTCGGCAGGAGGCTCCGACTGGGACCGTCTGAGCGCCAGCGCGCTCGCCCATCCCGGGTTGAAGCTCACCGCCATCCTCAACCCCGCCAACGGCATCTTCAGCAGCACCGAACCCCGCTACCTGCAAGCCGCGCAGGATTTTGTCGGAGCGGGCGGCCGCTTGCTGGGCTATGTCTACACCCGCTATGGCACGGGCGCGCGTTCCGTCTCCGACATCAAGGCCAACATCGACCGCTACCTGGATCTGTACGGGCGTGGCCTGATCAGCGGCATCTTCCTGGACGAAATGGCGGCCAATGCCGCCAGCCTCGGCTTCTACCAGGAGATCTACAACCACATCAAATCCCGCGATGCCAGCCTGCGCGTGCTGGGCAACCCCGGCACGGTTCCCACCGAAGGGTACGCGGGCGTCGCCGACGCCCTCGTCACCTTCGAGGGCACGGGCGCCGACTATGCCGGCTACGACCCCCGCCAGACGGGGGATTGGCTGTATGCGCGGGTCAACAGCACCCAGGCCATGCTGGTCCACAACGCCATGACATGCCAGGCCATGCAAGCCGCCGTGGCCACGGCCGCCACGCCATTGGCCAATGCGGGCCTGGTGTACGCGACCGACCGCGTCTTCGACTACGCCACGCAAACGGGTAACCCCTGGGCCACCCTGCCCAGCTACTGGACACAGTTGCTGGCCACCGTGGCCGCCGTCAACCAGGGGCAGGCACTTCCCGCGTGTCCATGACCCGCAGCATTTGCCAGCCCTGCCACTGCGCGCCCGGCGCCAGGGGCACGGGCTCATCGATCTGTGCCGCCTCCACGCACAGCATGGAGCGGTAGCCATCGGCAGGCAGATCCGCCAGGCGTGAACACAGATGGGCGCCCGGGTTCCACACCACAGTGCTGCCCAGGCCCTCGCTCTGGCTGATCCGCAGGCCCCAAGGGCCATCGCGCAGGAGCATGGGCTGCCTGGGCGCATGGAAGACGCTGTCGTACTCCCCTGCAATGGTCACCACGCCGGACTGAAGGCCATGCCTGTCCCGCACGGCATCCCAGCGCGCGCAGCCTTCCAGTCCTTCCAGGCGGACGTTTTCCACCGCATCGACCGCCAGGTAGGTGTGCAAGGCCGTGGTGAATTCCCACGGCGCCTGGCCGGTATTGCGCACATCGACATGGACACGCATCCACCCCTCGCCCAGCGACAGGGTGAGCTGCACCTCGAAGTCCCGGGGCCAGAGCGCCCGGGTGCCATCACTGCTGCACAGCCGCAGGCACTGCACGGTGGCGGCTTCTTCGGCGTTCCACAGGGGGGCCTGCGCGGCCCACGCCAGGTTGCGCGCGAAGCCATGCTTGGGCAGCGGGCCGCGCTGGTTGAATTGGGGAAAGCACAGGGGGATGCCGCCGCGGATGGCGGCCTGGCCATCGAACACGGCCCGGGGACTCAGGTAGAGGCGCTCTCGCCCGTCCGCCACCCAGGACAGCACCTGGGCGCCGTGCAGCGCCACCAGGGCGGTATCGCCATTGCCGGCCCGCAGGCGGATGCAGGGCTGGCCGTGGAAGGCTTCAGCCACGCCGCTGGGTTTCCGCAACATGCACTGCGTTGGGGACGGATGCCATGCAGGCAATGGGCGCTGCCCGGACCAGCGGCCACCGCGCAAGGGCCGCCCCGCCGCGCTGGTGGCGTCCCCCTGCCCGCAGCGCACAGCGCTGCGAGAGCGGGGGGAAGGCCCGCAGGGCCTCAGGGGGGTGTTTCACACCTCACGCGAGTTCGTCGGCGCGCGCCTGCGCGGCGGCGAAATCGAGATCGCCCGAGTAGATGGCCCGGCCGCAGATCACGCCTTCCACGCCCTCTTCCTCCACGGCGCAAAGCTGCTCGATGTCTTTCATGCTGCCCAAGCCACCCGAGGCGATCACGGGAATCGTGAGCGCCTGCGCCAGCTTGACGGTGGCCTCGATGTTGATGCCCGAGAGCATGCCGTCGCGGCCGATGTCGGTGTAGATGATGGATTCGACGCCCCAGTCCTCGAACTTCTTCGCCAGGTCCACGACCTCGTGGCCGGTGAGCTTGCTCCAGCCGTCGGTGGCGACCTTGCCGTCCTTGGCGTCCAGGCCCACGATGATGTGGCCGCCGAAGGCGGTGCAGGCGTCCTTGAGGAAGCCGGGGTTCTTCACGGCCGCCGTGCCGATGATGACGTAGCGCAGGCCGCCGTCGATGTATTTCTCGATGGTGTCGAGGTCGCGGATGCCGCCGCCCAGCTGCACCGGGATGTCGTCGCCCACCTCTTTCAGGATGGACTTGATGGCGGCGTAGTTCTTGGGCTTGCCCGCGAAGGCGCCATTGAGGTCCACCAGGTGCAGGCGGCGTGCGCCCGCGTCCACCCACTTGCGCGCCATGGCGGACGGGTCTTGGCCAAAGGTGGTGGATTGGTGCATGTCGCCTTGCTTGAGGGGTACGCAGTGGCCGTCCTT
>JANJVX010000196.1 GCA_024709845.1 Burkholderiaceae bacterium | reverse complement strand
TTTGTCCCAATCGAAGCGCAACGGCTCCTTGGCCTTGAAACGCTGCACCGCGTCCTGGTGGTAGGCCGAGCCCCGGCACATGCTTTGTGCGTAGGACTCCAGCTCGGCGATGGTGCGCGCGTCGCTCTCGAACGACTGGTTCATGATGGTCTTGGCCATGCCGATGGCGGCCGTGGACGCCTGGCCAAAGCGCTGCGCCAGGGTCTGTGCGGCCTGGGTCAGCGCGGCGGCGTCGTCCACGATGCTGTGGACGATGCCCAGCTGCCGGGCTTCTTCCGCCTCCACGGTGCGCGCGGTGAATACCAGTTCCTTGGCCTTCTGGAGGCCCACGATGCGCGGCAGCAGGTGCAGGGCGCCCAGGTCGGGCACCAGGCCGATGCGGCCAAACACCGCGCAGAATTTGGCGCGGCGCGTGGCCAGGATGAAGTCGGCCGCCAACGCCAGGCTCAGGCCCGCGCCAAAGGCCGGGCCATCGACGGCGGCGATCACCGGCTTTTCCAGGTTCACCAGCTCGGGAAACCACTGGTGCAGCTGGCGCATGCCGGTGCGAAACGCCAGGCCGGTGCGTTGCGGGTCCAGCATGGAGGAAATATCGCCCCCCGAGCAAAACGCGCCGCCCGCGCCGGTGAGGATGACGGCATGCACCTGCGCGTCGTCGCGCATCTGCGCAATGGCGGCAGCCAGCGCCGGGCGCATGTCCTGGCTCAGGGCGTTGCGCGCTTCGGGGCGGTTCAGGGTGATGGTGCCAATGCCGTCCTGCACGGCGGTCAACACGGGGGATGCGCTCATGGCGTTCTCCTGGAATTTATGGTCAAAATGGACCGCAGAGCTTGTGCATCAAGCGCGAGTAGCTCACTTATTGATAGTTCAAACCAGCTCGGCAAACCCATGGCTCAGCACCAGCTTGCCGCGCTCGGCCACGCGGGCGCGCAGCTGCAGCTGCCCGGGGCGGCCGGGCACGCGCCAGATCTCGGTGACCAGCGTCTCGCCCGGGTACACCGGCGCGGCGAAGCGGATGTCCAGCGCCTTCAGGCGCGCGGGGTTGCTATCGCCGCACTGGCGCAGCACCGCATGGGCCACCAGGCCATAGCTGGCCAGCCCGTGCAGGATGGGGCGCTCGAAACCCGCCTTGGCCGCCACGGCCGGGTCGGCGTGCAGCGGGTTGGTGTCGCCCAGCAGGCGGTACAGCAAGGCCGCCTCGGGGCGCGTGGCCTGGGTGTCGGTGAAGTCGGGGGTTCGGTCCTCGGGCGTGGGGGGCAGTGCGGGCAGCGGCGCATCGCTCGGCTGGCCGCCGCGCTGCTGGCTGTAGCCACCGTCGCCGCGCAAAAAAACCACCTGCTGCAGCGTGGCCAGCAGGGTTCCGGCACCGGTTTCGAGCCGCCGCTCCATCACCAGAATGGCGCCCTTGCCCTCGCCCTTGTCGATCAGGTGCGTGACGCGGTTCTTGCCAGCCACGGTGCCGCTGGCGGGCAGCGGCCGGTGCCAGCGCACGCGCTGCTCGCCGTGCATGAGCTTGACCCAGTCGATGCCCGTGTCAGGTTCGCGCGCCCAGAAGCCGGGGTAACCCAGCACCACGGCTTGCGTGGGCAGGGCACGCAGGCCGCCCGCAGCGCCTTCATAGACGAAGGGCAGGGCGCCGGGGTCGAGCGGGTCGTTGCCCAGCCCGAGGCTGAGCGCATAGAGCTGGGTGTCGCGTTCGGTGTACGTCTGGCGGATGACGCCGAAGTCGCGCGCCTTCAGGTGGTGGTAGTCGATCGCCATCTCAGTCATCCATACGGTTGTGTATTGCCAGCACGCACTGCGACACTGGCGCGTCCCCCACCAAGGCAGCCGAGCAAGGGCCGCCCCACAGCGAGGGCTGCGTCCCCCTTCCCGGAGCGCGTAGCGCGCAGAGAGAAGGAGGAAGGCGCGATGCGCCACAGGGGGTTGTCTCCATCACACCGGGTCCCAGCTGAAGACGTCGGCCGAGCGCTCCATGGGCACGAACGAGCGCTGGAGCGCGGGCATGGCGTGCTCGGCAATGCTCTGCGGCGTCCAGCCTTCGCCCCGGTGCACCGAGCGCAGGGGGCGCGGCTGGCTCATCAGAAAGATCTCGTTGTTGCGCACGGCGAACACCTGGGCGTTCACCTCGGCGGCGGCCTCGCTGAGCAGGTAAACGGCCAGCGGCGCGATCTTGTTGGGCGTCATCTGCTGGATCTTGGCCACACGCGCCTGCTGCTCGGGCGTGTCGGTGGGGATGGAGCCGATCATGCGGCTCCAGGCAAACGGCGCAATGCAGTTGGAGCGCACGTTGAACTTCTCCATGTCCAGCGCAATGCTCTTGGACAAGGCCACCAGCCCCAGCTTGGCCGCGCTGTAGTTGGCCTGGCCCAGGTTGCCGATCAGGCCCGAGGTGGAGGTCATGTGCACGAAAGCGCCGCTGCCCTGTTCCTTGAAGTGGTTGGCGGCGGCACGGCTCATGAAATAGCTGCCGTACAGGTGCACCTTGATGACGGCGTCCCACTCGTCCAGGCTCATCTTGTGGAAGAAGCGGTCGCGCAGGATGCCGGCGTTGTTCACCACGCCGTCGATGCGGCCAAAGTGGTCCAGCGCGCACTGGATGATGCGGTTGGCCGCAGCCGATTCGGCCACGCTGTCGGTGTTGGCCACGGCCTGGCCGCCCTGGGCGCGGATTTCATCGACCACGCGCTGCGCGGGGCCGGCGTCCTGGCCTTCGCCGGTGGTGGAGGTGCCGATGTCGTTCACCACCACCTTGGCGCCCTCGGCCGCCATCGCCAGCGCAATATCGCGCCCGATGCCGCCGCCCGCACCTGTCACCACCACCACTTTGCCGTCCACCAGTTTCTGCATGATTTGTTCCTTCAGGGGTCTCAAGATGGGGGCAAGCATGCCGGGGGAAGGGCGTTTGCACTATTCGTGAATACCGAGGGAGGAGTTCAGGAGACTGAAACCTGGTCCGTCTTTGGCAAAGCAGAAGGCACGGTTCAACAAACAGGGATTGCACGGAAGGCAGGCCAGGGCGACGATGCCCCCCATGCAAGACGCAGACACTTCCCCCACCACCATCGACGCCGCCCTGCTGGCGCACCTGCAAACCTGGCAGGGCCGCACCGAGAGCCGCGATGACGTTCTCACCGCCGCACCGGTCAGCGGCCTTGCGGCCACGCTGGACCGCGACGATGCGCCGCCCCAGAGCGGCACCGCGCTGCCGCCGCTGTGGCACTGGCTGTATTTTTTGCCGCAACCGCGCCAGAGCGAGATCGGCCCCGACGGCCACCCCAGGCGCGGGGGCTTTCTGCCACCCGTGCCGCTGCCCCGCCGCATGTGGGCCGGTGGCCGCCTGCGCTGGGAGGCGGGCAACCCCCTGCAGGTGGGCCAGGCGCTCCAGCGCACCTCCACCATCCAGTCCGTCAAGCACAAGGCGGGCCGTACCGGCGACCTGGTGTTCGTGCAGGTGGAGCACCAGTTCAGCAACGCCCAGGGCCTGGCGCTGACCGAGGAGCATGACATCGTCTACCGGGCTGCCGCCCAGCCCGGCGACCCGGTGCCGCCCCCCACGCCTGCGCCACGGGATGCGGCTTGGCAGCGCACCATCGTGCCCGACGACGTGCTGCTGTTCCGCTACTCGGCGCTCACCTTCAACGGCCACCGCATCCACTACGACCGCAAATACGTCACCGAGGTCGAGGGCTATCCCGGCCTCATCGTGCACGGCCCGCTGATCGCCACGCTGCTGCTCGACCTGCTGCGCCGCGAGATGCCCGGCGCCGTGGTGGCGGGCTTCGACTTCAAGGCCGTGCGGCCCACCTTCGACCTGCACCCCTTCAGCGTGCACGGCTGCCCCTCGGCGGACGGCCGCAGCGTGGCGCTGTGGGCCCAGGACCACGAGGGCTGGCTGACCATGCAGGGCACCGCCACGCTCGCCTGAACCTCCCTTTTCTGAACCTTCTGACCGAACACCATGCACTCCAGCCCCGACCAGTACCAGGACATCCGCGACGCCGTGCGCGCCCTGTGCGCCGAGTTCCCCGATGAATACCACCGCAAGGTGGACGAGCAGCGCGCCTACCCCGAAGCGTTTGTCGATGCCCTGACCAAGGCAGGCTGGATGGCCGCGCTGATCCCGCAGGAGTACGGCGGCTCGGGCCTGTCGATGGCGGAGGCCTCGGTCATCATGGAAGAGATCAACCGCAGTGGCGGCAACTCGGGCGCCTGCCACGGCCAGATGTACGTGATGAACGCCATCGTGCGCAGCGGCACGCAGGCGCAGAAAGACCGGTACCTGCCAAGAATCGCCTCGGGTGCGCTGCGCATCCAGTCCATGGGCGTGACAGAGCCCACCACCGGCAGTGACACCACCAAGCTCAAGACCCTGGCCGTGAAGAAGGATGGCCGCTGGGTCATCAACGGCCAGAAGGTGTGGATCTCGCGCATCCAGCACAGCGACATGATGATCCTGCTGGCTCGCACCACGCCGCTGGCGGACGTGCAAAAGCGTTCCGACGGCCTGAGCTGCTTCCTGATCGATCTCAAGAGCGCGATCGGCAACGGCCTGACGGTGCGCCCCATCCTCAACATGGTCAACCACGAGACCAACGAGCTGTTTTTCGACAACCTCGAAATCCCCGAGGAAAACCTGCTCGGTCCCGAGGGCAAGGGCTTCAAGACCATCCTGGACGGCCTGAACGCCGAGCGCACCCTGATCGCCGCCGAGTGCATCGGCGACGGCTACTGGTTCATCGACCGCGCGCGCAAGTATGCCAGCGAGCGCATGGTGTTCGGCCGCCCCATTGGCCAGAACCAGGGCGTGCAGTTCCCGATTGCCGACGCCTTCATCGAACTCGAAGCCGCCAACCTGATGCGCTGGCGCGCCTGCGAAAAGATCGACGCCCATCAGAACGCAGGCGCCGAGGCCAATATGGCCAAGTACCTGGCGGCCAAGGCGAGCTGGGAGGCAGCCAATATCTGCCTGCAGACGCACGGCGGCTTTGGCTTTGCCTGCGAATACGATGTGGAGCGCAAGTTCCGCGAGACGCGCCTGTACCAGGTCGCGCCGATCTCGACCAACATGATCTTTTCCTACGTGGCCGAGCATGTGCTCGGGCTGCCACGGTCGTTTTGATGTGCGATACCCCCCTGTGGCGCTTCGCGCCTTCCCCCCGCTCTCGCCTCGCTACGCAATGCGGGCAGGGGGACGACGCCCTCGCTGCGGGGCGGCCCTTGCTTGGCGTCCGCTGGTGTGGGCCGCGCCGGTTACGAACGCCGCGGGAAGTGCTACCGCTCAATGGAAGTCCTGACATATGAATCCAGCCATCCGCCCGCTTGACGGCATCACCGTCGTCTCGCTCGAACACGCCATCGCGGCGCCGTTCTGCACCCGCCAGCTCGCCGACCTGGGCGCACGGGTCATCAAGGTCGAGCGCCCGGGCGTGGGCGACTTTGCCCGGGCGTATGACACCCGCGTCAAGGGCCAGTCGTCGCACTTCGTCTGGACCAACCGCTCCAAGGAAAGCCTCACGCTGGACCTCAAGAACGCCGAGGCCCTGGCCGCGCTGCAGGCGCTGATTGCCCGGGCCGACGTGCTGGTGCAGAACCTCGCGCCCGGCGCGGCCGCGCGCATGGGGCTGTCGTTCGAGGCGCTGCACGCGGCGCACCCCGGCCTGATCGTGTGCGACATCTCGGGCTACGGCGACGACGGCCCCTACCGCGACAAGAAGGCCTACGACCTGCTCATCCAGAGCGAGGCGGGCTTTCTGTCGGTCACCGGCACGCCGGACGCGCCCAGCAAGGCGGGCAACTCGGTGGCCGACATCGCGGCCGGCATGTACGCCTACACCAACATCCTCTCGGCGCTGCTGCTGCGCGGCAAGACGGGGCAGGGCAGCCACATCGATGTGTCCATGCTCGAATCGCTGGGCGAGTGGATGGGCTACCCGCTCTACTACGCCTTCGAGGGCGCCGCGCCGCCGCCGCGCACCGGGGCTGCGCACGCCAGCATCTACCCCTACGGCCCGTTTGTGGCGGGCGATGGCGGCACCGTCATGCTGGGCCTGCAGAACGAACGCGAATGGCAGGCCTTCTGCGCCGGGGTGCTGCACAACGCCGCCCTGGCCACCGACCCGCGCTTTGACAGCAACGCCCGCCGCAACGAGAACCGCGAGGCACTGCGCGCCGTCATTCTGGAAGTGTTCGGCAACCTCACCGCCGCCGAAGTGGTGGCGCGGCTCGACGCGGCGCAAATCGCCAACGCCCGCGTGAACGACATGGCCGGCCTGTGGGCGCACCCGCAACTGGCCGCACGCGCGCGCTGGCAGCCGGTGCAGACACCCGCAGGCGAGGTGCCCGCGCTGCTGCCGCCGGGGCGCAACAACCAGTTCGACTACCGCATGGACCCGGTGCCCGCCGTGGGCGAGCACACCGAGGCCATCCTGCGTGAACTGGGCCTGGACGCAGCCGCGCTGGAGCGCCTGCGCGCGCAACAGGCGATTTGATTCCATTTCTAAATCACCCGTGTCGTTGCTGCTTCGCCTTGTCGTGTTACAGCACTGCCTGCGGCTTCGCGCCTAGACACGAATGATTTGGAAAAGGAATATCCCCCCAAAACACCGCGCTGCATGCTATTGAGTTAATAGCTGCTCGCGCTCATGAATAAAGCTCTGGAGACCATTTTGACCCAAACTTTTGAATCCCGCACCGCCGAGCTGGCGGCCTTTGCCGCAGGTTTGCGCCACGCGCACATTCCGCCCGCCGTGCTGCGCAAGACCGAAGACCTGCTGGTGGACTGGTTCGGCTCCACCGTGGCGGGCCACAACGCCCGGCCGGTGCAGAGCATTGCGCGCTTCGCCGTGGCCATGGGGCCGGCCAGCGGCCCGTGCGAGGTCGTCGCCACCGGCGACAGCACCAGCCCGTATGCCGCCGCCATGGCCAACGCCGCGGCCTCGCATGTGGCCGAGCAGGACGATGTGCACAACGGCTCGGTGTTCCACCCGGCGGCCGTGGTGTTTCCGGCCGCCGTGGCCGTGGCGCAGGCCATTGGCGCCAGCGGCGCGCAACTGCTTACGGCCTCCGTCGCGGGCTACGAGGTGGGCATCCGCGTGGGGGAGTTTCTGGGCCGCAGCCACTACAAGATTTTTCACACCACCGGCACGGCCGGCACGCTGGCCGCCGCCGCCGCCGTGGGGAACCTGCTCGGGCTCGATGCCCGGCAGATGCTGCACGCCCTGGGCTCAGCCGGCACGCAGGCCGCCGGGCTGTGGGAGTTTTTGCGCACGGCGGCCGACAGCAAGCAACTGCACACCGCCCACGCCGCCGGTGCCGGGCTGATGGCGGCCTACCTTGCCAAAGACGGCTTCACCGGTGCGGCCGACATTCTGGAAGGCCCACAGGGCATGGCAGCAGGCATGTCGAGCGACGCCGACCCCGCGCGCCTCGTCGATGGCCTGGGCAGCCGCTGGGCCACGGCGGAAACCTCGTTCAAGTGGCATGCCTCCTGCCGCCACACGCACCCGGCGGCCGACGCGCTGCTGCAGGTGATGCAGCAGCACGGCTTGGCCGTTGGCGACCTGGCCCGCGTGGTCACGCGCGTGCACCAGGGCGCCATCGACGTGCTGGGCCCCGTGGTGCGGCCCAGCACGGTGCACCAGAGCAAGTTCTCCATGGGCACGGTGCTGGCCCTGGCGGCCCGCTTCGGCCATGCCGGGCTGACCGAGTTCGAGGAGCATTTCCTGGCGCCCGAAACGCAGGCGCTGCGCGACCGCGTGGAAATGGTGCTAGACCCCGAGGTCGACGCCGCCTATCCGCGCCGGTGGATCGGCAAGGTGACGGTGCACACGCACGACGGCCGCGTGTTCGAAGGCCGCGTGGACGAGCCCAAGGGCGACCCCGGCAACACGTTGAGCCGCGACGAACTCTCCGCCAAGGCCCTGCGGCTGGCCGCTTTCAGCGGTGGCGTGGCCGCCGGGCCCATGGCCCGGGCCGTGGACCGCCTGTGGCAGGTGGACCAGTGGCCGCACGTGGGCCGCTTGCTGGAGCGCATGCCATGAGCGGCGTGCTTCAAGGCCGCGTGGCCCAGGCCCGCAGCTTCCTGTTTGTGCCCGCCAGCCGCCCCGAGCGCATCGCCAAAGCCCTGGCCAGTGGCGCCGACATTGTGGTGGTGGACCTGGAAGACGCGGTGGAGCCCCCGGCCAAGGACGGGGCCCGGCAAGCGCTGCGCACCCAGTTTGACGCGCTGGAGCCCGCGCAGCGCGAGCGCCTGATGGTGCGCATCAACGCCCGGGGCACTGCCTGGCACGCGCAGGATGTGGAACTGCTGGCTGCGCTGGCGCCCGCCGGCCTGGCAGGTGCCATGGTGCCCAAGGCCGAGGACGGCCTCGCCCTGGCATCGCTGGCGGCCGCCTGGCCGGGGCTGGCGCTGCTGCCCCTGATCGAGTCGGCCAGCGGCTTCCACGCGCTCGACGCCGTGG
>JANJVX010000168.1 GCA_024709845.1 Burkholderiaceae bacterium | reverse complement strand
GGGGGTGGCAACAACTAATGGGGGTGGGTTTGGTGTTACTGCGCCCCTTTCCGGGGCGCGGGGGGGGGCCCCCCCCCCGCCCCGCCGCGCGCCCCGCGCCCAGAGCGGGGGGAGGAAGGCGCGAAGCGACACAGGGGGTGCTCCGATGACCTTCAGGCTTTTTGCTTGACGTAGCGGCCGGGCGCAGGCTCGATGGCCTTGAACTTGCTGCCCTTGCCGTAGGCCTTGGGCGCGGCCACCTGCTTGCCCGCATGGGACTTGAGCCAGTCGGACCAGTCGGTCCACCAGCTGCCCGGGTGCTCCTGCGCACCTTCGAGCCAGGCGTCCAGCGTCTTGGGCAGCTTGCCGTCGGCGCGGATCCAGTGGCTGCGCTTGCCCTTGGCGGGCGGGTTGATGACCCCCGCAATGTGGCCCGAGGCCCCCATGACAAAGCGCTTCTTGCCCGGCAGCACTTGCGTGGAGGCGTAGGCAGCGTTGATGGGCACGATATGGTCCTCACGCGAACCGTAGATGTACACCGGCAACTTGAGGCTGGACAGATCCATCTTCTCGCCGCACACGGTCAGCTTGCCGGGCTTGACCAGGTTGTTTTCAAGGTAGAAGTTGCGCAGGTACCAGGCGTAGAACGGCCCCGGCAGGTTGGTGCTGTCACTGTTCCAGTAGAGCAGATCGAACGGCGGTGGCGTTTCGCCCTTGAGGTAGTTGCCCACCACGTAGTTCCACACCAGGTCGTTGGGGCGCAGGAAGCTGAAGGTCGAGGCCAGATCCTGGCCCTTCATCATGCCGCCCTGGCCCATCTGCAGTTCGCGGAACTGCACGAAGGCCTCGTTGATGAAGACATCGAGAATGCCGGTGTCGGTAAAGTCGATCAGCGTGGTCAGGAAGGTGGCGCTGGCCACGGGCTCGTCGCCACGCGCGGCGAGTACGGCCAGGGCATTGCTCAGGATGGTGCCCCCCACGCAGAAGCCCAGGGCATTGATCTGCTTGGCGCCCGTGATGTTCTGCACCACGTCAATGGCGGCCATCGCGCCATCTTCCACGTAGTCGTCCCAGGTCTTGTGGGCCAGGCTGTCGTCGGGGTTGCGCCAGCTCACCACGAAGGTGTGCATGCCCTGCTCCACCGCATAGCGGATGAGCGAGTTTTCGGGCTGCAGGTCAAGAATGTAGAACTTGTTGATGCACGGCGGGATCAGCAGGAACGGCCGCTCGTACACCTTGGCCGTAAGGGGCTTGTATTCAAGCAACTGGAACAACTCGTTCTCGAACACCACCGCACCCTCGGTGGTGGCCACGTTGCGGCCCACCTCGAACAGGCTCTCGTCGGTCATCGACACATGGCCCTGGCGCATGTCGTGCAGCAGGTTGGCCACGCCCTTGGCAATGCTCTCACCCTGGGTTTCGATGGCCTTCTTTTGCGCCTCGGCGTTGAAGGCCAAAAAATTGCTCGGCGCCATGGCGGCAATCCATTGCTCGACCGCGAAGCGGATGCGGGCCCGCGTCTTGGCGTCGGTCTCGACCGCATCGGCCAGGCCCATGAGCGTGCGCGCGTTCAGCAGGTAGGCCGCCGCCGAAAAGGTGGCCACCGGGTTGCTGGACCAGCCTTCTCCGGCAAAGCGCTTGTCGGCCGGTTTTTCGGGTGCACCTTTCAGGCCCTGCAGCCAGAGCTTGCCCGCCTCGTCCATGTACTGCTTCTGCAGCTCCTGGAGCTTCTCGGGCGAAAACTTGATGTCGGGAGGGGCGCTGGCCGTGGGTGCGCTGTGCTCAAGCTGCTGGAAGGACTGCAGCGCACGGGACAAGCCCTCGCCAAAAATCTGCTGAAACTGCTGCGCGCTCTGCGTCCAGAGGGAATCCGAATCCATGCTGCCTCCTGGTGTGGCCAAAAGCCCGCCTGCTACGGGGCTTTCGTCCGGGATGTTGCCGACCCCGAAGGGTTGTGCTGGTATGGTAACGCGCCTTTCCCCCATCCACCTGACGGCGCATCCCGATGTACCTGGTTCTCATTGCCTGGTTTTACGTAACCCTGCTCATGGCCATTGCCGAAGCCACCAGCCCGGCGGGCTCGGTGCTGGGCGCCCTCATCACCTTCACGCTGTATGGGCTGCTGCCCATGGGCATCATCGGCTACATCCTGGGCACACCGGCCCGCAAGCGGGCGCTGCATGCGCGCGACATGGCCGAGCGCGAGGCAGCGGTAGATGCGGCCGGGCCCTCAGCCGAGCCAGATGCAGGCAGCCATGCGCCCGCTGCCACCGCGGGCGAGGCCGTCGCGCCGGTGCGAAAAGAACCGTGACGGCTGGGACACCGTGCACCAGCCCGGCGTGCTGTCGTTGCCATAGACCTGCGTAATGCCCAGCGCCCGCAGCCGCTGGCGTGCGAGGCCCGCCAGATCGGCCAGGTACTTGCCGGGGCCATGCGCCTGAAAGTGCTGCGCGGCAGCGCCATCGTGCGCGCAAAAGGCGGCACGCACCTCCGCCCCCACCTCGAACGCCTGCGGGCCGATGCACGGGCCCAGCCAGGCCAGTGTGCGGGCCGCCAGCGGTGCGGCACCTTCCAGGCCCTCAATTGCTATTGATTCAATAGCTTCTGGCGCTTGACCAGCAAGCGCCAGAGCCGAAAAATCCTTGAAAACGGCTTCGAGCACGCCCACCCCGCCCTCGCCCGCCAGCCCGCGCCAGCCCGCATGGGCTGCCGCCACCACGGTGCCCCGGGTGTCGGTCAGCAGCACGGGCAGGCAGTCGGCCACCATGATGGTGCAGGCCAGGCCCGGGGTGGTACTCAGGCAGGCGTCGGCACAGGCCCCGTCGGGCAGGGCCGCATGCAGGGCCGCCACCTTGGCACCGTGCACCTGCTGCAAGAACACGGCGCGCGCGCCGGGCGTGGTGCTTTCCAGCACCGCCTGCAACACCTGGCGGTTGGCCCGCACCGCAACGGGGTCGTCGCCCACATGGCCGCCCAGGTTCAGGGTGTCATAGGGCGCCTGGCTGCTTCCGCCCGCCCGCGTGGTGAACAAAGCGTGCACATGGGGCGGCGCAGGCCACTCGGGCCGCAGCCAGTCGGGGTGGGGGCCGGGCATCAGAACGTGTTCACGTTCTTACCCGCCTTCGGAGTAGACCAGGCGTTCGAGCAACTGCACCAGCAGCACCTGGTCCTCGGGCGACAGCGGCGCCATCAGGCGCTCCTGCACGCGCCGGGCCGGGGCAATCAACTGCTCTGCCAGGGTCTGGCCTTGCGGCGTGAGCCACAGCAGCTTGCGGCGGCGGTCGCCGGGGTCGCTCTCGCGGCGCACCAGGCCCCGCGCCTGCAGCCGGGCAATCACCGCGCCTAGGGTGGCGGCGTCCAGCGCCACGCGGCCTGCCAGGGTGATCTGGTCCTCGCCGGGGCGGCCCTGCAGCGCATTCAGAATGGCGAACTGAACGGGGGTGACATCGAAGGCCGCGGCCTCCTCCATGAAAATCGCCACCGTCCGCTGGTGGGCGCGCCGTGCGAGGTGTCCCGGCGCCTTGTGTAAGTCGAAGCTCTGTGACATGCGCGCAGTGTATCCACTGCGCGGCAACGCGCTGACCATGGCACACTGGCATTTGCCCCTATCCCCTGACACGAAAGGCCCCGAACGCATGCGCTACGTATTCCCTCCCGCCCCCGTCGCCAGCGTGCCCGTGGTGGGCAGCAGCGAGCGTTTTCCCGTGCGCCGCATCTACTGCGTGGGCCGCAACTACGAGGAACACGCCAAGGAAATGGGCTTCACCGGCCGCGAGCCGCCCTTCTTCTTCATGAAACCCGCCGATGCGGTGGTGGCCGTGGAACCGGGCCAGACCGGCGAACTGCCCTACCCCAGCCTCACCGCCAACCTGCACCACGAGATCGAACTCGTGGTGGCCATCGGCCAGGGCGGCAAGAACATCCCGGCGGCCGACGCACTGCGGCACATCTACGGCTACGCCGTGGGCCTGGACATGACGCGCCGCGACCTGCAGAACGACATGAAGAAGCAGGGCCGCCCCTGGTGCATCGGCAAGGGCTTCGACGCCAGCGCGCCCATCGGCCCCATCACCCCGGCCGCGCAGGCGGGTGATGTCGCCAAGGCCAGCATCTGGCTGCAGGTCAACGGCGTGGACCGCCAGCGCAGCAGCGTGGCCCAGCTCATCTGGAACATTGCCGAGACCATCGAGCACCTCTCGGCCGCCTGGGAGCTGCAGCCCGGCGACCTCATTTACACCGGCACGCCCGAGGGCGTGGGCGCGGTGGTGCGTGGCGACCTGCTCGAAGGCGGCGTGGACGGCCTGGGCACGCTGCGCCTGCGGGTGGTGTGAAGCACTATATTTTCCATAGCTACCTGCGCTTGCTCCAAAAGCGCGAAAGCCTGATTTCGTTCACAATCCTGGCATGACCTTCCGCAGCCCGATCCAACACTGCCGCGCCTGCGGCACGGCCGTGGTGTACCGCCTGCCCGACGACGGCGACACGCGCCAGCGGGCCATCTGCCCGCAATGCAACACCGTGCACTACGAGAACCCGCTGAACGTGGTGGGCACCATTCCCGTGCTGGCGGACGGCCGCGTGCTGCTGTGCAAGCGCAACATCGAGCCGCGCTGGGGCAAGTGGACGCTGCCCGCCGGCTTCATGGAACTGGACGAGACCACCGCCGAGGGCGCGGCCCGCGAAACCGACGAGGAAGCCGGTGCCCGCATCGAGATGGGCCCGCTGTTCAGCCTGCTGAACGTGCGCCGCGTGGGCCAGGTGCACCTGTTCTACCGCGCCACGCTGCTCAGCGACGAGTTCAGGCCCGGCTACGAGACCATCGAGGCCCGCCTGTTCACCGAGGACGAAGTGCCCTGGGACGAACTGGCCTTCCGCACCGTGCGCGAAACGCTGCTGCGCTTCTTCGCCGACCGCAAGGCGGGCGCGTTCGGCCTGCACTGCGTCGATATCGAATAACGGCGCAACGCTTTCAACCCCTCAGGGGCGCGTTTCCACAAAGAACGGCTGGTTGCTCTGTATTGGCGCGGGCACCACCACGCCGCGCAGCACCGGCGCCGGGACCACGACGCCCGGTTGCGGCGCGGGGGCCATTTCCGGGCTGGCGGGCTCCGGCTCCTCGTCGTAGGTGACGGGCGGCAGCGGCTGCGCCCGGGGCGTGGCGTTCTCCAGCGGCACCAGCGGGGCTTCGGTGATCTCGGGCTGCTGCCCTTCGGCGGGGGCTGGCGCAGCGCCGGGCACAGGCACGCGGTCCGGGCCATCCGGCCCGCCGGTGCGGCGGCCAAACAGGTCGTACACCCAGTTGCGCACGCCGGCCACGGCCGTGCCCATCCAGGTGCTTTCTTCTTCGTCGATGAAACGCTGGCGGGTGTCGATCACCTTGGCGCGCAGCGCCTGCTGGAACACCTCGCCCACCATGGGCAGCGCGCTGCGTGCGCCCTGGCCCCAGTAGTCGCTGCGCAGGGTGATGCGCCCGTCGTTGAAGCCCACCCACGCACCGGCCACCAGCTGCGGGTGCATCAGGATGAACCAGCCGTCGGTGTTGTCCTGCGTGGTGCCGGTCTTGCCGGCCACGTCGGCGCTGATGCCGTAGCGGCTGCGGATGGCCACGCCCGTGCCCTTGTCCACCACGCCGCGCATGGCGTCGCGCAGCTGCTGGGCGGCCGTCAGACCCAGCACGCGCTCGGGCGCGGCGGGGGCAAAGTCTTCCAGCACCTTGCCGTTCTTGTCCTCGATGCGCGTGATGACGCGGGGCGCGCGGTAGCTGCCGGCGCTGGCGATGGCGCCGTAGGCCGCCACCATTTCCTTGAGGCTGACCGGGCTGGTGCCCAGGGCCAGCGAGGGCACCACGTCCAGCTTCGACTCGCGCACGCCCATGGCGCGCGCCAGTTGCGCCACGCGCAGCGGGCCCACCTGCTGCATGAGCTGCGCGGTGATGGTGTTCTTGGAATACGCCAGGCCATCGCTCAGCGTCATCGGCATGTCGCTCGGCGGCTTGTTGCCGTCCGTGGGGCGCCACACCTGTTTGTTGCCCAGCGGGATCTCCACCGCGGCGTCCATCAGCGTGTCGGTGGGCAGCAGGCCCTTGTCGAACGCGGCGCCGTACACGAAGGGCTTGAAGGTGGAGCCCGGCTGGCGGCGCGCCACCTGCACGTGGTCGAACGGGTCTTGCGCAAAATCGCGGCTACCCACCCAGGCGCGTACCGCGCCTGTGCGCGGGTCCATGGCCATGAAGCCGGCCTGCACGCGCGTTTTCTCCTGGCGCAGCGTGCGCAGGAAGGCTGGGTCGGCCAGCAGGTCTTTCAGGGCATCGTCGGGCGCGGCGCCCTTGGCCACGGCGGCTTCGTAGCGCGCCGACTCGCGCACCAGTTGCCGCACCAGCGGGTTCTTGGGGTTCCAGCCATTGCGCGCGGCCCAGGCCGAATCGGCCACGCCCTGCAGCGCCCTGCCCTGGCGCGCCACGGCCTGGTTGGCGAGCTGCTGCAGGCGGGAATCGATGGTGGTGCGGATCACCAGGCCGTCGGCATACAGGCTGTAGCCGTTGCGGTCGGCCCAGTCAATGAGCTGCTTGCGCAGCTGCTGCGCCAGGTGCGGCGCGGGGCCGGCCGTCTCCACCTGCCGTTCGAAACGGATGCGCAGCGGGCGCTTGCTGAGCGCGGCGTATTCCGCCTCTGCCAGCTTGCCGCGCTTCTTCATCTGCGACAGCACCGTGTTGCGCCGGGCCTGCGCGCGCTCGGGGTTGAGCACCGGGTTGTAGTAGGCCGTGCCTTTGAGCATGCCGATGAGCGTGGCGCTCTCCAGCACGTTGAGCTGGTCGGCCGACTTGTCGAAATACGTGCGCGCCGCCATCTCGATGCCGTAGGCGTTGTAGAGGAAGGGCACCGTGTTCAGGTAGGTCTCCAGAATCTCGTCCTTGGAGTACAGCGCCTCGATCTTCAGCGCCGTGATGGCCTCCTTGAGCTTGCGCGTGAGCGTG
>JANJVX010000157.1 GCA_024709845.1 Burkholderiaceae bacterium | reverse complement strand
GGCCTTCGCCACCTCGCACCCGCACTCGGTCGATGCGCTGTTCACCGAGGCACGGCACCGGCACCTGCGCCTGATGACGGGCAAGGTGCTGCAGGACCGCCATTCGCCCGATGGTGTGCGCGACGAGACGGAGCAAAGCCTCATCGATACCGAAGAGCTCATCCAGCGCTGGCATGGCGTGGACCGGCTGGGCTACGCCATCACGCCGCGCTTTGCGCCCACCAGCAGCCCGGCGCAGCTGCGTGGGGCCGGACAGCTTGCGGCGCGGTATCCGGACGTCTGGATCCAGTCGCATGTGGCCGAGAACCTCGACGAAGTGCGCTGGGCGCGCGAGCTGTACCCGCGCTCGCGCAGCTACCTTGCGGTGTACGACGACTTCGGCCTGATGCGCGCGCGCGCCGTGTATGCGCACTGCATTCATTTCGACGCGGCCGACCGCGCGCTGATGCGCGAGCGCCGCACTGCGGCCGCCGTCAGCCCCACGAGCAACTTGTTCCTGGGCAGCGGCTTCTTCGACTACCAGGCGGCCGACCAGGCGGGCTTTGCCTACGGCCTGGCCAGTGACGTGGGCGGGGGCACGAGTTTTTCGCCGTTCCGCACCATGCTGGCCGCCTACACCGTGGGCCGTGAGGGTCAGACCAAGCCGGGGCTGAGTCTTTCGCCGCAGCAGCTGTGGTGGCAGCACACCGCCGGAGCCGCCAGGGCGCTGGGCCTGGAGGGCGTGGCGGGCAACCTGCAGCCGGGCTGCGAGGGCGACTTCATCGTGCTCGACCCGCAGGCCACGCCGCTGCTGGCGCGGCGAACGGCCCAGGCGGGTAGCCTGGACGAACTGCTGTTCGCCATGATCGTGCTGGGCGATGACCGGTTGGTGGAACAAACCGTCATTTCTCAAGCAAAATACGGCTTTTCCGCTTGATGATCAAGCGCTGATAGCTATCAAAACTGTAGTACTGGCGAGGAGCCCTCCACCATGAGCATCAAGAGCGACAAATGGATCCGCCGCATGGCGGCCGAGCACGGCATGATCGAGCCCTTCGAACCCGGCCAGGTGCGCGAGGCCGAGGGCCGCAAGATCATCAGCTACGGCACCAGCAGCTACGGCTACGACATCCGCTGCGCGCCCGAATTCAAGGTCTTCACCAACATCCACAGCACGGTGGTGGACCCGAAGAACTTCGACGAAAAGAGCTTTGTCGATTTCGAGGGCGACAGCTGCATCATCCCGCCCAACAGTTTCGCGCTGGCGCGCACCGTCGAATACTTCCGCATTCCGCGCAACGTGCTCACCGTCTGCCTGGGCAAGAGCACCTACGCGCGCTGCGGCATCATCGTCAACGTCACCCCGTTCGAGCCCGAGTGGGAGGGCTATGTGACGCTGGAGTTCTCCAACACCACGCCGCTGCCCGCGCGCATCTATGCGGGCGAGGGCTGCGCCCAGGTGCTGTTCTTCGAGAGCGACAAGGATGATGTCTGCGAAGTCTCGTACAAGGACCGGGGCGGCAAGTACCAGGGACAGCGCGGGGTTACGCTCCCCCGGGCTTGACGCCGGCCGTCCACCGCAGCGCGTGCACGCCGCGCACCGTGTCCCGCGTAATATGGCCCTGATCATGCACAGGAGCAGGCCATGGAACAGGAAGTTCGCAGCGGTTCTGGCAACGGGGAAGGCGGCCGCCGCCGCGTGCCGCCGCTGCGCGGCCCCTGGGCGATCGTAGGCCCGTTTTTGGTGGCCCGCGCACTCTGAACCCCGGGCGGCACCCATGCCAGACACGCAAGACCACGCCACACATCCTGCCCCGGCGCACCGGGGCCGTAGCGCCGCGCCTGTGCCGGGGGCGCAAGCCGCACCGCCCTCTGACATGGCGGCGGCCTGGTCGGCGGCGGCCGTCACCGTGCCCCATGCCGTGGGCCTGGGCCTGCTGGCCTTCGCGCCGCTGGCGGGGGAGCATTCCCTGGCGGCGCTGGCGCTGTGGTCGGCGGCGTTGCCGGGGCTGCTGCTCACGCTGGCGGCGCCGCGTGCCGGCGTGGTGTATGCGCCGACCACCGTGGTCGCCCTGCTGTTCGCCGCCGTGCTGGCCACGGCCCATGGGGCGGCGCCGGCGTTGGGGCTGGGCGCGCGGCAGGTGCTGGCCGTGGCGGGGGCCACGGTGGCGCTGGCCTTTGTCTTCCAGTGGCTGCTGGGGGTGCTGCGGCTGGCCTCGGTGGCGCGCTTTCTGCCCATCTCGGTGACGCATGGTTTCGCGGCGGGCGTGGGGCTGTCCATGGTGCTGGGCCAGGTACGCAATGGTTTTGGCAGCGGCACCATCACCGATGAACGCATGGCCTGGCATGCGCTGGCTGCGCTGGCGGTGGCGGCCCTGGCCTGGTGGCTGCGCGGGCGCTGGCCACGCATGCCGGGTTTGCTCACGGCCGTGGCCGCCGTCGCGCTGGCGGTGGCGCTGGCCGGGCTGTGGGGTGCGGGCCTGGGCACGGTGTTCGCGGCGGCCGTGGCACCCAGCGCCTTTGCCGGGCCGATGCTGCCCGACTGGACCGGCATTCCCTGGCTGGCACTGGCAGAACAGCACGGCCAGCCGCTGGTGGTGCTGGCGCTTCTGATGGCCCTGGTCAACAGCCTGGAGATCCTCGTGTTCAACCAGGAGCTGGAGCTGGACCACGGCCTGCGCGGCAACCCCAACGCCGCGCTGCGGCGCGAAAGCTGGCTTGGCGCACTGTGCGCCCTGGCGGGCATGATTCCGGCGTCCACCAGCGCTTCGCGCTCGCGCATTGTGTTGGCGCAGGCGGGCCCCTCGCGCGATGCGCCGCGCTGGCATGCGGCCGTCATGCTGGGCGTGGCGCTCACGGGCCCCTGGTGGCTGCACTGGGTGCCCATGGCGTGCCTGGCGGGCGGGCTGGTGCTGGCCGGGCTCATGCAGGTGCCCGGCCTGATGTGGTCGGCCCGCTATGCCCGCAGTTCCAGCGCCACCTGGGCGCAGAGCTGGCTGGTGGCGCTAGTCTTTGCCGTGCTGGGAGGTGTGGGCGCGCTGGTGGCGGGGCTGGTGGTGGCCACCTTCGTGCTGCTGCACGATTCGGCCGCGAAGGTGCTGCGCCACGTGCGGCTGGATGGCGAGTTGCGCTCGCGCCGCCTGCGGCGTGCGGCCTCGGACAGCTGGATCGCGCCCCGCATGAACCAGGTGGCCGTGTTCGAACTGCAGGGCGTGATGTCGTTTGGCGTGGCGGCCCACATGGCCGAGCAGGTGCGCGTGCTGCTGCAGCCGCGCCACCGCTGGGTAATTCTGGACGCGGCCCGCGTGCCCGCCTGGGACAGCACGGCCATGGCCCAGTTGCGCGCGCTGGTGCGCGACCTGGAGCAGCAGGGCGTGGCTGCCGCCGTCGCGGCGTTCGACCCCTTGGCGGCGCAGCATGTGGGCGAGGGCGTGCGCGCTTTTGCCGATCTCGACCGCGCGCTGGAATGGGCCGAGGCCGCCATTCTCGCGCAGCGCCCGGTGCACCAGCGCCCGCCAAAGGCAGGCGGCGAACTGCTGGGCGAGATCGGCGAGGGCGTTCCCGCGGCCGCGCGCGCCGCCCTGGAGGCGCTGCTGGTGCGCCAGACCGTGCCTGCGCAGGGGGTGGTGTTCCATGCGGGCGATACGGACCAGGATTTGCTCATCGTGCTGTCGGGGCACATCACCCTGGTGACCCAGTGGCCGCCCGACCACGGCCTGCGCCTGGCCACCGTGGGGCCGGGCATGGTGTTCGGCGAAATGGCCTTCCTCAACGGCTCCCCGCGCAGTGCCAGTGCCGGGGCCGAGCGCGGTGCGGCGCGCCTTGTGCGTCTGGCGCGTGCCGACTTCGACGCCTGGGCACGCCAGCACCCCGGAGCCGCCCTGGTGCTGATGAACAACCTGGCCCAGATGGGTGCACGGCGCCTGGCCGTCACCACCCGTCAGCTGCGGGCCGTGCTGGAGTGATTCACAGTGAAAAACGGCTTTGAGGCTTGTTTTTAAAGCGCCTTAAGCTATTTGATTGATAGCGTCTCAGGGTGGCAAGAATGGCGCTTCCGGGCCTGCGCGCCGGTGTCTGAATGCAAAAAAACCCCATTTCCGCCTCTCAGTGCGACAATAGCGGGCTAAATGACAAGTTCCTTTTCCAATTTATCGCTGGCCGAGCCGCTGGCGCGCGCCGTGGCCGAAATGGGCTACGAGTCCATGACGCCCATCCAGGCGCAGGCCATTCCGGTGGTTCTCACCGGCAAGGACGTGATGGGCGCGGCCCAGACCGGCACCGGCAAGACGGCAGCCTTCTCGCTGCCCCTGCTGCAGCGCCTGCTCAAGCACGAGAACAGCTCCACCTCGCCGGCCCGTCACCCCGTGCGTGCGCTGGTTCTGCTGCCCACACGCGAGCTGGCCGACCAGGTCGCCCAGCAGGTGGCCCTTTACGCCAAATACACCAAGCTGCGCAGCACCGTGGTGTTTGGCGGCATGGACATGAAGCCCCAGACGCTGGAGCTGAAAAAAGGCGTTGAAGTGCTCGTGGCCACGCCCGGGCGTCTGCTCGACCACATCGAGGCCAAGAACGCGGTGCTCAACCAGGTCGAGTACGTGGTGCTCGACGAGGCCGACCGCATGCTCGACATCGGCTTCCTGCCCGACCTGCAGCGCATCCTCTCGTACCTGCCCAAGCAGCGCACCACGCTGCTGTTCTCGGCCACGTTCTCGCCCGAGATCAAGCGCCTGGCCGGCAGCTACCTGCAGGATCCCGTCACCATCGAGGTGGCGCGCCCCAACGAGACGGCCTCCACCGTGGAGCAGCGCTTCTTCAGCGTGCAGGACGACGACAAGCGCCGCGCCATCCGCCACGTGCTGACCGAGCGCGGGCTCAAGCAGGCATTCATCTTCGTCAACAGCAAGCTCGGCTGCGCCCGCCTGGCGCGCAGCCTGGAGCGCGACGGCCTGAAGACCGCGGCGCTGCACGGCGACAAGAGCCAGGACGAGCGCCTGAAGGCCCTGGAGGCCTTCAAGAGCGGCGACGTGGACCTGCTGGTGTGCACCGACGTGGCGGCGCGGGGCCTGGACATCAAGGACGTGCCGGCCGTGTTCAACCACGACGTGCCGTTCAACGCCGAGGACTACGTGCACCGCATCGGCCGCACGGGGCGCGCGGGCGCCTCGGGCCTGGCCGTCACGCTGGTCGGCAGCGGCGATGCGCGCCTGGTGGCCGACATCGAGAAGCTCATCAAGAAGAAGGTCGAGCTCGAACCGCTGGAACTGCAGGAAGAGCGCCCACGCGGCCGCTTCAACGACGGCCGGCGCGCCTGGCGCGAGGAGGGCGGCGACGCCCCCCGCAGCGGCGGCCGCGAGCGCGGCGGCTACCGCGGCGCACCGGCCGTGGTGCGCGACGCCTTCTTCGACAAGCCCTACGAGCCCAGCGCCACCGGCAGCGGCGCTGCGAGCTGGGAGGTGGCCCCCAAGGCGGCCGTGGCGCGCGGCAGCATCTCCGCCAACATCAAGCACAAGCGCAAGCTGCCGGCCCTGTTCAAGGCGCCCCAGCCCGAGGCCGAGCCTTCGGCCCAGTGATCGCGCCGGGAGCCGCGCCGGGCTCTCGTTGAAATTTCACGTAAAAAAACCTGCCAGCGCTTGTGCAGCAAGCGTTGGCAGCTATGTTTTCGATAGTCCGTCAGTGCTGGTGGACGTGGCCGCCTCTGCCGGCCAGTTCCGCGACCAGCGCCGCGTCGATCGCGCCGAAGGCCAGCACCGTGCCGCCGCGCTGCGCGGCGAAGGCCTGGGCGGCCTCGCGCGTGGCGAAGGCGGGCAGGTTGCCCGCGCGCATCGGCCCCCTGGCCGACGATCCGTGCACGTAGTACGCGCCCAGGGCGTCGATCCAGCGCGCGCCGCCGTCCCCCGCGGGCGCCGAGGCATCGGTGACGTAGTGCG
>JANJVX010000147.1 GCA_024709845.1 Burkholderiaceae bacterium | reverse complement strand
GGCGCACCCGGACATCTTCAACGTGCTGCTGCAGGTGATGGACCACGGCACGCTGACCGACAACAACGGGCGCAAGGCCGACTTCCGCAACGTCATCATCATCATGACGACGAACGCGGGCGCCGAGACCATGAACAAGGCCACCATCGGCTTCACCAACCCGCGCCAGGCGGGCGACGAAATGGGCGACATCAAGCGCCTGTTCACGCCCGAGTTCCGCAACCGGCTGGATGCCATCGTGAGCTTCAAGGCGCTGGACGAGCAGATCATCCTGCGCGTGGTGGACAAGTTCCTGCTGCAGCTCGAAACACAGCTGGCCGAGAAGAAGGTGGAAGTCACCTTCACCGACAGCCTGCGCAAGTACCTGGCCAAGAAGGGCTTCGACCCCCTCATGGGCGCGCGCCCGATGCAGCGCCTGATCCAGGACACCATTCGCCGCGCCCTGGCTGACGAACTGCTGTTCGGCCGCCTGCAGGACGGTGGCCGCCTGACGGTGGACATGGAGGCCAAGACCGACGAGAAGGGCGTCGAAACCGCCGATGTGCAGCTGGACATCCAGCCGCTGCCCAAGAAGGAGCGCTCGGCCAAGTCGGAGCCCGCAGAGCCGGAAGAGGCGACGGCGGACTGAGCGCGGGGTTGATGGCTTCGTGCAGAAACGGCCCGCAGAGCGTATGTGCTCTGCGGGCCGTTTTCATTCACCATGTTGTGCGTCCCTGTGCTGATTTGCTACGTATTCAGTAGCTGCTAGCGCTTACTGGTAAAGCGCTAGAGCCCTAAAACTCACTCAATTCAGGCTGTGGACGTACTTCCGTTAGCCTGTGTTGCTGCGGGCGTGCTGTCGGTATCAGCGCTCTGTACTACCCGGTTGCGCCCTGCGGCCTTGCCGTGGTAGAGGGCAGCATCGGCCTGCTGCATGGCGCGGTCGAACCCGTGCGCTGTGGCGAAGCCGTGCGATACCCCGATGGTCGCGGTGCACCGGATGGGTTCACGGCCGCCGCCGATGGGCACGCCGTGACGCTCGATTGCTGAGCGCACCCGTTCCGCCAGGCGCATCGCACCCCCACTGTCCGTGTCCCGGCAGACGATGACGAATTCCTCGCCGCCCACGCGACTGGCCAGGTCACCTTTGCGCGCGGTCTCGCGCAACACATCGGCGACATGGCACAGCACGGTATCGCCCACCTCGTGCCCCCAGGTGTCATTGATGCGCTTGAAATGGTCGATATCTACGACAAACAGGTGCGCAGGCCCTGCGTTGCGCGAACGGAAATGCGCTTCCAGTCCCTCGGTCAGGCCGCGCCGGTTCAACAGTTGCGTCAGTGGATCGCGCGCCGCCATGGCGCGCAGATCGTCCGTCAGACGGCGAAGCACCAGCCAGATGACCGAAGGCGCCAGTACGGTCGCCAGGAAGGACATATAGATATAGAACACCATCTGGAAGCGGTTGCTCATATCCAGTGCCTCCAGCCCTCCAGACAGGATGTTCACGAACTTCGCGGCGTTCAGTGCGCAAATGCCGCTGATAAGGACAGCGAAAAGCACCATTTCGACTCGCAGGTGCCGGGCGAAGGTCCGCACGCCATAGATGACGGTGACCACCATGGCCAGGAATGCCAGTGCCGACAAACCTGAAAGCATGGCGTAGCGGGCCACCGGCCCGAGCGTCCACTGCACCAGCACCTGAAGGGCGGAGTAGGCCAGCGCCAGCGTGATCAGCGGTCGCCACAGCGGCGCAGGACGGTCGAAAAAGCGCATGGCGCCCACCCAGTAAACAGCCGGCGCACAGAGGGTCAGCGTATGGTTGACCACGCCCATCAGGTTCCAGCCCGGCGGTCCGCCCAGCAGTTGCAGGACGTAGGCCGTGCCCAGCAGCAGGTTGCCGACGGCGAAAGCATCCATGCCCAGCTTCCTGCCCTGCAAGCGCGCGCCGATCAGCAGGAACATTCCGCCAAAGCACAGCAAATGCACGCACAGCATGCCGACGATGACGGTTGCAACCATGAATTGGGGTAGGTGAAAAGGTGCTGTTCGGGTCTGGGGGAAGGGCTGTTACGAATGCTAACCCAGGCGCACAGCCGTGTGCTGACCAAGGCTTTGGTGACCAACAGCCCCTACAGGCTGATCAAAATGCTATTTATATAAGAGCTACTCACGCTTGCTGGTAAAGCGTTATCGCCTGAAAACACTCATACTTCTTCAACGACTCGCCCGCACCGGTTACATTCGGTTCATCCCCGTTTCAAGTCCCCGCGCCGCGCATGTCACCCCACACCTTTCTCTGGCACGACTACGAAACCTTCGGCGCCAACACGCGGCGCGACCGGCCGGCGCAGTTCGCCGCCATCCGCACCGATGCCGAGCTGAACGAGATCGGCGAGCCGGTCATGCTGTACTGCCAGCCGGCCAACGACTATTTGCCCGATCCACAGTCCTGCCTCATCACCGGCATCACGCCGCAGGTGGCCTGGGAGCGCGGCGTGCCCGAGCGTGAATTTGCCGCGCGCATCGAGGCCGAGATGGCGCGGCCCGGCACCATCGGCGTGGGCTACAACACCATCCGGTTCGACGATGAGATCACGCGCTTCATGTTCTGGCGCAACCTCATCGACCCCTATGCGCGCGAGTGGCAGAACCAGTGCGGCCGCTGGGACCTGCTCGACGTGGTGCGCCTGGCCTACGCGCTGCGGCCCGATGGCATCGTCTGGCCCACCAAGGAAGACGGCACGCAGAGCTTCAAGCTGGAGCACCTGACGCAGGCCAACGGCCTGCAACACGAGGCCGCGCACGATGCGCTGTCGGATGTGCGCGCCACCATCGCGCTGGCGCGGCTGCTGCGCCAGCACAACCCCCGGCTGTTCGACTTTGCCTTCAGCCTGCACAAGAAGGACCGCGTGGCCGCCGAGCTGCGCCTGCCCGCCACGGCGCAGACGGCGCGGCCCTTTCTGCACGTCTCGGGCATGTTCCCGGCGGAACGCGGCTGCCTGGCCGTGATGTGGCCGCTCGCCAGCCACCCCACGAACAAGAACGAGATCATTGCCTGGGACCTCGCGCACGACCCGCGCGAACTGGCACTGCTTGACACCGACACGCTGCGCCTGCGCATGTTCACGCGCGCGGCCGACCTGCCCGAGGGTGTCACGCGCCTGCCCATCAAGACGGTGCACCTGAACAAGTCGCCCATGGTGGTGGGCAATGTGAACACGCTCACGCCCGCGCTGGCCCAGCGCTGGGGTATCGACCTGGCGCAGGCGGCGGCGCATGCCGAGGTGGCCCGCGCGCTGCCCGACATGAGCGCCATCTGGCCGGCGGTGTTCGCCCGCCCGCAGGAGCCTGCCCCCGACGTGGAGCAGGACCTGTACGGCGGCTTCGTCGGCAATAACGACCGCCGCCGCCTCAACGACCTGCGCAGCATGACCGGCGAGCAGCTCGCTCGCAGCCGCGCTGCGTTTGACGACCCGCGCCTGGACGAGATTCTCTGGCGCTACCGCGCCCGCAACTTCCCGGCCACGCTCACGCCCGAGGAGGCCGAGCGCTGGGAGGCGCACCGCCGCGCCTGCCTGTTCGACGGGGCGGGGGGCGCGCGCACCGTGGACCAGCTGTTCACCGAGATCGACCAGCTCTCCGAAACCGCCGACGAGCGCGCCGAAACCATCCTGGGCGCGCTGTACGACTGGGCGGAGACCATCGCACCGGAGCACTGAAAAGAAATGAACACCCCCCTGAGGCGCTTCGCGCCTTCCCCCCTCTCTTGCTGCGCGTTGCTGCGCGGAGGGGGGACGACGCCAGCGCGGCGGGGCGGCCCTTGCGCGGCGTCTGCGGGCCTGGGCCGCGCTAGGTTGGGGCGCTGTGGGAAGCGCTGCGCGCGGTGGAGCCACGAATATGACTGAAGCACTGCCACCAACCAGTATCGGCAAATACCGCATCGAACGCGAGATCGGTCGCGGCGCCAGCGGAGTGGTGTACCTGGGGCTGGACGGTTTCCGGGGTCGGCGCGTGGCCATCAAGCAGATGCACGCGCACCTGCTGGCCGACCCGGCGCAGGCCCAGCGCTACCGCCGCCTGCTGCGCAACGAGGCCGCGCTGGCGGGTCGCCTGCGCCACCCGCACATCGTGCGCCTGCTCGATGCGGACGAGGAGGCCACGCCACCCTATCTGGTGCTCGAATACGTGCAGGGCCGCCCGCTGTCGGACTTCGCCAAGGCAGACGCCCTGCTGCCCGTGGCTCAGGTACTGGACATCGCCTTCAAGTGCGGCCATGCGCTGGAGCACGCCCAGCGCCAGGGCCTGGTGCACCGCGACATCAAACCCGCCAACATCCTGCTCACGGACGACGGCGAGATCAAGCTGCTCGACTTCGGCGCCGCGCTCTCGGTGCGCAGCGAGGCCACGCAGCTCGCGGGCCTGGTGGGCTCGCCCTCGTACATGTCGCCCGAACAGGTGCGCGAGGAGCCGCTCACGCACCACAGCGACATGTTCTCGCTCGCCGTAGTGGTGTACGAGCTGCTCACCGGCCGCCGCCCGTTCGACGGCGATACCGACTTCGCCACGCTCTACCGCATCGGCCACGACGAACCGGTGCCGCCCAGCCTGCTGAGGCCCGCCTTGCCCGAGGCACTGGACCGCTGGCTGCTGCGCGCGCTGGCCAAGCCCGCCGCGCAGCGCTACCCCACCTGGACGGACTGGAGCGACGCCCTCATGGTGCTGAACCAGAGCCTGCCGCGCCAGCGCTCGCAGGACACAGAGACCGAACGCTTCGCGTGCCTGCGCGCGCTGCCGTTCTTCGCCGACTTTCACGACGTGGTGCTGTGGGAGCTGATGCGCCTGGGCAAGTGGCGGCGTCTGGAGCGCGGCACGGTGCTGATGCGCGAGAACACGCCGGGCGACTCGTTCTGCATCCTCATCGAAGGGCAAGTGGCCGTGAGCCGCCAGGGCTGGAACCTCAGTACCCTCGGCCCGGGCGTGACGCTGGGCGAGATGACCTACCTGCGCCCCGAGAACAAGCTGCGCACGGCCACCGCCGTGGCCGAGACCGACGTGCTGGTGCTCAAGATCCGCAACCCCGCGTTGCGCGAGGCATCGGAGGACCTGCAGTCGCGCTTCGACAAGGCCTTCATCAAGCTGCTGGTGGGCCGGTTGATCGCCACCAATGAGCAGCTGGCCGAATGGGAACTGGTGGCCGCTCCGCCTTCGGAGCATTCTTCCTGATTTGCTATTTTATTGATAGCTGTAAGCGCTTTTCAATAAAGCGTCTGAGGCTGATTTGATGTGAGTTTCGCAGGGTCATTGCGCTGGCGCGGGCGGCGGCAACGGCGCGGCTGGGCGGCAGTGGTAATCTACAGGGTTCGGCCGGGTTCTCCGCAGTGTGGTTTTTCCTGGGTTTCCCGGTACTTCAAGCCGCGCCTGAGCGCGCATCAACACCAAGAAAGAACGCAACCATGGGCGCGCAGTGGAAAGCAAAAGGCAAGGCACAGGTGGCTGACGCCAAGGGCAAGCTGTTTGGCAAGCTGGTCAAGGAAATTCAGGTGGCGGCCCGCAGTGGCGCCGACCCGGCCAGCAACGCGCGTTTGCGCCTGGTGGTGGAGCAGGCGCGCAAGGTGTCCATGCCCAAGGACACGCTGGAGCGTGCCATCAAGAAGGGCGCCGGCATTGGCGGCGAGGCCGTGCACTACGAGCACGTCATCTACGAAGGCTTTGCCCCGCACCAGGTGGCGGTGATGGTGGAGTGCCTGACGGACAACGTCAAGCGCACGGCCCCTGAGATGCGGGTGCTGTTCCGCAAGGGACAACTGGGCACCTCGGGTTCGGTGGCCTGGGACTTCGACCATGTCGGCATGATCGAAGCCGAGCCCGCCGTGGCCGGGGCCGACCCCGAGGAAGCCGCCATTGAAGCAGGTGCGCAGGACTTCGAGCCGGGTGAGGAGGAGGGCAACACCCTGTTCATCACCGAAGCGGCCGATCTGGATCTGGTCAGCCGCGCCTTGCCGGCGCACGGGTTTACCGTGCTCTCGGCCAAGCTGGGCTACAAGCCCAAAAACCCGGTGGACCCTGCCAGCCTGAGCTCCGAGCAGCTGGAAGAGGTGGAGGCCTTTCTGGCGGCCATCGACGCCAACGACGACGTGCAGAACATGTTCGTGGCGCTGGCCGGTTAAGCCTTTGCCTCACTTCACCAAGGCATGACGGACCACTACGCCGCCCTCGGGCTGGGGGCCAGCGCAACGCTGGCCGACATCAAGAAGGCCTTCCGGCAGAAGGCCTCGTTTTACCACCCCGACCGCAACGACGCCCCCGATGCCGCACGCCGCTTTCAGGCTGTGCAGAAGGCCTACGAGGTGCTGTCGGACGAAACCGCCCGCCAGGCTTATGACGATAACCGCCGCCGCAATCTGCTCGACGACCCGCTGCACACCGCGCAGGAAATCTGGCAGGCCTATACCCGGAACATTCTTTCTCCGTGAACCTGTCCCCCTACTTTGACGACCTGCGCACGGCCTACCAGGCCGAGCTCGAAGACCTGGCACAAGACTCCGAAGGCAACGACGTGCTGCGCCGGCGCCTGCAGCAAAAGCGCGCAGAAATCGGCTTTCTGGTGCAGATGATGGACCTGAGCCCCGAGATGGTGGCCGTGGTCTTCCACCAGGGTTTTCGCTTTCACCAGCCCCGGGTGCTGGAGCATCTCCTGCGCCAGCAGCCCGAAGACCTGCCCGCGTGGGGCAGCCTGTCGGAGGCCGTCACCCTCGAACCCTGGGCGCAGAGCCTGGCGCAGACGGTGTTGCGCGAGCCGCAGGGCGGCACCTTCATGGCGGTGGCAGCGGGGCTGGAATACCTGCACCAGCATGCCCGCCTGGCCGCGCACGCCGGCTCGGGCCATGACGCCGCAGACGCAGACGACGGAGAAACTCCCGAGCACGACGACGATTACGACGCCCTCAGCGCCGACGACGCGCTGGAACCGCAAGACAGCCGCAGCCGCGAGGAGGCCAGCGCCGACTGGCTGGCCGGCGTGGGCTTTGACCGGAAAGACTGAATCCATGAACCACCTGGCCTTGATTACGCAGACCACCAGCCTGATTGCGGCGGGCGACATCGTGGGCGCCGAAGCGGCGCTGGCCGATCTGGCCGACACCGAAGGCGACAACGCCCTGATGGTGGTGCTCGACCAGCTGGCGCCCAAGGACATTCTGGCCGTGATGCGCGAGTACGACGAGTCCAAGGCGTCGGTGGTCAACATGCTCGTCACGCCCGAGCAGTTCGCGCGTGCCATGGTGCTGGAGAAACAGTACAAAGACCTCACGCACACGCACCTGCGCAGCATGGTGAACGCGGTGATCTTCCGCGACGATGCCGACCCGGTGGAGTTTCTGAACGCCATCGGCGACCTGGAAGGCGGCAGCGAGGCCCTGGCCAACTATTTCGCCGAGAAATGGAGCCGGGTGGAGGCGTTTGCCCGCACCGGCCACTTTGACGCCACCGAGGACGATGGCGCCATGCTGACCGAGGACCAGCTCCTGGGTTCCGCCTATGTGCAGCCGCGCATCGATCTGGAAGAGGTGGCCGACCGCGACTGGATGCACTTGGCCTGGCTGCTGCGCTACGAATGCCGCGACCTGTTCATCGAAACCCTGCTGGTGCTGCGCGCCAAGGCCCGTGCCTTCGACCTGGGCCTGGAGGAGAGCGAGGAGCCCGCCGAGGAGGACGATGGCAAGTTTGAAACCAGCGATACCGACCGGGGCAAGGCCACGCCGGCCGCCCGCGTGTCCGACGAAGAATCGGCGATTTGATATGGACACCCCCCTGAGTCGCTGCGCTCCTTCCCCCCGCTCTCGCTTCGCTGCGCTGCGCGGGCAGGGGGACGACACCCTCGCTGCGGGGCGGCCCTTGCTCGGCGTCCCGCGCCTGGGCTGCGCCAGTTCCACGGGCCCACGCGCTTCTCCTCTGGAGTTTTTGGCATGACGGAGTCCACCTCTGCCGCACTGCAACTGCACGACGCACGCCCGTTCTTCGACAAGGCCCTGGCCCATGGCGTGCAGCACGGCATCATCGACGCCGCGCGGCTGGCCGCCATCCAGGCGGACGGGCCCAAGGGCATCGTTCAAATTGCCCGCTACTTCGGCAGCGAATTCTTGCGCCCCGAGCTGGAAAAGGCCCGGGACCGCATGGTCAACCTCATCAGCCTGTACCTGCTGGAGACCACGGGCGGCGACCTGCACGAGGCAGCCGTGTCGCTGCGTGACCACTCGCTGCTGTCGCGCTCCAAGGGCGGCTCGGACATGCTCAAGCGCCTGATTGCGTTGCCCGAGCACAGCAACTTTGCCCTGGCGGGCCACGCCGGTGCCGAGACCCTGCAGCTGGCGCAGTGGTCGCTGCGCAGCCATGCCGACTACCGGGCCGAGCTGGCCCGGCGCAGCCAGATCACCCAGGCCATGGACGCTGCTCTGTGGCTGGCCGGGCAGCACGGGCTGGAGCAGGACGCACTGGAAGAGGCGGGCGCCGACGCCGAGGCCGTGATCCGTGCGGGCCTGCTGTGGCAGGCCCTGGCGCCCCAGGCGCATGAATGGCCCCATGCCGTTGCACTCGAAAAACGCGTTACGGCCCTGCGCAAGAAGAAAACGCCCTCCAGCGCCTCGGTGGTGCTGCCACCGGGCCTGCCGGACGATCTGCGCGATGCCGTGCAAGCCCACTGTGCCAGCGTGCAGGCCGACCTGGCCCGGCTGCTGGATGGCGCCACCGTGCTGCGTGCACTGCTGCGCCCCACGGGGGCCTTCCGCGCGCGCTACTTTCTGCAGGACGACCCGCTGGCCGAGGTGGACGACTACCTGCGCCGCCCGGATGACCACGAAGAGGGCGAGCCACCCCGGCCCGCCAGCAAGACCTGGATTCGCGCCACGCAGGGTAACGAGGACGAGCATTCGCTGCTGACCCTGTTTTTGTGCCTGGCCGTGGGCATGCCCAAGAAGACCCTGCTGACCGAAAAAACCGCTGCCAGCCTGGTGCGCAAGCTCCGCAAGAGCGGGCTGCAGCCCGCGCTGGCCACGGACTTTATCCGCAGCCATGCCCCCGGGGCGCACCAGGATGGCTATTGCGCGCTGTGGAGCAGTTTTGTGCAGGAGTCGCAGGCCACGCTGTGCAGTGACCGGGACTACCAGTTGCACGACGCCTTGGCGCTGCTGCGCCGCGAATGCCATGTGGCGGGCTGAACCCTGATGAAAGAACCGATGGAAACCTTGCATCTCCCCCTGTTGCGGCGCACGGGCGCCGTGCTAGTGGCCCTGGGCTTGTTCGCCTTCGCGGGCTCGGCAATCGGGCTGCTGCCGGGCATGGCCTATGCCATCGGCCTCGGCCTGGGGCCCGTGGTGGCGGGTGTTCTTTTGTGGAGCGGCAGCCTGCGCACGGCGCAGGGGGTGCGCTGGTGCGCCGCGCTGCTGCTGGCCGCAGGCCTGAGCCTGCTGTTCTTTCTGCCGCTGATGCAGCCGTTCAGCCTCACGTTTACCCAGTTGCGTCTTGGTCAGGGCCCCTCGTGGACACTGCTGGCCGGCGCGTTGCTGGGGGTGCTGCTGCTGGGCTGGATTGTCTGGCAGCTGGGGCGTGCGCCCATCCCTGCCGCCCGCGCCGAAGCGGGCCAGAAACAGCGCGACATGCGCATTCCGGCGGCTGCGGGGGTGGTGCTGGTGGTGGCCCTGGGCGCTTTCATGGTCGCCATGCGTGTAGGGCCTGCGGCCCAGCAGGCCCGCGCACTGGCGCAAGACGCGGTGGGCGAAGGCTACCGCTTCCACATCACCTGGCTCAGCCGTGTGCGCACGGGCACGGCGACCCAGGTGTCGGCGCAGGTGACTGCCTGGAACGAGAGCGAGATCCGGCGGATTCCCGTACAGTGGGTGGCACCATGACGTGGAGTGCTCCTGCGGCACTGTCCAGCTGTTCTTGATGGCGTGTGCCGTTGAGATGCTGCGTTCCGGCGTTTCGTTTTTCCTTCTATCTTGCACAGCCCCACGCTTCTGATTCTTGCGGCCATTCTGCTGGTGATGGTGACCACCGTGTTGTATGCCGTGTGGCACTTCAACCGGCAGATTCCGGGCCTGCGGCTGTGGATGCTGTCGTACCTGTTCGGGGCGCTGTTCAGCGTTCACCTGCTGGTGCGCGAACACCTGCCCGAAGTCGTGTCGGTGCTGCTGGCGCAGGGCTCGGTGTCGATCGCGGGCTACCTGTGCCTGCTGGGCAGCCGTGCCTACATGGGGCGGGGGCGGCTGTGGCACGGCTATGGGGTTGGGTTCATCGTGCTTCTGGTGGGGGCATCGGTGTATTTCACCGTGGTGCAGCCGAACGTGGGTCTGCGCTTTCTGCTTGCCAGCCTGGGGGTGGGCGGGTTCTACCTGCTGACAGCGCGCACCCTGGCCCATGGCGGCATGCAGGCCTATCCCGCGCGTTACCTGCTGGCCATTGCGGCCGCCACCCATGGGGTGTTTGTGCTGCTGCGGCCGCTGCTGTTCCGGCTGGGGGGGGTACTTGCGCCCGACGCCGACCTGATCCAGGCCCTCTCCCAGTTCGTCATCCTGGAGGCCATCGTCGCTCTGGTGCTGATTGCGTTCTGCATCCTGATGCTGACCAACGAGTTCACCACCAGTGCGTTGCGGCGTCTGGCCGAAATGGATTCGCTCACCAGTGTCTTCAACCGCCGGGCCTTTCTCACCTTGCTGGACAAAGCCCTCAGCCAGGCGCGGCGCACCGAGTCTGAATTGCACGTGCTGGTGATCGACCTCGACCATTTCAAACGTATCAACGACACCTGGGGCCACAAGTGCGGCGACGATGTGCTGCGCCACTTCGTCGGTCTGGCCGCCTCATGCCTGCGTAACGAAGACGTGATGGGGCGCCTGGGGGGTGAGGAATTTGCCATCGTGCTGCCCAACGCCGACGCGGCTGGCGCTGCGGCGGTCGCTGAGCGTTTGCGCACCCTGGTGGCCAGCCAGCCCGCAATGACGGAGCACGGCCCGATTGCCTTGACGGTGAGCGTAGGCGTCACGCAGTGCGTGATGGGCGAATCGTCCGAGACGGCCCTGCAGCGTGCCGACCAGGCCATGTACCAGGCCAAGCAGTTGGGCCGCAACCAGGTGCATGTGCAGGGGGCGCCAGCGGCCTTTGTTGCAGGGTAGTTTTGCTATTTAAAATATAGCTTCAGGCGCCCGTTGAATAAGCGTTTGAGCCTAATTTTATAGGAAAAAAGAACCAAGCATAGTCTCAAGGCAGGCTTCTGTTCAAGCGTAGCCCCTAGTGTGAAATGCCCTTCATTCCGGCTGATTCTTCAGCTGCCTTCGCCAACAAAAGCGCGAGGAGTTCCGGCTCATCAAACACTGCTGCGCAGTCGTCATCCGGGCCGTCACCACTGGGCATTCTGGAATAGTGCCAAGCCTCTCCAGGTCCCAAACCATGAATGTGCAGCACTTCGCCGGACTCCAGCCACAGCGCGGGGGCCAGCACACGGCATCCGGCAGCGGTGCAGGCGGCGGCCTCTTCTCGACCTGCCTCGGGGGCGAATTCCGCCTCCCATCCCAGCAGCAGCGTCGTCTCGTCGACGCGTTGCAATGTCTCGGGATGAACGAATGGCGCGAGTGCATGGAGCGTGCCGTGGGTTTCCGAAGCCTGTGCCGTGGCGCCGGGTTGGGGGTCTGTTGACAGGGTGCTTTCCACGTCGCGGGAATGTGCAGCCGTGTGGCTGCGGGCCAGGCAGAAGAACCCGGTACCCATGGGGCCTGGGCTGGCGGCCATCTTTGAAGGTGCGGGTGCTGCCGTCTCTTCGGCGGCGGTTGCCCGTGATGTCGGTGTGTGCGTGAAAACGATGGCACCTTCCTCGAAGCGCATGCGCTGGTCTTCTGGAATCGCGTGATAGATCGTGTCAAGGAGCGCCAGGAGATTCGACCCCAACCGACGCTGGAAATACAGCTCGCAGAATTGAATGACTTGACTGTCCCGGTACCCACGCGGTTCTTCGGCCTGGCCACTGAACAGGGTAGTGGCCAGCCTGTGGATGCTCTCCATTTCCATTCCAAGGCGAACGTACTGGTCTACGCCGTCCCAGCAGTCCATCACCAAGGCGTTTTCGGTGCTGCCGTCATAGCAGGCGAGGGAGAGAAATCTGGAAAACATGCCGCCGCACAGTTCCTGGAACAACGTGGCCGAGATGACCTGCGGCAGTGCGCGCACCAGGCAGCGAATCCGCGAATGCAGTTCCGGGCCAGGACGACGCAGCCGGGTGCCGTCAAAAAAACGCACCAGTTCTATGCCCATATCGGCGACCGACTGCTGCTTGTAGTACTGGAGGATGGCAACGAAGACCTCTTCGCTGACCACGGGTGATGCGATGCAGAGATAGGCGTGGACATAGGTGCCGAGGGGATTGATGCGCCGAATCAGCTCACCGGGATCGAGAATCCGCTCATTGAGCGATTCGATTTTTCCTTCAAGGCACAGGCGTTTGAGTGCCGGGACGAACGTTTTTTTCTTGAACTCTCCGAGGTCGAAGTGCTCAAGAATGTCCGCGTGCAATCTTTTGCGCTCTTCGGTCTGCAGCGTTGCGTCTGCGGGATAAATTTGAATGAATTCTTGAGTCATGAACCGGAGGCGCTGGGTTGGTGGGCAGGGTCACAGGCATCCGCAGGGGGATGCTGGCTGGTGTGGCCGCTGCATGTCGGGATCGTCGAAGAATTGTAGTAAGCCGCCTGGCGGCGCCACTGGACAGGTTGTCAAGCGAGGGCATGTTTGTGCGATCCACTGGGCCTCGCCGGGCTGATTTGTACCGACTCAAAATGTGATTGAGGCAGGCATGGCAGCAGCCCTTCAAATGAAATTCACGCCACCCGGCCGCCCCGGCAGGTGCAGTTGCACCACAGGCGCCGGGCTGCTGGCCAGCCGCTTGCCCCGCCGCCACACACCCAGCCGCGCCGCGCGCAGGCGGATGGCGTCCGCCGGGTTGCAGGCGTGCAGCAGCAGGAAGTCTGCGTGGGCGCCGGGCACCAGCCCGTAGTGCTCCAGCCCCAGCAGCTTGGCAGGGTTCACCGTCACCGCATCGAAACACTGCCGCATGGCGGCCTGGCTGCTCATCTGGCCCACATGCAGGCCCATGTGCGCCACCTCCAGCATGTCGGCGCTGCCGCCGCTGTACCAGGGGTCCATCACGCAGTCCTGGCCAAAGGCCACGGTCAAACCCGCCGCCAGCAGTTCGGGCACGCGGGTCATGCCGCGGCGCTTGGGGTAAGTGTCGTGGCGGCCCTGCAGCGTGATGTTGATGAGCGGGTTGGCCACCACGCCCAGACCGGCCTCGGCCATCAGCGGGATGAGCTTGCTCACGTAGTAGTTGTCCATGCTGTGCATGGAGGTGAGGTGTGAGCCGGTCACGCGGCCGTGCAGGCCCAGGCGCTGGGTCTGGAAAGCCAGGGTTTCCACATGGCGCGAGTGCGGGTCGTCGGATTCGTCGCAGTGCATGTCCACGCGCTTGCCGCGCTCGGCTGCCAGTTCACACAGCAGTTTGATGCTCTCGGTGCCCTGGGCGTAGGTGCGCTCGAAGTGCGGAATGCCGCCGACCACGTCCACGCCGAGATCGAGCGCGCGTTGCAGGTTGTGAAGGCCGTCGGGCGTGCGCAGCAGGCCGTCCTGGGGGAAGGCCACCAGTTGCAGGTCCAGATAGGGCGCAACGCGCTGCTTCACCTCCAGCAAAGCCTGCACGGGCAGCAGGCTGGGGTGGCTGGTGTCCACATGGCTGCGAATGGCCAGCAGGCCGCGCGCCACGGCCATGTCGCAGTACTGTAAGGCGCGTTGCACGATGGCGTCGTGCGTCAGCGTGGGTTTGAGTTCGCCCCACAGGGCAATGCCTTCAAGCAGCGTGCCGCTTGCGTTGACGCGCGGCTGGCCGTAGGTCAGGGCCGAATCGAGGTGGAAATGCGCATCGACAAAGGGCGGGCTGACCAGCAGCCCATGGGCGTCGAGCGTTTCGTGGGCGGGGGCGGCAAGCCCTTCGGCCACCTCGATGATGCGGCCATCCTGGATGGCGATGGACATGCGGGTGCGGCCATCGGGCAGCGTGGCGTTGCGGACAAGCAGGTCAAGCATGGGAGGGCGGCGCGGTGGTGAAAGAGTCCCGAGAATAATCGCCCGGGACTTGGCAGGCCAGCCGGAAACCGACGCAAGGGGCATCGACATGCAGCTATGCTGCGGCTTTCATCTCCCAAGGGGTTGGCCCATGCAGTTTGGCTACACCATTCTTTACGTCGAGGACGTACCCGCAACGATTGCCTTTTATGAAAACGCCTTCGGCCTGCGGCGGCGCTTTGTGCATGAATCGGGCGATTTTGCCGAACTGGATACGGGGGCGACGGCGCTCGCATTCTCATCGCTGCGCCTGATGACGGAGCTGGGCAAGCACCCGCAGCGGGCATCGGCCAGTGCGCCGTGCTTCGAGATTGCCTTCACCACGCCCGACGTGGAAGCCGCAGTGCAGAAGGCCCTGGCGGCGGGTGCGCGGCTGATCCAGGCCCCTGAGCATATGCCCTGGGGCCAGACAGTGGCGTATGTGGCTGACCTCAACGATGCACTGGTGGAGTTGTGCACCCCCGTCGCTCCACCCGCCAAAGCATGAGCCTCAATGAGATTTCGCTACTATAAATATAGCTTCCAGCGCTTTATGGATAAGCGCTGAAGCCGTATTTTCTTATAAATTTCGCAGCGTCAGAAATCCATCACCAGAGACACATGGCCGCTGCGGCCGGGCTGGGTGTAGGCGTCGTTGGTGGTCGAGGCTGCCGCCAGGCCGTAAACGTCGGGCCACATCCAGTATTTGCGGTTGGTGAGGTTGTGCACCGCGAAGTTCAGGCGCATGTCCTTGCGCAGGCGCCACTGCACCGACAGGTCGAGCGTGGTGGCCGACGGAATGGTGAACTGCGTGTTGGGCAGCTTGACGGACGACGCGCTGTCGATGTCCTTGGCGGTCTTGGCGGCATGGTGGCGCATGTCCAGGCGCAGACCCCAGGCAGCGGTGTCGTACTTCAGGCCCAGCGCCAGCTGTGCCGGGTCCACCGAGTTGATGGGCATGCCGGTGGCGCGGTTCACGCCGCGCGCCTTGCCGTACGAGAACGGGGTGGCCAGGCGCCCGCCCGCCACGCGGCCCCAGTCGTACTGGCCCTTGACCTCGAAGCCGTGGATGCGGGCGCGCTCGGTGTTGATGGTCTGGAAGATGCGCGGGTCGGCCGCCGTGCCCGTGCCGCGGATGAGCACGGTGTCCATGATGAGATTGGAGTAGTTGCTGGAGAAGGCCGCCACGTCCAGGCTCAGGCGCTCCAGCCGTCCGCGCACGCCCACTTCAAAACCCCGGCTCTTTTCGGGCTTGAGGTCGGGGTTGGGGATGATGATGACCTGCTCGGCCATGTTCTCGTAGTAGCCGTTGACCTGGCCCGCGTCGGGGGCACGAAAGCCGGCGGAATACTGGCTGAAAACGCTCCATTGCGGCGTGGCGCGGTACAGCACGCCGATCTTGGGCGAGAGCGCCGAGCCCGAGAGCGACTGCCCCGGCTGCTTGGCGGGTGGGTAGAAGCCCGCCTGGCTGGTGACGTCGAGCGAGAAATGGTCATAGCGCAGGCCGGGCGTCAGGCTCCAGTCGCCGTGCACCGATTCGTCCTGCACATAGAGCGCGCTGGTGGTCTCGCGCGTGTCGGGGAAGCGCTTGAGCGGAAAAACCTCGGGCGGCAGCGGCGCCAGGCCGGTGTAGAGGTTGGTGATGTCGCTGCGCACATGGTCCAGCCCGTAGGTGACCTTGTGCGACCAGCCGCCGCTGCGCAGTATTTTGTCGGCCTGCAGGCCTGCCTGCCAGGTGCGCTCGGCGTAGGAGTTGTCGCGCACGCGCAGGGGCAGGGTGTTGCGCACGCTGGTGCCCACCTGGCGCGATTGCGCATCCTGGAAGGCAATGACGGTGCGTACATGGTCTGCCCAGTCCACACCCAGGCCGAAGCGGGCATCCCAGGTCAGGCGGTTGCGCTCCATCGAGCGCGAGGAATACTCGTCCACGATGGCGCCGGCAATCTGCGCCGGTGTGCCGGTGAGGGGCAGGGGGTTGCGGCTGGAGAGCAGATCCACGTCGGACTTCTTCTGCACATGCTCCAGCGTGAACACATGGCGCTGCGTGGAGTGGGGGCGCAGCACGATCTTGCCGAGCACGGCGTTGTCCCGGTCGTCCTGCGGGTTGGGGCGGGTGCGGTTGAGGTTGGGCTCATCGTTGGTGCCCATGTTGTCCACGGCATGGGCGCCGCGCGTGGTGGCGGTCAGCATCCACTGCAGGCTGTCGCTGGCCTTGCCTGCCACGGTGCCTGCCAGCGTGTGGCCGTTGTCGTCGCCGCTCCAGCCTGCCGCAATGCGGCCGCCCAGGGTTTTGGGTGGCTCGCCCTTGCCGACGGCCAGGAAGTCGGCCGGTTCGTGCGTGATGAAGTTGACCAGCCCCGCCATGCCGTCGGAGCCGTACAGGGCCGACGCCGGGCCGCGCACGACTTCGATGCGCTTGAGCAGTTCGAGCGAGAGGTATTCGCGGTCGAAGGTGGTGGTGCGGAAGGCGTAGCTGCGCGGCATGCGCACACCATCTGTCATCAGCAGCACCCGGTTGCCGCCCAGGCCCCGGATGTTGATGCCCACGTTGCCGTCACGCCCGGCGCTGGCGGTGGTGCCGCCCACGGCAAAACGGGCCGGCGAGCGTTTGACCGAGGCGTTGGGCAGATCCTGCAGGGCCTCGCGCAGGGTGCGGCTTTGCTGGTTGCTCAGGGTGGTGGCGTTGATCACGTCGTAGGACAGCGGCAGGTCGTCTGCCGCCTGTTCCTGGCGCGAGCCGCTCACCACCACCTCGGGCAGTGCCGCATGGGCCCCCTGGGGGGCCGCGCCTTGGGCTTGCGCCGGTGCCATGTGCAGGCAGGCCAGCGAAACCAGGGCGGCCAGGGTGCGCAGCGTGGGGTGGTGGATGGAGTCCGCGGGCAGGGTCTGGAAGGTGGGCATGGTATGTATTCGTTGTGGGACTGTGGCGGTCATGCCAGGATATTCCGCATTGGCAGCCGATGCCGCGCGGTCAGGCGGCTCGATCCGACCAACTCAGGGTAGCGGCTACTGTTTTTTGGCCAGCGCGCTTTGCATGCGTGCGTCGTCCAGGTTTTCCTGGGTCATCTTGGCATCTTCGGAGCCCGGTTCCAGGAGGGAAAGCAGTTTTTCCCACTCTTTTGCCGCGCCGTCGAAGTCGGCCAGCTGGTAGGCGGCCACGCCGGACATCATGAGCGCACTGGGGTGTTCCGGATCGACCTTCAGGGCCTGCCGGATCAGCTCCACGGGGCGGCCTTCCATGCGGTTGCCTGCCCGCAGGGCCAGCAGCTCGGCATAGTCCACCAGCAGGTCGGGGTGGTTGCTGATGGCGTCGCTGGCCTTGCCGTAGGCCTGTTCGGCTTCGTCCAGGCGGCCCATCACCTTGTAGGAGCGCGCCAGCATGGCCCAGCCCTGGGGGTTGTCCGGGTTGGCTTTGAGCTTGGCGGCCAGGGATTCCACCATCTGGATGACCTGCTCGTTGGCGGCAGCCTGGGCGGCGGCGGGGTTCAGTGCTGCGGGATTTCCCAGCCAGTAGTACATGCCTGCGGCGCCCAGAGGCAGCACCAGGGCCAGAATGGCCGAGGTGCGACGTGGGCTCCAGAATGTGGGGGCCTGGGCGGTGGCGGGTGCGGCGGGCTCCGCGGTGTCGTCGAGCAGGCGCAGCTGCAGTTCGTCACGGGTGGTTTCATGGTCGGCCGGGCTGATGGCGCCACTGGCCAGGTCGCGGTCGAGGGCCTCAAGCTGGTCGCGGTAGATGGCGGCGTTCAGGCGCTGGCTGGAGACGCCATCCTGGGGCGCGGGGCGCAGCAGGGGCCACACGACCCAGACCACGATCAATACGGTCAGGACCGCTGCGAGGGCAATAAAGAGGCTCATGAAAGGTTGTCCGGGTCGTGCAGGAGTGACTGTGCCTTGGCGCGCTGGGCCTCGTCGATGGGCGGGGGGGCTTCACTGCGCTGGCTTGCGCGCACCATGCGCACCAGCACGATGACGGCGCCCACCAGCAGGACGAACGGTCCGAACCAGAGCAGCCAGGTCACAGGATTGACGGGCGGGCGGTAGCGCACGAAGTCGCCGTAGCGGCTGACCATGAAGTCCATGATCTCGGTGTCGCTTTTCCCCGATTGGATGAGGGAGCGGATTTCACGCTTGAGGTCCATGGCCAGATCGGCCCGCGAGCCCGCCAGCGACTCGTTCTGGCAGACCAGGCAGCGCAGTTCTTCGGAGATGGACACCATGCGTTTTTCCACCACCGGATCGTCTGCCAGGGGCGGGGCCTCGCTGGCGTGGGCAGCCAGGGCGCATTGCAGCGCAAGCAGCAGGGCGAGCCAGAGTTTCATTTTTGCAGTTCCCGTGCCAGCGGCAGGATGGTCTTGAGCAGGGCTTCTTCGGTGACCGGGCCGATCTGCTTGTGGCGGATCTTGCCTTCCTTGTCGATGAGGAAGGTTTCCGGCACGCCATACACGCCGAAGTCGATGCCGATGCGGCCATCCTGGTCGATCACGGAAAGGTCATAGGGGTCGCCGTGCCGGGCCAGCCACTTGATGCCATTGGTGGGCTGGTCCTTGTAGTTCAGGCCGACGAGGGGGATGTTCTTGTTCTTGGCAAAAGCCACGAGGATGGGGTGTTCGTCCAGGCAGGCTGTGCACCACGATGCCCAGACGTTGAGCAGCCACACCTGGCCGCGCATGTCCTGCGCGGCAAACTGCTTTTCTGGCGTGTGCAGCACCGGGGCCGTGAACATCGGTGCGTCTTTGCCGATCAGTGGCGACGGCACGACACGGGGGTCGCGCGTCAGGCCGATGGCGAGAAACACCACCAGGACCAGGAACAGGCCCAGCGGAATCAGGGCCTTTTTCATGCTGCCACACCCGGGATGGCGGAGCGGGCAGCGGCTGTTGCCCGCTTCTTGCGGTAGCGGCGGTCCAGTGCCGCCAGGGTGCCGCCCAGGCCCATGAGCAGTGCGCCGCCCCAGATCCAGCTCACGAAGGGCTTGTGGTAGACCCGCATGGCCCAGGCCGGTGCGTCGCCGCCCTGCAGGCGTTCACCCAGGGAGACATACACATCGCGGGTCAGGCCGGTGTCGATGGCGGCTTCCGTCATGGGCATGGTGGAAGAGAAGTAGGTGCGCTTCTCCGGGTGCAGCGTCCGCAGCACCTTGCCGTCGCGGATCAGTTCCACGTCGCCCACGTCGGCGCGGTAGTTGGGTCCGTTGGCCTCGCGGATTCCGGTCAGCTTAAAGGTGTAGCCCCCCACCGAAACGGTGTCGCCCACCGCCATGCGCACATCTTTTTCGGTTTCGTAGCCGGTGACCATGGTGATACCGACTGCGCAGACAGCAATGCCGATGTGGGCAATGTGCATGCCCCAGAACGACCAGGGGGTGGATTGCCAGCGGGCGGTGTCCTTGAGCTGCCGTGCGATATGCACCACGGAAGACAGAACGATCCACAGCGCCAGGCTCAGGCCCAGTGCTGCCAGGGCCGACCAGGGGCCCGCCAGCAAGGGCAGGGCGCAGCCCAGAACAACGGACACCAGGGCCGTAGCACCCAGCTTGCGGGTGAGTGCGGCGATGCCGTCGCTCTTCCAGCGGGCAAATGTGCCCACCACCATGAACAGCAGGACGGGCACCATGATGGGCACGAACACGGCGTTGAAGTAGGGCGGGCCGACCGACAGCTTGCCCAGATTCAGCGAATCGACGATCAGCGGGTACAGCGTGCCCAGCAGCACCGTGGCGGCCGCAGTGGCCAGCAGCACGTTGTTGACGAGCAGGAAGGTTTCACGCGAGACCAGCGCAAAAGAGCCGCTGGACCGGACCTTGCTGGCGCGCATGGCAAACAGCGTGAGCGAGCCACCCACCACGACGAATAGGAAGATCAGGATGAACACGCCGCGCCGGGGGTCGGTGGCAAAGGCGTGTACCGAGGTCAGCACCCCCGACCGGACCAGGAAGGTGCCCAGCAGGCTGAGCGAGAACGCGGTGATCGCCAGCACAATGGTCCAGTTGCGGAACAGACCGCGTTTTTCCGTGACCGCCAGCGAATGGATCAGCGCCACGCTGACCAGCCAGGGGAGGAAGGAGGCGTTTTCCACCGGGTCCCAGAACCACCAGCCGCCCCAGCCCAGTTCGTAATACGCCCACCAGGAGCCAAGAGCGATGCCCAGGGTCAGAAACACCCATGCGGCCGTGGCCCAGGGGCGTGACCAGCGGGCCCAGGCGGCGTCGAGCCGGCCATTGAGCAGCGCCGCGATGGCAAAGGCGAACGGCACGGCCAGGCCCACATAGCCCATGTAGAGCATGGGGGGGTGAAACACCAGGCCGGGGTCTTGCAGCAGCGGGTTGAGGTCGCGCCCGTCGGCGGGGATGTCGATCAGGCGCAGAAACGGGTTCGAGGTGATCAGCATGAAGAGCAGGAACCCCACCGCCACCAGGCCCAGAATGCCCAGAACGCGGGCAACCATGGCATCGGGCAACTGGCGCGAGAACAGCGAGACCGCCATCATCCAGGATGTGAGCATGAAGTGCCACAGCAGCAGGGAGCCTTCGTGGCCGCCCCAGACGCCGGCGATGCGGTACATCGCCGGCAAGCTGGAGTTGGAGTGCTGGACCACATACACGACCGAAAAGTCGTTGGTGTAGAACGCGTAGGTAAGGCAGCCGTAGGCCAGGGCGGTCAGCAGCCACAGGGCCTGCGTGCCGGGCCGGGCCAGCGCGATCCATTCGCGGCGGCCGGTCTGTCCGCCCGCCACGGTCAGGATGCCCAGCGCAAGTGCGACGAAGAGTGACAGGATGAGCGCGAAATGGCCAAGTTCGGGAATCATGTTTATTTCAGCGTTTCAATGGTCTTTTGCGCCTGGTCGACCGCATGCTGCGCCTCGGGGGGCATGTAGTTCTCGTCGTGCTTGGCCAGAACCTCGGTGGCGGTGAACAGTCCGTCATCCGCCAGCTTGCCCTGTGCCACGACACCTTTGCCCTCGCGGAAAAGGTCCGGCAGGATGCCGGTGTAGGTGACTTTCATTTCCTGGGCCGTGTCGGTAACGATGAAGCTGACCGTGAGGTCCTTGCGTTCGATGGAGCCTTCCTTGACCATGCCGCCGACCCGGAAGGTACGGTTCTTGGGGGCTTCGCCCGCCGCCACCTGGCTGGGGCTGAAGAAAAACACCAGGTTGCTTTCGAAGGCGTTCAGTACCAGAAAGGCTGCGAGAGATAGGGCTGCCAGCCCGCCCGCAATGATGGCTGCGCGTTTGTGACGTGGTTTCATGATCAGTTGGATTTGGACTCAAGTTCGCTGCGAAGGTTTCGCAGGACATGCTTGCGCTGGCCGCGAATCAGCAGGGATTCGACCAGCATGACCAAGGCGGTCGCGCCGAAGCTGCCCCAGACATACAGGGCATAGCCACCCATGGCGAAAAAATCGGAAACACTATTCCACTGCATTTTTGACCCACTCCGTATGGCGTTCCCGCTCCAAAATGATGTTGCGCACCCGCGCCAGTGCTGCCGCAATCGCATACATCCAGAAGGCCGCCACCATGATCAGCATGCCCCACAACATGGGTGCGGCCATGGAGGGCGCGCGGGACAGGGAGACCGAGGCGCCCTGGTGCAGGGTGTTCCACCAGTTGACAGAAAAATAGATGATGGGCACGTTGACCACTCCCACCAGCGCCAGCACGGCGCAGGCCTTGTCGGCCCGGCGGGGGTCGTCAATGCTGGACTGCAAAGCCAGAAAGCCCAGATACAGAAAGAGCAGGATCAGCGTGGAGGTGAGCCGCGCGTCCCAGACCCACCAGGTGCCCCACATGGGCTTGCCCCAGAGCGCGCCCGTCAGCAGCGACAGGAAGGCGAACAGGGCTCCCGTGGGGGCCAGGGCGGCTGCCATCATGCCTGACAGGCGGGTGTTGAACGCCAGGCCGAAGCCCGCCCAGGCGGCCATCACGAGATAGATGAACATCGACATCTGCGATGCCGGAACGTGCACGAAGATGATGCGGTAGCCCTGCCCCTGCTGGGCATCGATGGGTGCGACGAAAAAGGAAATCCACAGCCCCACGCACATCAGCAGGGCAGCGAGGGCGGCAAACCAGGGCCACAGTTTTCCCGCCAGAAAATAGAAACTCTGTGGGGCCGCGTATTTGAACCAGTGGATGCTGTTTGTTTTCATTCCAGAGAAATTTTCAAGGCAGCCGTTGTGGCAAAGGGTGCGAAAAACAGGGCGAGGACCAGCAGTGCTGCCAGCAGGGACAGATGTCCGCTCACGCCCAGGCCGGAGGCGTAGGCTTCCACGGCCCCGGCCCCGAAAATCAGGACGGGGATATAAAGCGGCAATATCAGCAGCGAAAGCAGAACCCCCGCGCCACGCACGCCCAGGGTCAGCGCGGCGCCAATGCTGCCGACCAGGCTCAATGTCGGGGTGCCCAGCAGCAGCGACAGCATCAGTATGCCCAGCGACGGGCCGTCCAGACCGAACTGCAGCCCCAGGATGGGGGCCATCAGCACGAGCGGCAGGCCTGACAGCAGGAAGTGGGACAGCGCCTTGGCCGCCACCAGCAGGGTCAGCGGCGTGGACGACAACGCCATTTGCTCCAGGGAGCCGTCGGCGTAGTCACTGGCAAACAGTCGCTGAAGAGATAGCATGGCAGCTAGCAGGGCACTCACCCACAGAACACCTGGTGCCATGCGCAACAACAGCGCCGACTCAGGCCCAACCCCCAGTGGGAAAAGGCTGGCAATCACCACGAAAAACATCAGGGGCGTCAGAACCTCGCCTTTCTGGCGCAGTGCCAGCGAGATTTCGCGCCGCAGGATGGCAAGCATGACGCTTCCCAGTCCAATGGGCTTGACTTGTGTCAATTTCATGCGCGCAACTCCAGAATTTGCGCGGGAATCGCTCCGATCTCCACCGGCTGGTGGCTGGTCAGCACCGTCAGGCCGCCATCCTCCAGGTGTTGCGCGATCAATTGCGCCAGCATGCGGATGCCGTCCTCGTCCATGGCCACGAAGGGTTCATCCAGCACCCACAGCCGCGCCGGGCTCAAGGCCAGACGGGAGAGGGCCACGCGCCGTTTCTGGCCTTGGGAAAGGTGGCGGACGATGTGCCCGCCCCGCCCGGCAACGCCGAACCGGGCCAGAATGTCAGGGATCTGTCCGCTGTCTGGCGTAAAACCGCCCAGTGCAGCAGCAAACATGAGGTTTTCCTGCACCGTCATGGATTCCTGCAGCGCGTTGAGGTGTCCCAGGTAGCACAGGTCGCGCTGAAAGATGGTGCGCTCGGTGCGAATGGATGTTCCGTTCCACAGAATGTCGCCGGACTCGACCGGGGCCAGGCCGCAGAGCATGCGCAGCAGGCTGGTCTTGCCGATGCCGTTGGCGCCCGCCACGTGAAGCCAGTGCCCTGAATGCAAGCTGCAGTTGACGCCCTGGAACAGTTGGCGACCGCCTTTGCTGCAACCGAGAGAGTCAAAGCGTAGTGTCGATTCAGATTTCAATTCGTGGCTTTCCGGTCACAAGCTTGCATCTTAAGGGAGCGTGGCGCACGATTCATGCGTACACAGACGGTGATCGGGCAATAGTTGGATTGTGCGTACATTTTTTAACCCTTTGATGTATTTAGGATGCTCATTTAACATAGATCAAGTTCTCAGGAGAGACAGCGCGCCCATAATGGTCTTACTCGGATCGACTTGTTGTAGCCGTCGCCGGGTTTTGAATACCGCCTCTAGGCGGATTGGCTGCAAGGTACCTATGGAGTAAGAACGATGACATTTCCCCGCCTTTCGAGCATTGCTGCAGTGGTGATGCTGACGGGCCTTGCAGTTCCTGCAATGGCTCAAGACAAACCTCAGGCGCCCGCCATGACGGCCGCTGAAAAGGAAACCGCCAAGAAGATTTACTTCGAGCGTTGCGCTGGTTGCCACGGTGTCTTGCGCAAGGGTGCCACCGGCAAGAATCTTGAGCCGCACTGGACCAAGACCGACAAGGACGGCAAGGTCACTGAAGGCGGCATGCTGGCCCTGGGTCAGAACCGTCTGGAGCGCATCATTGGTTACGGTACCGATGGCGGCATGGTGAACTTTGACGACATCCTGACCAAGGAAGAAATCAACCTGATGGCGCGCTACATCCAGAACGTTCCGGATGTGCCGCCCGAGTACAGCTTCAAGGAAACGATGGAATCCTGGAAGGTCATCGTGCCGGTCGACAAGCGTCCGACCAAGCAGATGAACAAGATCAACCTGAAGAACGTGTTCTCGGTCACCCTGCGCGACACGGGTGAAGTGGCTCTGATCGACGGTGATACCAAGGAAATCCGCAGCATCGTGAAGACCGGCTATGCCGTGCACATTTCGCGCCTGTCTGCTTCCGGCCGCTATGTGTACGTGATCGGCCGCGACGGCCGTCTGTCCCTGATCGACCTGTGGATGGAAAAGCCTGATGTGGTTGCCGAGCTCAAGATCGGCTTCGATGCGCGCTCGGTGGATACCTCCAAGTTCAAGGGCTTTGAAGACAAGTACGCCATTGCAGGTTCCTACTGGCCCCCGCAGTACGTGATCATGGACGGCGACACGCTCAAGCCCCTGAAGGTGGTGAGCACCCGTGGCATGACCGTGGACGGCGAATACCACCCCGAGCCCCGCGTGGCTTCCATCGTGGCATCGTTCATCAAGCCTGAGTGGGTGGTCAACATCAAGGAAACCGGCCAGATCCTGCTGGTGGACTACTCGGACATCGAAAACCTGAAGACCACCACCATCGGTTCCGCCAAGTTCCTGCACGACGGCGGCTGGGATGCCTCCAAGCGCTACTTCCTGGTGGCGGCCAACGCCTCCAACAAGATCGCTGCAGTGGATACCAAGACCGGCAAACTGGCGGCTCTGGTCGATACGGCCAAGATCCCCCACCCCGGTCGTGGCGCGAACTTTGTGCACCCCAAGTTCGGTCCCGTCTGGGCTACCGGCCACCTGGGCGCCGATGTCGTGACGCTGATCTCCACGCCCTCGGAAGATCCGAAGCACAAGCAGTTCAAGCAGTACAACTGGAAGGTTGTTCAGGAAATGAAGCACGTGCCGGGCAACCTGTTCGTGAAGACCCATCCGAAGTCCAAGCACTTCTGGGCTGACGCTCCTCAGAACCCCGACAAGGATCTGGCTGAATCGGTGGCCGTGTGGGACATGGCTGACCTGTCCAAGCCCAAGGCCATCCTGAACGTGGCCAAGGACTCGGGCCTGCCCGAAACCAAGGCTGTGAAGCGCGCTGTGCACCCCGAGTACTCGGCTGACGGCAAGGAAGTCTGGATCTCCCTGTGGGGCGGCAAGACCGACCAGTCCGCCATCGTGGTGTATGACGATGCGACTCTGAAGGTGAAGAAGGTGATCACCGATCCGAAGATGATCACCCCCACCGGCAAGTTCAACGTGTACAACACGCAGCACGACATCTATTGATAGAACAGCCTTGATCTGAGGCATGGATCGAGGGGCGAAAGCCCCTCGATCTGCGCGTCTCCAAAGCGAAAAATGAAGTGGGGAGAGATTTGATGGCTGGAAAACTTGCAACCCTGTGGGCCAAACTCAGAAAACCGAGCGTGAAATATTCGCTGATCGGTCTGCTGTCGACAGGTTTTATCTCCGGCATTCTGTTCTGGGGTGGTTTCAACACCGGGATGGAAGCAACCAACACGATGACGTTCTGTATCTCGTGCCATGAGATGCACGACAACGTCTATCAGGAATACAAAAAGACAATCCACTACAGCAACCGCACGGGTGTTCGTGCGTCGTGCTCGGATTGCCATGTGCCCAAGGACTGGACACACAAAATCATTCGAAAGATCCAGGCCAGCCGAGAGGTGTGGGGCAAGTTGACCGGCACCATCGACACCAAGGAAAAGTTCGAGGCCAAGCGCCTGGTTCTGGCAGAGCGGGAGTGGGCCCGGATGAAGGCCGTGGACTCGCGCGAATGCCGCAACTGCCACAGCTTCGATAGCATGGACACCGAGAAGCAGAAAATGCGCGGCGCCAAGATGCACAAGATCGCCCAGGACGAAAAGCAGACCTGTATCGATTGCCATAAGGGTATTGCGCACACCAAGCCCCAGGGCATGAAGGAAGACGACGAAGACGGAGATCTGTAAGCTTGCGCGGTGACGGCCCGGTTTCGGGCCGTTGCCTGTAGAACACCTACTAGGAGAAATCGATGAAAAAATCCACTGTTTCCATGATGGTTCTGGGCTCGCTGCTGGCCATCGGCTCCCAGGCGGCTTTTGCTGCGCCGGACTGGAGCAAGGTCCCCAAGCGCGACGTCCATGTGTTTCACGCGGGTGTGACGCCCATTGAATGGGTGGGCAAACGCTCCAGCCATGGTGGAACGGCTGGTTTGAAGAAGGGTGAAACCTGCGTGGGCTGCCACGAGGAAAAGGGCGCGCTGAACTTCGACTTCAAGCGTCTGGCAAGCAAGGAAATGGAGCCCAAGGGTGCGCCCAAGACCATGAACTATCCCGTTGCCGTGCAGGCCGCCTATGACGCGAGCAATCTGTACATTCGGTTGACGTTCAAGGCCCCCACTGGCGGCGCCGACCAGGGCGACAAGGAAAACGAAGTCAAGGCCACCGTGATGTTCCCTGATGCCAAGGTGCAACTGGCCAACCAGGCAGGCTGCTGGGCTTCTTGCCATGGCGATGCACGCACGATGCCTGACGCCGACGACAAGAAGACCAAGTACACCAAGGAAGGTTCGTTCCAGCTGATGCAATGGAAGAGCGCCAAGGGTGCCAAGGTGGTCAACGGTTCCGTGACGTCTGACCGCAAGATGGACGGCGGTACCCTGGGTGCCCAGGCCGAGGGTGCCAAGGCAGGCGACACGTACACCGTCACCTTCACCAGCAAGAACCCGGGTGAAGGCAAGGCCGTGCCGTTTGGCATTGCCATTCACGGCGACCATGCATCTGGCCGTTTCCACCATGTCTCGCTGGGCTACACGCTGGGCGTGGGCGCCGACGGCGATGTGAAGGCCGTCAAGCAGTAATCTCTGGGCCATGGCAGAGAAACTTACGCTCTCGGCCATGCCTGACACGAAGCGGGTGCTGCTTTTTGCGGCACTTGTTTTTTCCTTGACCGCTTTTCACCCTGTATCTGCGCAGCAGACCGTGGAAGTGGTCATCCAGAATTACCGTTTTGAGCCACCGGAAGTTCGTATTCGTATCGGGGATACGGTTCGGTGGACCAACCAGGAGAAGCGCACCAGCCATTCGGTGCTGTTTTCTCCGGAGCAGGGGGGCGAATCCGAGCGGTTCTTTCCCGGCGAATCCTGGCAGCGTCGGTTTGATGCACCAGGACGCTTCCCTTACTCCTGTGGCCCGCACCCTGAGATGAAGGGTGTCGTGGAAGTGATGGCGCCCTAGAGCCTGCGCCGTCTTTGAAGCAGTTGCGCCCCTGAGCTCGCGCGACTCCTTGTTCCATACCTGTCAGGACACCTGGCGGGTTTGCGCTCCAAAATTACTTGAGTTGTTTGCTGGGTTGATTCAGATCATCCTGGACGCTTTTTCTCGACCTATAGTAGGCCTGCCTCGCGGCGGGGGCTAGTTGGCTCGTGAGGCATTGGTCCGTCAAAACGGCGCCAATCAAACAACGAAGTAATACTTGGAGCACTCGATGAAAAACTTGCAACTGAAAAGCGTCTCGGCGGTTTTGCTGACGACGCTTGCGCTCGCTGCTTCCGCGCAAGAGCAGAAGGGCGTGACACCGGCAGAAAAGAACTACCAGGCAGGTACGTCTCCGCTCACGGCCGAACCCATGGTGCAGAGCACCAACCCCAAGGCACCTCCCATGACGCAGGCGGAATTCGATGCCGCCCGCAAGATTTATTTCGAGCGCTGCGCCGGCTGCCATGGCGTGCTGCGCAAGGGGGCCACCGGCAAGCCGCTGACCCCCGATCTGACCGTCGCCAAGGGCACGGACTACCTGAAGGTCTTCATTGCCTACGGCTCGCCGGCCGGCATGCCCAACTGGCAGACCTCGGGCGAATTGACGGAATCCCAGGTGGACCTGATGGCCCGCTACATCCAGCTCGAGCCGCCCCAGCCGCCCGAGTGGGGCCTGGCCGACATGAAGGGCACCTGGAAGGTCATGGTGGCCCCGGCGGACCGCCCCAGGAAGAAGATGAACAGCTACAACATCAGCAACATCTTCTCGACCACCCTGCGTGACACCGGCGAAGTCGCGCTGATCGATGGCGACAGCAAGCAGATCATCAGCATCATCAAGACCGGCTATGCGGTGCACATTTCCCGCGTGTCGGCCTCGGGCCGCTACCTGTTCGTAATTGGCCGTGATGGCCGTGTCAACATGGTTGACCTGTGGATGGAAACACCCACCAACGTGGCAGAAATCCGCATCGGCCTGGAAGCGCGCTCGGTGGAGACCTCCAAGTTCAAGGGCTACGAAGACAGGCTCGCCATCGCCGGTGCCTACTGGCCGCCCCAGTTCGTCATCATGAATGGCGACACGCTGGAGCCCCTGAAGATCGTGGCCACCCGAGGCATGACGGTGGATACGCAGGAGTACCACCCCGAGCCGCGCGTGGCGTCCATCGTGGCGTCCCTGCACAAGCCCGAGTTCATCGTGAACGTCAAGGAAACCGGCAAGTCGCTGATGGTGGACTACTCCAACATGAAGTCGCTCAAGGTCACCGAAGTGGGCGTGGCGCGCTATCTGCACGATGGCGGCTGGGACTCCACCAAGCGCTACTTCATGGTAGCCGCCAACCAGAGCAACAAGATTGGCGTCATCGACTCCAAGACCGATACGGTGGCTGCCGTGGTGGACGTGGGCAAGATTCCGCACCCCGGACGCGGCGCCAATTTCAAGCATCCCAAGTACGGTCCTGTGTGGTCCACGGGGCACCTCGGTGACGAGACGGTTTCGCTCATCGGAACCGACCCCGTCAAGCACAAGCAGCATGCCTTCAAGGTGGTGCAGACCCTGAAGGGGCAGGGCGGCGGTTCGCTGTTCCTCAAGAGCCACCCCAAGTCCAAGCACTTGTATGTGGACACCACGCTGAACCCGGATGCGGCGCTGTCGCAGTCGATCGCGGTGTACGACATCAATGACCTGGACAAGGGCTACAAGGTGCTGCCAATCGGTGAATGGGCGGGGTTGCCAGACGATGGCGGCGGAAAGCGTGTCGTGCAGCCCGAGTACAACAAGGCGGGCGACGAGGTGTGGTTCTCGGTGTGGTCCGCCAAGGACAAGGCTTCGGCCATCGTCGTGGTGGATGACAAGACGCTCAAGCTCAAGTCTGTCATCAAGGATCCGCGCCTGATCACGCCGACGGGCAAATTCAACGTCTACAACACGCAGCACGACGTGTACTGATCGTTCCAGGTGCCCGGACCGGCGGGGCCGGGCGCCCGTTTTTTACACCACCCATCCTTGCGGATCGGGTGGTTTTTTTATGGATCGGTGGTGGTGGGCTGCGCCTCCAGCACATCCAGCATTTCCTGGGTCCAGCCGATGGAGGCCTGTTCGTACAGGATCCCTTTCTTGAGGATCATGTGCTGGATCTGCAGCTCGCGCGGCAACGGCCCGCCATGCAGAAAGTCGCGCTGCTCAATGGCCTGGTACTGCGCCAGTTTTTCGCGGTGCAAGGCAATGCGGCGTGCCAGCTCGCTGCGCAGATCGATCTCGCCCAGCGCCGCATCGGCGCGCAGCTTCACCATGAAATCATCGCGCAGGTCCATCGGTGCAGAAGGCTCGCTGGCCCAGCGCGCCAGTTCCGCGCGCCCGGCGGGCAGCACCCGGTACTCGCGCTTGCGCGTCTTGCCGGCGTCGGGGGGCGTGCTCGATGCGATCCAGCCCGCCGCTTCCATGCGTGCAAGCTCCCGGTAGATCTGCTGGTGCGTGGCGTGCCAGAAATAGCCGATGGACTTGTCGAAACGCCGCGCCAGGTCGTAGCCCGACGTGGATTTTTCCAGCAGAGAGGTGAGGACGGCGTGTGGCAAGGACATACGGTGCAGTCTATCCGGGGATTTTTGTTATGCAACCAGTTGCATAACAAAGTGAACGACCGTACACTTTTGTGCAACTGGTTGCATAGTGCAGCATTTTTCCTCTAGCCAACCTTTTTCAAGGATCGGC
>JANJVX010000119.1 GCA_024709845.1 Burkholderiaceae bacterium | reverse complement strand
CCGGTCCTTGTCCCTTACATGGACGATCCATCGGTTCAGCGCCTGCTGTGCTTCGCGCTTCAAGTCTGCAATCGTCTTGATTGCTTCCTTGCGCGCCCGGATGCTGGCTCTCTCTACCTTGGCAGCAGCGCGGGCCTTCTTGGCTTCGGCACGCTTTGCCTTCTCGGCCTGGGCATCGGCCCACGGTGCGATGCACTCGGCATGGATGCGCTGGCCTTGCTCGAGCTTGGCGCGGCAGTGGGGGCATGTGGTGCGGCGGAAGGTCATGCGTGAGCCTGCAAGTCGTAGAACGTCACGCCCAACTCGGTTGCAGCGTATGCCTCTACCTTGTCCGAGAACTCGCAGAACTGCGCCGTATCGAGCTCTGTGCTGCTCATTCCCTGAAATGTTCCGTCTGGCAATTCGATCACGCCGATAAACATGCGCTTGAACTGTTCGTGCCAGATTTCGGCGCTGTAGAGCTTCCCACCTGGCGCGGCCTGTTCGGCAATTTGTTTCAGCACGCCATTGCCCCAATACCTGCGGTTTTGCTTGCTGGTGCGCTTGCGGCGGGTGATCGTCAGCACCCATCGGTGCCCGCCTTGCAGCACCTGGGCGAGAAACGGGAATACCTGCGCCTTGATGGCGGCCCATGCCTGCTGCCGGTTGTGCAGTTCAACGGTTAGGGTTTCAGCCATTACCCGCCTACTTACCGGCGAAAGCTACACAGGGCCGATGCACATCGGCTACTACAAAGAAGGCGACGACGATCCGGGGCTTTGGATCAGGCTGGAGGGCGAGCGCGTGCAGTTCGTTGCGTCGGCGCTGCCTGCGGTCATCAAGCAATTGCGTCGCGCTGCGAAATTGGCGAAGGAGGGCAAGAGCCATGCCAACTGATACCTACAAGATCAAGGTCATAAAGGCCGACACCGGCGAAGTCGTAAAGACGCTGGAGGCCGTTACCGAGCGCGCAGCAGAGCGTATCGAACGCGGGCTGAACATCAACATGAACCACGCCGATTACTTCACGGAAATTGAGCCACCAAAGGAGTCACACAATGGCTGACACCCAACTGGCGCCGACAGACGCCGAACTGACTGCCATCTACAGGGCCGCAAATGGCGAAGACACTGGAAAGGCGCAGCCGTTGACAACGCATCGCATCTTTAGGGCTATGCGGGCTGCAATCGCCAAGTGGGGCCAGCCTGCACACAGCGGGGAGCCGGTGGCTTACACAGTCGCGGGGCCGGTGACAGACTGGAGCCGCGACTTCAGTGCGTACAAGACAAAAACCTATGTGCGGCCTGTTTTCACAGCACCCCAGCCCGTGGAGCGGGAGCCGTTGACGGATGAGCAGTGGCAGCGCATCGCTGACTTGACCGACAGCATCCTCACGCGAGCCACGAAAGATGAAATTGAACGTGTGACTGGCATCAAAGGAGGCCAGCATGGCGCTGACACGAAATGACTGCAAAGAGTGCGATGGAACAGGCATCGTTGCTGGGTCGCAAGCGCATTTCAAGTGCCCCGAGTGCGCACCCACCGCCCAATCTGACGAGGCACTGATAAAGCAGTGCATGGATGCCTTGGAATGCGCTGGGGCCTACACAGCACTGATTGACGACTATTCGCTTGCCGCGATTCAAGAGGCATACAAAGCCGCCCGCGCTCGCCTGGAGGGCAAGCCATGAGCCGCCGCGCCAGAACCAGCAGGGACAAGCGGAAACCACTACCAGACTTTGACGACCAAGCCGCCTCCTGGCGGTTTTCTTTTGGGGGATGAAATGACAACAGAAGGCGAATTGCTTGATCCGAAAGAGATTCGGAGGCTTGCGGGCGCCAGCAAAACCGACGAACAAGAGGCTTTCTTGAAACAGGAAGGCATACCACACAAGCGCCGTGGAAAGCGTATTCTCCTGTCAAGGGCGCATGTCCGGGCTTGGCTGTCCGGGCAAGTGTTCACGCCGTCGCGTGGCGTCAATCTAGGAGCAGTCAGATGACAGGCAAGTACCCACGACTACGCGCCAGGACGCGACGCCGCAAGAATGGCAAGGTCGTGGTGTATTACTTTTTTGACGCTACAGCGGAAGGCCAGGGAGAAATCCCGCTAGGTACAGACCACGCCAAGGCAGTTGCCCGCTGGCAGGAAATCACCGAGCTAGGAACCTCTGTGCCCAGCACAACCGGCACGCTGGAAGAAGCCTTTGCGCAGTGGGAACGCGAAGTGCTGCCAACCTACACCAGCGCCGAAACCAAGCGCGGCTATGCGAAGAGCCTGCGCATGATGCGCCCAGCTTTTGCAGAAGCAACATGGGATCAGGTGGACTTGCCAACGATCAAGGCGTATCTCAAGAAGCGCACTGCAAAGACGCAGGGAAACCGGGAAATGGCCCTGCTGTCGGTTATCTGGAACTGGGCGCGCGGGGAGGGGCTAGTGTCGCTGCCATGGCCCGCAGCAGGCATGGAGCGCAGCAAGTGGAAGAACAAGGAAAAGCCGCGAAAGATGAAGGTAGAGGATGCCGTGTATTCGGCAATCTATGCCGAAGCCTCGCAGCACATCAAAGATTGCATGGATTTAGGCTCTGTCACTGGTATGCGGCTAACCGACTGCATAGCCGTGCTGATGCCTCGCGGCGCGGTGCTGACACTGGAAGCCAACAAGACCGGGAAAGAGGCTGAATGGGATTTGAATCTGTCCAAGGTGCTACCAGGGCTGGTGGAGCGGCGCAGGACCCTTGGCGCTCCACACCTGATGCTCCTGTCTCTACCAAACGGGCGACCCGTAACCCCAGCAGCATTGCGCTACGGCTGGGACACTGCTAGGGCCATTGCGGCGCAGAAGGCAGATGAACGTGGCGAGAAGGAATTGGCAGATGCAATCCGGGCTCTGTACCTCCGCGATATGCGCAAACGTGCTGCGCAGAAAGCGGGCAGCTTGGAGGCTGCGGCAGAGCTTCTACAGCACTCGGACAAGCGCCTGACGGAGCGGCATTACGGCGGGGTTCGCAAGCTCAAACCGAGTGGCTAAAAGTGTTCCGGTTTTTCATGCCTTTCCTGCAGAGAAATTGGCGCAAAAACCCGGAACACATAGCCCGCAAACCCGCATGAAACCTCAATTCCTCGCGGGACTCAAAATCCCCCGCCGCAAGGCGTGCCGGTTCGATTCCGGCCCCGGGCACCATCTGATGGTTTCAGACAGCATCAGAAACTGACAAACCCGCTACATCTCATCGGTGTAGCGGGTTTTTCTTTACCTCACGCCACCTCACTGGCTACTTCCACGAGCGACCGGCCTTCTTGTTTTTTCCAGTTTTGCGGCTTGCCCGCCACCGGTTCTCCCCAATTCACAGGGACAAACCTGTGGACAACCCGTGGCCTGCGGGGGAAAGCCTTGCGCAAGTGCGCGGCGCACAAGGGTTTGTGTTGCACTGCCGCAAAATCAGGCAGCCGCATCACTGCGCGGCCAGCACCAGAAAGTCCTGCTCGTACCCTTTGAGCGACTGCACGGCCTTCATGCGCTGCGCTGGCGCCATGGCGTTGTGCATGCGCGCGAAGCCTTCGCAGTTCTGTTCCAGCAGGGTCTGCGCATAGCGCTGGTAGGCCGCGTCGGGCGATGCGTTGAAGCGCGCGCGGTAGCCACGCAGCAGTGCCCGGTTGCGCTCGGTGTCGGCACGGTCCATGGCGATGAGCCGAAGCACCTGGACCAGGTCCTTCTGCCGGCGCAGGCGTTCAGCGTAGCTGCGCTGCGGGTCGAAGGAGGACTGGGCGATGAAGGCGCGCAGCGCCGCCCTGGGCGGCTCTGGCAGCGTGCCATAGAAGGTTTCGGCACGCGACAGGAGTTGCTTGTAGCGTTGCTCGCGCAGCTGCTCGGGCGTCAGGTCGAGCCATTGCTTTTTCCAGCCATCGTTGCTTTCCGCCTGCCGCTTTTCAAGGTTGCGGATCTGGGCATCGGTGAGCTGCGATGCCAGCCACACCAGCTGGTGCTCGGCCTGGGCCCATACCGCTTCGAGCTGCACGCGCACATCTTCGTAGGTGCGGCAGGCCTGGGCGGAGGACACCGGCGCGGCCAGTTGCTGCTGCACCTGCTGCAGCAGTTCGGCATGCCGGGGCAACATGGTTTCGCGGTGCCACTGGTGCAACTGGCCCAGTTCGCCGAGCGCACGGTCGCTCTGGGGCTCCGAAAGGTCGAGGTAGCGGTGAAGCTGCCAGTACGCCAGGTGCGGCACCTGGTTGTAGGCCAGCCTGACGGCGCTGCAGCCCTGCAGCAGCAGGCCCAGCACCGCCAGGGTGGCGATGCACAGGGCCTTGCGAAAGGCAAGCGAGGGGCGCACGGTTTTTTCTAGTCCATTGATCAGCCGCACAGGATAAGGCACACACCGTGCACGGCACGGACCCCGCGGTGCGCAGGCGCTCCTCAGTTGTCCTGGCGCCGGATCAGGGCGCGGCCCATGTCGGTGATGGTCAGCTGGCCCGAACTGTTCTTGCCGATGTAGCCACGCTCGTACAGGCGCCCCGAGAGGTGCTCCTTCAGGGCCTGGGGCGTGCTCACCAGCTTGCCCATTTCCAGCTGCTTGAGTGTTTCGAGCTCGTCCACGGTGGGGTCGAACTGGGGGGCATGGTAGGTGTTCATGGCGTGACTCCAGGCAGGTGGATGAATGCAGGCGGCGGGGGTTGCGCCATGGCACTGCAACGTCAATACCGGCGCGAACCGGGCACGGCCCACGCGCCCATGGTGCCCACAAGGGCGCGGCATCCGTCCTAGGGAGAACCCCTGTCAGTCAGCCATTTCGGGCTGGTGCCCGCCCTGGCGGGCCATGTCGGCCAGCCACGCGCTGAAGGCGGCCAGCACCGGCGGCTGCGGTTGCGCCGGGCTGATGAGGTAGTAGCTGCGCTCGCCGCGCAGCGGGCGCGCGCAGGCCACCACCAGTTCACCGCGCGCCAGTTCGGCCTCGATCAGCAGGGGCGGGATCAGCGCCACACCCATGCCGTGGGTGGCGGCCTCGGCCAGCATGGAGAACAGCTCATAACGCGGGCCGTCGAGGGCCTTGGGCGCCTCCACGCCCATGGCCTCGAACCACTGGCGCCAGCCATAGGGGCGCGTGCTCTGCTGCAGCAGCGGCAGGCTGGCCAGCGCGCCGGGCGGCACGGTCTGGTAGGCCCGCCCCCGGCCCCGCTGGGCGGCGGCCTCCAGCAGGCGGGGGCTGCACACGGGCACCACATCCTCGTTCATGAGCCATTGCGCCTGGATGCCGGGCCAGTTGGCCACCTGCTCGGGCGTGCCGGCGTACAGGGCCGCGTCGAAGGTGGTGTCGGCGAACAGGAAGGGGCGCGTCTGCGTCTCGATGTGCACCACGATGTCCGGGTGCTGCTGCGCCAGCCGGGGCAGGCGCGGGATGAGCCAGCGCGTGGCAAACGTGGGCACCGCCGCCAGCGACAGCGTACCGCCCTCGCCCTGGTGGGCCATCATGTCCAGCGTGCCCTGCTCCACCGCCTGCAGCCAGCGCGCCACCTGGCGGCCATAGTGCGCACCGGCCGGGGTCAGCACCACGCCATGGCGCGTGCGGCGGAACAGCTGCACGCCCAGAAACTCTTCCAGCGCGAGGATCTGGCGCGAGACGGCGCTTTGCGTCAGCGACAGCTCCTGCGCGGCGCGCGTGTAGCTCTCGTGCCGGGCGGCCACTTCAAAACAGGCCAGGGCCTGGGTGGAGGGAATGTTGCGGCGCATGGGACAACCCGGTCATGAACACGGGCCGGAGTATTCCATATATTCCAATAACGCATTTCAAGATGAAAAGAACTCGCTTGCAGCCTATGGCGTTTGACGCCTACCATGGCACCCGAACGCAATCGCATGCATCCCATGCATGCCAGCCCACCCTCTTCTTTTATTGCATCGGAGACACCCCATGGCCCACGCCGCCTTCCAGTGGAACGACCCCTTCCTGCTCGACCAGCAACTGACCGACGATGAGCGCGCCATCCGCGACGCGGCCGCCGCCTATTGCCAGGACAAGCTGGCCCCCCGCGTGCTCGAAGCCTTCCGCCACGAGAAGATGGACACCACCATCTTCCGTGAGATGGGCGAGCTGGGCCTTCTGGGCCCCACCATTCCCACGCAGTACGGCGGCGCCGGCCTGAACTACGTCAGCTACGGCCTGGTGGCGCGCGAGATCGAGCGCGTGGACTCGGGCTACCGCTCCATGGCCAGCGTGCAAAGCTCCCTGGTGATGGTACCCATCAACGAATTCGGCACCGAGGCGCAAAAGCAGAAATACCTGCCCAAGCTGGCCAGCGGTGAATTCATCGGCTGCTTCGGCCTGACCGAGCCCGATCACGGCTCCGACCCCGGAAGCATGGCCACCCGCGCCTACAAGGTCGATGGCGGCTACAAGCTCAAGGGCAGCAAGATGTGGATCACCAACAGCCCGGTGGCCGACGTGTTCGTGGTCTGGGCCAAGGAAGTGTCCGAAGGCGGCACCGTCGGCCCCATCCGCGGCTTCATTCTGGACAAGGGCATGAAGGGCCTCACCGCCCCCGCCATCCACGGCAAGGTGGGCCTGCGCGCCTCGGTCACCGGCGAAATCGTCATGGACGACGTGTTCGTGCCCGAAGAAAACGCCTTCCCTGAAGTGCAGGGTTTGAAGGGCCCCTTCACCTGCCTGAACAGCGCAC
>JANJVX010000070.1 GCA_024709845.1 Burkholderiaceae bacterium | reverse complement strand
CTTTGCGACCCAAGCGACGATGACGGTGGATTCGCCCAGCGGCATCTTCTTCACGTCCCGCGCCGCGCGGGTGGGGTTCTAGATGGAGCCCCACGCCGACCTGCGCCTGGCCCTGCTCAACCCCTGGCAGCGCGGCTTCCCTCTCGTGCGCGAGCCCTTCGCGCACATCGCGGACACGCTGGGACTGTCCGCCGAGGACGTCCTGGCGGGCTATGCCCGGCTGCAGCACGAAGGCGCATTGAGCCGCATCGGCGGCGTGTTCGCGGGCAATGCTGGCGGCGCCGCACTGCTGGCCGCCATGGCCGTGCCGCCCGAACGGCTGGACGCGGTGGCCACCGTGGTCTCCAGCCACCCCGGCGTCAACCACAACTACCAGCGCGAGCACCACTACAACCTCTGGTTCGTGATGACCGGCCAGGACGATGCCGCCGTGCGCGCCGCCATGCGCTCGCTCGAAGAGGCCACGGGATTGAGCGCACTGCAACTGCGCATGCAGCGCGCCTACCGCATCGACCTGGGCTTCGACCTGCGCGGCAGCACCGCCCCCGCGCCCATGGCGGCGGCGCGCGAGGCCACGCCGGTGCAGGGCGCCGACCGGCCGCTCGCCGCCCTGCTCGAAGACGGCTTGCCGCTGGTGCCGCGCCCCTATGACGCCTGGGCCCAGGCGCTGGACCGCACGCCCGAATCCGTGCTGCACACGCTGCAGCAATGGCTGGACCAGGGCACGGTGCGGCGCATCGGCGCCATCGTGCGCCACCATGAGCTGGGCTTCGACGCCAACGCCATGACGGTGTTCAACATTCCCGACGCCCAGGTCGATGCCTGCGGCGAGGCGCTGGCGCGGGTACCCGGGGTGACGCTGGCCTACCGGCGCGAGCGCGCCGGGGGCTGGCCCTACAACCTGTACTGCATGGTGCATGGCCGCGACCGCGCTGCCGTGCGCGACGTGATCGCACGCGCCATCGCCGACGCAGGCCTGGCACAGTACCCGCACGAGGTGCTGTTCTCCTGCCGCCGCTTCAAGCAGACCGGCCCACGGCGCTTCCGCGCCCTGCCCGCCGCCGCGCCCGGCACCGCCACGACCCCGGAGGTGCTTGATGCTGTCACCGGATGACGCCCGCCTGCTGGAGCGCCTGCACGGCGACCTGCCGCTGACCGAACGGCCCTTCGCCGACGTGGCCGCAGAGTTCGGCTGGACCGAGGAATATGTCATCGGTCGGCTCGCAGCCCTGCTGGAGAGTGGCATGCTCACGCGCTTCGGTCCGCTGTTCCAGATCGAGCGCGCGGGCGGCCTGTTCGTGCTCGCCGCCATGGCCGTGCCCGAGGAGCGCTACGAGGCCGTCACGGCCCAGGTCAACGCCCACCCCGAGATCGCGCACAACTACCGGCGCGCGCACGCGCTCAACATGTGGTTCGTGCTCGGCACCGAAACCCCGGCGCAGTGCGCGGCCGCGATCGAACGCATCGAGGCCGAGACGGGCTTGCCCGTGCTCGCCTTCCCGAAGGAGCGCGAGTTCTTCGTCGAACTCAAGCTCCCCCTGACCAGCGGAGAAGCCCATGGCGCTTGACGATTTCGACCGCCAGCTTATCGCCGCCACGCAGGGCGGCCTGCCGCTGGTACCGCGCCCCTACGACGCCGTGGGCGAACGCCTGGGCGTGTCGGGCCAGCAGGTGCGCGAGCGCCTGGCGCAGATGCTGGAAAGCGGCCTCGTGCGCCGCATCGGCGCCGTGCCCAACCACTACCGCCTGGGCTTCACGGCCAACGGCATGAGCGTCTGGGACGTGGACGACGCGCTGGTGGACCAGCTCGGCGAGCGCATCGGCCAGCTGCCCGGCGTGAGCCACTGCTACCGCCGCCCACGCCGCCTGCCGAGCTGGCCGTACAACCTGTTCGCCATGCTGCATGGCCGCACGCGCGCCGAGGTCGAGCAGCAGGCCGTGCAACTGCGCGAACTGCTGGGCACCGCCTGCCGGGGCCACGACATTCTTTATTCCACCGCCATCCTGAAGAAGACCGGGTTGCGTCTCAAGGAAAGCTAAACCATGTTCCGCATCAGCCAATACATGCGCGAGCTCGCGCAAGCCCAGGCCACGGGCACCTACCCCGTTCCCGCCCGCCGTGGCAGCGGCCAGCCACCGGGGCCCGTGGTGATCTGGAACCTGATCCGCCGCTGCAACCTGACCTGCAAGCACTGCTACGCGCTGTCGGCCGACCACGACTACGAGGGCGAGCTGTCCACACAGGAGGTGTTCACCGTCATGGACGACCTCAAGGCCTACAAGGTGCCGGTACTCATCCTCTCGGGCGGCGAGCCGCTGATGCGGCCCGACATCTTCGAGATCGCCGAGCGCGCCCGGGACATGAAGTTCTACACCGGCCTCTCCACCAACGGCACGCTGATCGACGAGCCCATGGCCGACCGCATCGCCGCCATGGGCTTTGACTACGTCGGCATCAGCCTGGACGGCCTGCGCGAGACGCACGACTTCTTCCGCCGCCTTGATGGCGCCTTCGACCGCAGCCTGGCCGCCGTGCGCTACCTGCACCAGCGCGGCGTGAAGGTGGGCCTGCGCTTCACCATGACGGCCATGAACGCGCACGATTTCCCGGCGCTGCTCGACCTGATGCGCCAGGAGGCCGTGGACAAGTTCTACTTCTCGCACCTCAACTACGCGGGGCGCGGCAACATCCACCGTGGCAAGGACGCACAGTTCCAGGCCACGCGCGACGCGCTCGACCTGCTGTACGAGCGCGCCTGGCAGTCCGCGCTGGAAGGCCGCGAGGAAGACTACGTGACCGGCAACAACGACGCCGACGGCCCCTACCTGCTGCAATGGGTGCGTGAGCGCATGCCGCAGTGGGAGGTGCCGCTGCGCGAGCGCCTCATCGCCTGGGGCGGCAATTCGAGCGGCGTGAACGTGGCCAACATCGACAACCTGGGTACCGTGCACCCCGACACCATGTGGTGGCACCACGACCTGGGCAATGTGCGCCAGCGCCCTTTTTCGGCGATTTGGTCCGACACTTCCGAGCCGCTGATGGCCGGCCTCAAGGCCAAGCCGCGCCCGGTGGGCGGGCGCTGCGCCAGCTGCAATTATTTCGAGATCTGCGGAGGCAACACACGCGTGCGCGCCCAGCAGCTCACGGGCGACGCCTGGGCCGAGGACCCGGGCTGCTACCTGCGCGACGACGAGATCGGTCTGGCCTCGGGCAGCGATGCGCAGCGCGTTTCCGTCACACCGTTCAGCAAGCGCCGCCGCACCATCGAGATCCACCCGGAGTCGGAAAATGCCTGAGCTTCTGCGACGCTGGATGGCGACCGTCGGCAAGCTGGCCCTGAGCGCAGGCCTGCTCTGGATGGGCGTGGATCTGGCCCATGCCCAACCGGCCCCGGCGGCCGTGGCAGAAGCGCCCACCACGCTCCAGAACCCCTCCGGCCCAGCAGGCACCGTGCCGCGCCAGCAGCACTGATTGTTAACAAAAACAGGCTCTAGCGCTTATCCATCAAGCGCTAAAAGCTCCTTTTTTGATAGCAAAACAACCGGCCGGGCGAGGCCCTTCAGGCCTCTGCCCCCCTGTCGGGGCTGATGGCCTCGTCCCGTGCGATGCGGCCGTCGATCAGTTCCACCAGCCGGTCGCAGCGCGCCGCCAGGCGCGGGTCATGCGTGACCACCACGAAGCTTGTGCCGCGCTCGGCATGGATGCGCCGCAGCAGGCCAAACACCTCCGCCGACGAAGCGGTATCGAGGTTGCCCGTAGGCTCATCGGCCAGCACCAGCGGCGGGTTCATGACCAGCGCACGCGCGATGGCCACGCGCTGCTGCATGCCGCCCGAAAGCTCCCCGGGCCGCTTGTCCATGGCCTGGGCCAGTCCCACGGCGTCCAGCAGACCGCGCGCGCGTTCGCGCGGCACCGCGCCCACGCGGCCCTCGGCCATCAAAACGGGCAGCGTCACGTTCTCCAGCGCCGTGAACGCGGGCAGCAGGTGGTGAAACTGGAAGACGAACCCCAGCGTGCGTCGGCGGCGCAGTGTCAGTGCGGCATCGTCCAGGCCCTGCACCGCTTCGCCATCCAGGCGGTAGCCGCCGGACGTCATGCGCTCCAGCAGGCCCAGAATGTTGAGCAGCGTGCTCTTGCCCGAGCCCGAGGGCCCCATCAGCGCGATGAATTCGCCCCGGCGCACCTGCAGGTCGATGCCGTGCAGCACCTCGGCCTCGCTGGGCCGGCCCAGGTTGTAGCTCTTGCGCACGCCATCGAGCGCGATCAGTTCGGGGGCGGGGGCGTTCATCACATCCTGATGGCCTGCGCCGGGTCGAGCGCCGCCGCGCGCCGCGCCGGTGCCACGGCGGCCAGCACGCCGCAGACCGAGGCGATCAGCGCCACCTGCAGCGCCATCGCAGGCGGAAGGGTGATGAAAAACAGCGGCAGGCCGTCGGAGCCGCGCACGAAGTGGGTGAACACCCAGATCAGCGCCACGGCCAGCAGCAGGCCCAGCACCGACCCCAGCACCCCCACCACGGCGCCCTGCACCAGAAACACGCGCAGCACCTGCCCCCGGGTGGCGCCCATGGCGCGCAGAATGCCGATCTCGCGGCCCTTTTGCACCACCGACACCACCAGCACGCTGGCAATGCCCAGCACCACCACGGCCAGCACAACGCCCCGGATGATGGCGGTGCTGATGGATTGCGCGTTCAGTGCGGACACCAGCTGGGCATTGCTCTCCTGCCAGCTCTCCAGCTTGTACGGCAACCGGCTTTGCAGATCGCGCGCCAGGGACTGGGCCACCCACACGTCTTCCAGGGTCAGGTCGAGATGGGTGGCGCCTCCGGGCAATGCCAGCAGGCTCTGCGCGGCACGCAGCGGCACGATCACGGTGCGCCGGTTCAGATCTTTCACACCCAGGTCCACCAGGGCGGTGACGCGCACGGCATCACTCACGCTGCCCGTCTGCACCGTGAGGCGGTCGCCCACGCGCACGCCCAAGTCAGCCGCCAGCTCGCGTCCCACGATGGCCTCGCCCGGCGCCAGCCGCGCACTGCCGCTGACCACCTTGGAGCGCAGCCCCACCACGCGGTCATAGCGGTCCAGCTCCACCCCCATCAGTGCAATGGCCTGCCACGCCTCGCCGCGCAGCGCCAGGCCACTGCCCGACACCATGGGCGACACCCCGGCCACACCGGGCAATGCCTCCAGCACAGGCACCAATGCCTGCCAGTTGGCCACCGAGCGCAGGCGCTGTGCGCGCGGCTGCGTGTCAGCCAGCACAGCCTCCCCAGGCCCATGCAGGGCTGCGGGCAGGACGCGGTTGTCCGGTGCCCGCAGGGTGATGTGCGCCTGGGCACCCAGCGTCTTGGCCAGGGTGTTCGATTGCAGGCCGTTGATCAGCGCCGAGATGTAGGCGATCACCGCCACCCCGGCCGCCACGCCCACGATGATGAGCACGGTCTGCATGCGCCCCTCGCGCAGGAAACGCAGCGCAACGCGCCATTCGAAGCCTGGCCAGATCAGCATGACAACATGCTCAGCGGCCCATGGCGCCGGTCAGCGCTGCGCCCGCATCGGCCCCCTGCCCTTTGCGCACGGTGCCCGGCCAAGGCGCCCGCGCACCCGCCACCCATTCCACGGTGCGGGTGCGCACGCGCTCACCCGGCTGCACGTTGCCGCCAGGCAACACGGTGTCACCCTCCTGCAAGCCGTCGAGCACCTCCACCGCATCGAGCGTGCGCAGGCCCAGCCGCACACTGCGCACCTGGGCACGCCCGTCGTCCAGTACCAGCACGGTGGCCATGCCGCCCGCCGCAGCGCTGCGCAAGGCGGCCAGGGGCAGCACCAGCGCACGCTCGCGCCGCGCCGTCTCCACCTCGACCGACAGGGTCATGTCCTCGCGCAGATAGGCGGGCGCCGGTCCGTCCAGCGCGAGTTTCACCTCGATGGCGCCGCGCTGTGCATCCACCGCTGGCGCGATGGACAGCACGCGCGCAGCGAAGCGCTGGTCTTCGAAGGCGTCGGCCGCCACTGCGGCCTTCTGGCCCGGCTGAAGCTGGTCGAGAAAACGCTCGTCCACCTGGGCCACCAGTTGCACCGGCCCGGCCAGCGCCAGGCTGAGCAAGGCCTTGCCGGGCTGCACGATCTGCCCAGGCTCGACCGCACGCACCAGTATCCGGGCGTCGGCCGGGGCCGCCAGCGCTGTCTGCGCCAGTCGGGCCCGTGCTGCCACCGTGGCCGCCTGCGCAAGCGCCAACTGGGCCTGTGCCTGCACCACGTCGGTGCCTGCGTCGGCATTGGCCTGCAACTGCGCCAGGGCAAGGCGCTGCTGCGCCCGCGCCACATCGACGGCCCGGCGCGCTTCGTCCTGCTGCGCAGGGCTGTAGAAGCCTTCAGCCACCAGTTGCTGCACCCGCGCCAGACTGGAGTCTGCGGCCCGCAGCGTGGCATCGGCCTGGGCCAACGCGGCCTGTGCGGCGGTGCGGCCACTGCTGCGCAGGCCCGCCAGGCGCGCCTGCGCCTGGCGTTCGGACGCCACGGCCTGCGCCAAGGCGGCGCGCGGTTCGTCCGATTCGAGCTGCACCAGCACCTCGCCCTGGCGCACCTGCGCCCCCTCCTGCGCGCGCACCTGCGCCACCCGGCCGGTGACCGTGCTGCCCACGTCCACGCGCGACAGCGTGGCCACTCGCGCCGAAAACTGCAGCGTGCGCACCAGCGGTGCCTGCTGCAGCGCCAGGGCATCGGTTTGTGGTCCACGCAACGCCATCGCCCCGGCGGCGACGGCCAGCACCAGCACTGCAGCGCCGACCGCGAGAACCAGCCAGCGTTTGCTCACAGAACATTCCTCAGCGCCATGGGTGCCATTCGATCATTCGGAAAACAGTCCGCCGGCCGCCTGCGGCGGCGTCACTCCGAGGTGCCGGTACGCGGCCAGCGTGGCAATGCGGCCGCGCGGCGTGCGCTGCAGGTAACCCTGCTGGATCAGGTAGGGCTCGATCACGTCCTCGATGGTGCCCGCCTCTTCGCCAATGCTGGCGGCAATGTTGTCCAGGCCCACGGGGCCGCCGTCGAACCGGTGGATCAGGGCCTCCAGCAGTTTGCGGTCCATCACGTCAAAGCCCTGCGGGTCCACGTCGAGCATGGCGAGCGCCCGGTTGGCGATGTCGCGCGTGATGCGGCCCGAGCCCTTGACCTCGGCATAGTCACGCACTCGGCGCAACAACCGGTTGGCAATGCGCGGCGTGCCGCGCGAGCGCCGCGCCAGCTCGAAGCCGCCCTCGTCGTCCATGGGCGTGCCCAGCAGGCCGGCACTGCGCGTGACGATGCGCGCCAGTTCTTCGGGCGTATAGAACTCCAGCCGCGCGACGATGCCGAAGCGGTCGCGCAGCGGGTTGGTCAGCATGCCGGCCCGGGTGGTGGCTCCCACCAGGGTAAAGGGCTGCAGGTCGAGCTTGATGCTACGCGCCGCCGGTCCCTCGCCGATCATGATGTCGATCTGGTAGTCCTCCAGCGCGGGGTACAAGATCTCCTCGACCACGGGCGAGAGGCGGTGGATCTCGTCGATGAACAGCACATCGTTGCGCTCCAGGTTGGTCAGCAGCGCCGCGAGGTCCTTGGGTTTTTCAAGCACCGGGCCGCTGGTCTGACGCAGGTTCACGCCCAGCTCGGCCGCAATGATGTGACTGAGCGTGGTCTTGCCCAGCCCCGGCGGGCCGAACAAGAGCACATGGTCCAGCGCCTCTTCGCGCTTCTTCGCCGCACCAATGAAGATCTCCAGCTGCTCGCGCGCCTTGGCCTGGCCGACATATTCCTGCAGCAGCTTGGGGCGCAG
>JANJVX010000026.1 GCA_024709845.1 Burkholderiaceae bacterium | reverse complement strand
TCCTCGAACGGAATGCCGGCCTGGCGCAGCAGCACCCAGGGGCGCATGGACCAGGAGGAGTAGTTCTTGTTGCCGATGTAGAGCTGGAGCATGGTTCACCTGCTGAAGAAAATGGGCCGCAAAAGAGCGGCCCATTGTGCGGCAAGAAGCGGAAACGCGCGTTGCGGTCCCATGCCAGGGCACCCGTGGAACCGGCTTTGCCGGGCGGCCGGGTGCGTCCCCCCTCCCGCAGGAGAGGGGGGAAGGCGCGTAGCGCCACAGGGGGGTGTCACTGTACGCGGGGCGTGGCCCGCTCGATGATGGCCTGCACGTCCACGCCGCGCGGCAGCGCGCCGTAGTTGAAGCTGCCTTCGGGCGCGAGGCGCGAGGCGCAGAAGGCGTCGGCCACGAAGGCGGGCGCGCCGCGCACCAGCAGGGAGGCTTGCAGCGCCAGCGCCATGCGCTCGACCACGTGGCGGGCGCGATATTGCAGGTCGGTGGGGTCGGCGAACTCCTTGCCCAGGTCGCGCACATGCTGGTCGAGCAGGGTGTTCTGGCCCTGGGTGTGGCGCAGCTCGGCGAAGAAAGCGTCCACCACCTCGGGCGTCTTGGCCATGGCGCGCAGCACGTCCAGGCACTGGATGTTGCCGCTGCCTTCCCAGATGGCGTTGACCGGCGATTCGCGGAACAGGCGCGGGAACATGCTGTCCTCCATCACGCCGCTGCCGCCGATGCACTCCATGGCCTCGTAGGCGTGGCCCGGCGTGCGCTTGCAGATCCAGTATTTGCCCACGGCGGTGACCAGGCGCACCAGCAGGTCCTCGTGGCGGTCATCGCGGTGGTCCAGCGCGCGCGCCACGCGCATCGACAGCGTCATCGCGGCCTCGCTCTCCAGCGCCAGGTCGGCCAGCACGTTCTGCATCAGCGGCTGCTGGTTGAGGCGTGCGCCAAAGGCGCTGCGGTGCGCGCAGTGGTGCAGCGCCTGCGACAGCGCCATGCGCATGCCGGCGCTCGACCCCACCATGCAGTCGAAGCGCGTCATGGCCACCATTTCGATGATGTTGCGCACGCCGCGCCCTTCCTCGCCCACCATCCAGGCCAGCGCGCCGCGCAATTCGGTCTCGCTCGACGCGTTGGAGGCGTTGCCCATCTTCTTCTTCAGGCGCAGCACCTGGAACGGGTTCTTCGTGCCGTCCGGGCGCCAGCGTGGCAGCAGAAAGCACGACAGGCCCTTGTCGGTGTGCGCCAGCACCAGGAAGGCGTCGCACATGGGCGCCGACACAAAGTATTTGTGGCCCACCAGTTCATAGGCCTGGCCGGGGCCGCCCTGGCCCACGGGGTAGGCGCGCGTGCTGTTGGCCTGCACGTCGGAGCCGCCCTGCTTCTCGGTCATCGCCATGCCGATGGTCACGCCGGTTTTCTGCTCCACGGGCACGTTGCGCGGGTCATATACGCGCGCCGTGATCTTGGGTTCCCACAGCCGCGCCAGGTCGGGTTGCAGGCGCAGCGCGGGGATGGCGGCGAAGGTCATGGTGATGGGGCAGCCGTGGCCGGCCTCCACCTGGGTCTGCAAGTAGTTGCCGGCGGCGCGCGCCACATGGGCGCCAGGGCGTGGGTCGGTCCAGGGCGAGGAATGCAGGCCGTGCTCGATGGCCGTGCCCATGAAGCGGTGGTAGGCGGGGTGGAACTTGACCAGATCGATGCGGTTGCCAAAGCGGTCGTGCGTCTCCAGCTCGGGCTGGTGCTTGTTGGCGAGATGGCCCTGCTCCAGGTACTCGGCCGAGCCGGTGAGCTGGCCGAAGCGCAGCAGGTCGGCCTCGGCCCAGGCCGCGCCCTCGCGCTGCACGGCCTCGCGCAGGGCGGTGTCCTGCGCGTACATGTTGTAGTCAGCGAGCTCGCAGGACACGTTCTCGACCCGGTGGGTGTCGGCCAAGTAATGCGAGGGCAGGGCGGTGGTGTCGGTCAGGGCGTTCATGGCGGTGTCTCCGTGGCAGGGGAAGGGGTCAGGCAATGCGCAGGCGGGCCTTGCGCGCGGCGGTGTCGGGGGTGGACAGGGCGTCGTAGAAGCGGTCCCAGATGGCGCGGCCCGCCGCATCGAAGGCGTGCACGCTGTCGATGAAGGCCGCGCGCAGTGCGCCGTCCACCATGGGTTCGGGCAGCAGCGGGTCGTACACCAGCTGGCGGATCGCCGCGCCACCGAGGAAGAACGACTCGCGCGCCGCCTGGTCGATCGGCAGGCGCGCCGCGCCGTCCAGCCAATGTTGCAGGCGCTCCTGCGTGGCGCGGTAGCCTTGGTTGAGGGCCACGCCATCCCACAGCGCGTCCACGGCGGCCTCGGTAGCGGCATCAAGCGAAGTGCAGCCGCAGACCACGGCCTGCGCCTCCAGGCCCAGCGTGTGCAGGCGCGCGCGGATGGCGGCGATGTCGGCCTCGATGTTGTCGGGCCGCAGCCAGAAGTCGCGCTGCAGCTCGGCAAAGCCCAGCAGGTGCAGGGCACGCTCGCGCTGCCGCGTCGCGGCACGGTCGCCGCGTGCCAGGGCACCGCAGTGCACCGCCACATACTGCCCATTCCAGGGACGCAGGCGCTCGGCGGTGCTGCGCCAGTGGGAGACGTCCTGCGCCAGGCTCTGCGCGGCGGCCCCCAGGCGCCAGGCGCCGCGCTCGGTGGCCTGCGCCATGTCCTGCGCGGCCAGCCGTGCCAGCGTCACGCGCACATGGTTCTCGCTGATGCCGAACACCGCGCCCGCAGCCACGGCGTGGCTGACGGGCAGCGGGTCGTCGCCCGTGGCGAGCAGCAGCTCCAGCAAAAGGTGCTTGGGCTGGACCTTGGCGTCGAAGGCATCGGAGATGGGCATGGCGGCAAATATTACACAAACAATCTGTTGAAGCAAATATGTGTAATAAAACAGGAAGTGACAAGAGAGGGTGGCTGTTTCGCAGGTGTTGCCTATCGGTGCAGTGGACGCATTGCCTGCGGATAGGGCGGCGTCAGCGGCGAGGTTCAGCAGACACCGCGCAAGGGCCGCCCCGCCGCGCTGGTGTCGTCCCCCTTCCCGCGCAGCGCAGCGAAGCGAGAGAGGGGGGGAGCCGCGCAGCGGCTCAGGGGGGTGTCACCCTCATACAGGCCACACCACCCCGTTGTCATTCAGGATGGCGTCCAGCGGCATGTCGTGCGCCTCGGGCTCGAAATCGTCGAGGTAGCCCTGGGTGTACCCCAGGCCCACCGTGGTGGGGCGGGGCTGCAGCGTGGCCAGGGTGCGGTCGTAGAAGCCGCCGCCGTAGCCCAGGCGGTAGCCGCCCGGCCCGTAGCCCACGCAGGGCACGAAGAGCAGCGTGGGCACGATCACTTCCGTTTCTTTGGGCTTGGGGATGCCGTAGGCGTCTTCTTCCATGGGGCAGCCGGGGTACCAGGCGTGGAAGCTGAGGGTCTTGTGCTGCTTGTTCACCACCGGCAGTCCGATGCGGCGCAACTGCGGTTCGTCGAGTAGCTCGCCGTCTTCCTTCCAGCGGTGCAGTGCGGGCAGGGGGTCGAACTCGCCCTTGATGGGCCAGTAGGCGCCGATCACGGTGTCGGGCCGGTTCACGAGCCAGATCCGCATGACCTGTTGCAGCAGGTCGGCGCGCTGTAGGCGGTCGGGCAGGTTCAGGCGTTGTTCCACCAGAGTGCGCCGTAGGGCTGCTTTGTCCATCACATAATTCCCCGAATGTATTTCATGAAGATTCTGACACCGCTGGTGGCCTGTGCGCTGCTGGCGACGCCCACAGCACCTGCCCTGGCCCAACCCAAGGGCGATCAGGTGCTGCTGGACATGCACCAGGCGTTTCGCAAGGGCGACCGCAAGAAGCTCGAACAGCTCCTGCCCTCGGCGCGCGGCCACGCGCTGGAACCCTGGGCAGCCTATTGGACATTGAAAGCGCGGCTGGACGAGGCAACGGCCGATGAGGTACAGGCCTTTCTGCAGCGCTACGCCGGTACGTATCAGGAAGACCGTCTGCGCAACGACTGGCTGCTGTTGCTGGGCCAGCGTCGCAACTGGTCGCAGTTTAGCGATGCACACCCGGCGTACCGCATGCAGGACGACCGCGAGGTGCGTTGCTATGCGCTGCTGATCGACGACATCAAGGGTACGGCGCCCGCCAACGTGGGCGAAGAAGTCCGCCGTGCCTGGTACGCGCTGCGCGACGCCGACGACGGCTGCACCCATGCAGCCAGCGAGCTGTATGCGGGCAAGAAGCTCAGTGCGCTGGATGTGTGGCGCAAGGCGCGTCTGGCTGTCGAGGCCAACCGCCCGAAGGTGGCGCGCAATGCCGTCGCCATCGTGGCGCCCGAAGCCCTGGAAAAGGTGGGGGCACTGCTGGAGGCGCCCGTCAAATACCTGAAGGCGCATTCCACAGCGGGTGGCAAGGTGCGCCAGGAGCTTGTGCTGCTGGCGCTCATCAAGCTGGCCACCAGCGATGTGGAAGCCGCCGCCGGGCAACTCGACGGCAAATGGGGCGTGCACCTCTCGGCCGAGGAGCGCAACTGGGCCTGGGGGGTGATCGGCAGGGCAGCCGCCCAGAAGCTGTCACCCGATGCCACGGCCTATTTCGCCAATGTGACGCGCGATACCGATCTGAACGATGAGCTGCTGGCCTGGAAGGTCCGCGCAGCCCTGCGTGCGGGGCAATGGACCGTGGTGCGCAAGGCCGTGGACGCCATGAGCGACGAGGCACGGCAGGACAGCACCTGGGTGTACTGGAAAGCGCGCGCCCTATTGGCAGGCAGGCCCCACGAGGCCGAGCGGGCCGAGGCACAGCGGCTGCTGCAGGGCATTGCCGGAACGCGCGGTTTCTATGAACAGCTGGCGCTGGAGGAACTGGGCCAGAAGGTGACATTGCCGCCCGTGCCCGCCCCGCTGACCGCCGAGGAAAAAGCCGCGGCCCGCGCCAACCTGGGTCTGAACCGTGGGCTGTACGCCATCCTGCTGGGCATCCGGGGCGAAGGTGTGCGTGAATGGAACTACACCACCAACCGGCACCAGAACGGTGGCATGAACGACCGTGAACTGCTCGCTGCCGCCGACTTTGCCTGCCAGCGCGAGGTGTGGGACCGCTGCATCAACACCAGCGAGCGCACGCGCGAAGTGATCGACATGGCGCAGCGCTTTCCCATGCCGTTCCGCGACGCCGTGGTGGAACGGTCCAGGACCATCGGGCTCGATCCGGCCTATGTGTACGGCCTGATCCGCCAGGAAAGCCGCTTCATCATGGACGCACGCTCGCACGTCGGCGCTTCGGGTCTCATGCAGGTCATGCCCGCCACGGCGCGCTGGACGGCCCGGAAGATCGGCCTGACGGATTTCCGCCCCGAGCACATCACCCAGCGCGACACCAACATCGCCATCGGCACGGCCTACCTCAAGCTGGCGCTGGACGACTTCGCTGGCTCCATGCCGCTGGCGGCCGCCGCCTACAACGCCGGGCCGGGCCGCCCGCGCGTGTGGCGCAATGGCGCGGTGCTCGACGCCGCCATCTGGGCCGAGAACGTGCCGTTTGCCGAAACGCGCGACTACGTGAAGAAGGTGCTGGCCAACACCACCAATTACGCCGCCCTCATCACCGGGCAGCCCCAGTCCCTCAGAAGCCGCCTGGGCACCGTGGGGCCCCGGGGTAGCGAGGAACCGGAGTCCAACAGGGAGCTTCCTTGAAAGCTATCGCCTCTTGGTGTGGTCAAAAGGGGATTTTTGCTATTCAAATAGTAGCTTTAAGCGCAATGCAGAAAAGCGCTGGAGGCTGAAAAACTTTAAAGTCAGGCGTGCGTCACCATCCCCGCATGCTGCGCCTCATTGAGGTGCGGCAAGGTGTTGAAGGTCTGCAGCATCATCCGCTTGGGCGACACGCTGAACTCCGTTACTGCGCTGTTGCGGATGCGCATGTTCAGCGCGATGGTCACCTCGGGCGCCGTGCCCAGCACCTCGCCGACCGCCGTGGAGATGGGGCCGCCGCTGCTCACCAGCAGCACGTTCTGGCCCGCGTGCTCGTGGCGCACCTTGTCGAGCGCGCCGCGTACGCCGGCCGCAAATGCGTTCCAGCTTGGCATGCCCTGTGGGCTGATGACGCCAGCCATCCACTGCGCGATGGCGTCGCACAGCAGGCGGAAGTGGTGGCGGTACAGCTCGGGCGTGTCGGGCTTTTGCAGCGGCTCGGTGTGGATGGCGCGGATCAGCGCGTGGCTGTCGTACTCGTTGAGGCCGGGCAGGGCGATGGGCTCGGGCAGGCCCGGCAGGCCCTCGGCGATGCCTTCGAGCGTCTGCACATGGCGGCGCAGCGTGCCCAGGAGCACGGCGTCGAAGCGCTGACCGCGTTCGCGCCAGTACTCGCCCAGGCGCACCGCCTGCTGGCGGCCCAGGGGGCTGAGCTGGTCGTAGTCGTCCGCGCCAAACGAGGCCTGGCCGTGGCGCACAAGGTAGAGGGTTCCCATGGGCGCGATTGTGACCAAAGGTCGCCATCGCCGCTTGTCACAGGGGCGACGGGTGCTATCAAAAACATAGCTCAGTCGCGCGCGCCCAACACCCCGGCGAACACCGGGGCGTCCACGTTGCCGCCGGTCAGGGCCAGGCCCACGTTCTGCCCGCGCAGGGCTTCGCGCTCCTGCAGCGCGGCGGCCAGCGCCGCCGCCCCCGCGCCCTCGGCGACGTTGTGCGTGTCGGTGAACAGGTGGCGCATGGCGGCGGCCACCTCGTCGTCGCTCACCTGCACCACATGGTCGAGGTGCGGACGCAGGATGTCGAGCGCGGCCTGGTCGGCCACGCGGCAGGCCATGCCGTCGGCCAGTTGCGTGGACACCGGCGCTTCGATCACCCGGCCCGCGGCGATGGAGTCGGCGTAGGTGGTGGCGTGGCGGCTGACCACGCCGACGATGCGCACGCCGTGGCCCAGCGCGCGCTTGGTGGCAATGGCCGAGCAGGCGCCCGAGCCCTGGCCAATGGGCACGTAGGCCACGTCGAGCCGGGGCACGGCGCGCAGGAACTCCCACCAGTAGGTGGCCACGCCGCGCAGCAGGTCGGGGTGGAAGCTGGGCACCATGTGGGCGCCGCGCTCCTGGGCGAGCTGCAGGGCGTGCTCGCGCGCCTCCTGGAAGTCGTCGCCGTGCTCGATCAGCGTCACGCCCAGGGCGCGCATGGCGGCGTTCTTTTCCGCCGAGTTGCCGCGCGGCACGACGATGGTGCAGGCTACCGCGTGGCGGCGCGCCGCCCAGCCCATGCTCTGGCCGTGGTTGCCGCGCGTGGCGCTGATGACTTCGCGGGGCAGCGGGCCGCGCCGCGCGAGCTGGTCGAAATAGGTCAGGCCGCCGCGGATCTTGAACGCGCCCACAGGCGTGTGGTTCTCGTGCTTGAGCCAGCAGCCGGCGCCCAGGCGCTCGCTCAGCAGGCCCCAGCGGTACTGCGGCGTGGGCGCGAAGTCGCGGTACACCACCTCGGCGGCGGCTTCGATGTCTGCAAGGGTGGGGAGGAGGTCGGTCATGGGCTGGTTTTCCGGGTTCAGGACAGGAGGGTGACGGGGCCGCGCGGCGTCGCCAGCGTGGCTGTGATGTGCGGTTGCAGGCCGGGCCCGACGGGCAGCTGCCCCAGTCCGAGCGCCTGGCAGGCGGCGCGCAGCACGGTGGCGTCGGGGTGCTGCAGCGCCAGCGCATGCAGGGTGGCGCCGCTGGCGGGCAGGGTGTCGCAGGGGTGGTGCTTGCCCCATTCGATGAGCGTGGGCAGGCAGCCGCCGAGCAGGCGCTGGCCGTCGGGGCGCACGGTGATGCGCCACTGCAGCAGGCCCTGCGGCGTGGCGCGGCTGGCGCGGAGGATCTCGCCGCGCTCCAGCCCCTGTGCGGCCAGCGCTGCGTGGGCTGCCGCCGCGTCGGGCACGGCGGCCACCCAGTGGATGAGCTGGGGGCCGAGCCGCGCCACCTGTGCCTGCAGGGCCTCGGAATCCATGTCAAACCAGCGTTTGTGGCCCGTGGGTAATGCGGGAGCAGCTCCTGGATTGATAGCGATGATTTCCAGGTAGGCGCGTGGGTGCGCGGGGCTGGACAGGTTCAGGAGCCGGTTGTGCGTGCCCATCAGCGGGTGCTCGCCGCCGGGGGCGGGCGTCACACCCAGCGTGCGCTCGCACCAGGCCACGCCGCTGGCCAGGTCGGCGGCCAGCACCACCAGGTGGTCCACGCAGGGCGCGGGCTGGTTCACAGCCGCACCTCGCCGCGCAGGCAGGTGACGGAACTGCCGCCGATCCAGATCTGCTCGCCATCCTGTTCCACATGCACGCGCCCGGCACGCCCCAGCGCCGTGCCCTGGCTGGCCACGTAGCGCGTGGGCGCCAGGCCCGCGCCGATGAGCCACTGCGCCAGGGCGGCGTTCAGGCTGCCGGTGACCGGGTCCTCGGCCAGGCCGTTGTTGCCGGGGAAGAAGGCGCGGACCTCGAAGGCAATGCCCTCGGCGTCGCTCGCACCCACCACGCCAACCTTGCCGCGCGGCCCCACCACGCCCACGTCCAGGCCGACCAGCACGGTGGCGTCGGGTTGGAGCGCCAGCACCTGCGCGGCCGAGCGCAGCATCACGCCACGCCAGTTGGGGCCGTTGTCACACCAGGCATGGTGCAGGATGTCCGCGCGCGCCACGCCCAGGCCGCGCGCGATGCGCTGCACATCGTCTTCGTCCAGCGGACCGTTCTTGATCAGCGGGGGAGCGGCGACGGCCCGGCGCTCGCCGTCCTGGCGCAGCGCGACCAGGCCCACGCCGCATTCCTGCACGATGCGCCCGGGCACCCGGGGCTGGCCGCCGGTGGCGAGCCAGGCGTGGCAGGTGCCCAGCGTGGGGTGGCCGGCAAACGGCAGCTCGCGCCCGGGGCAGAAGATGCGCACGCGGTAGTCGGCCCCGGCGGCTTGGCCCTCGGGCGTGGGCGGCAGCACGAAGGTGGCCTCGGAAAGGTTGGTCCAGTTGGTGAACTGCTGCATGGCCTCGGTGGAGAGGCCCGCGCCGTCGAGCACCACGGCCAGCGGGTTGCCGAGGTAGGGCGCGGCGGTGAACACATCGACTTGCTGAAAGGGGCGCTGGCGCATGAAAAACTCCTGTGGGTGCAAAAAATCAACGGGCACGCCGGGGGCTGGCCTGGGGCCATGCCTGGCAGTGGAGGGGGGGTCAGGAGGTCACAGCAGCGCCGTCCCCTGGATGCAGGTGACGGCCTGGCCGCCGACCCAGACCTGGCCATCGTCGTCCTGGGCGATGTGCACGCGCCCCGCGCGGCCCAGGCATTCGCCCTGCGCCACGAGGTAGTGGCGCGGTGCCAGGCCCTCGGCGATGAGCCATTGCGCCAGGCTGGCGTTGAGGCTGCCGGTGACCGGGTCCTCGGGGTTGCCCATGGGTGCGGCGAAGGCGCGCACGGTGACGCCGGGCTGGCCGATGTCGCTGGCCGTGGGCGCCACATGGACCACGCCCACGTCCTGGCCCAGGTCCTTGAGGCGGGCGTGGTCGGGTTGCAGGCCGAGCACGGTGTCGGCACTGGGCAGCAGCAGACCGAGCCAGCGCGGCCCGTTGTCAAGCAGCTGTGCGGCCAGAATCTGTTGCGGGCGCAGTCCCAGCGCGCCGGTCACCAGGGCCAGCAGCGCCGGGTTGGGCGCGCCGCGCTGCAAAGGGGGGGCTGCAAAGGCCAGGGTGTCGCCCTGGCGCCGGATGCGCACCAGGCTCATGCCGGATTCCTGCACGATGGTGCCGGGCTCGCGCGGCGCGTGGCCGGTCTGCAGCCAGGCGTGGCAGGTGCCCAGGGTGGGGTGGCCGGCGAACGGCAGTTCGCCGCTGGGCGTGAAGATGCGCACGCGGTAGTCGGCGCCGCCCGCCAGGCCGACTTCGGTGGGTGGCAGCAGGAAGGTGGTTTCCGACAGGTTGGTCCACGCGGCGAAGCGCTGCATGTCGGCGTCCTGCAGGCCGTCGGCGTCCAGCACCACGGCCAGCGGGTTGCCGTCGCCGGGGCGGTGGCTGAAGACATCGATCTGCTGGAAAAGGCGCTGTCGCATGGCGAACCTCGTTTTCTGGCGGAAGGAGAGGCAGGCCCGGCGGCCTGCCCCTGGGCGGACTCAGGCTGCCGTTTGGCGTGCGCGGATGGCGGCCGCCAGTGCGGCAATGCCGGTGTTGATCTGCGCGGCGCTGGCGGTGACGAACGACAGGCGCAGCGTGCGCACGTCGGCGTTGTCGGCGTAGAAGGCGGCGCCGGGCACGAAGGCCACATTGCGCTCCACGGCCTCGGGCAGCAGCTCGATGGCGTTCATGCCCTGGGGCAGGCGCAGCCACAGGAACATGCCGCCCTGCGGGCTGTTCCATTCCACGCCCAGGCCGGCCATCTCGCGCTCCAGCGCTTCGAGCATGGCGTCGCGCTGGTGCTTGTAGAGCGCGCGGATGGTGGGCACATGGCGGTCCAGAAAACCGCCCTTGATGACCTCGGCCACCATGCGCTGGTTGAAACCGGGGGTGTGCAGGTCGGCCGCCTGCTTGGCCTGCAGCAGCTTGGGGTACACGGCCTTGGGCGCGACAAGGTAGCCCAGGCGCAGGCCGGGCGCCAGCACCTTGGAGAAGCTCCCCATGTAGATGCAGCCCTCGGGGTTGCGTGCCGTCAGGGGTGCGGGCGGCGGGTTGTCGAACCACAGGTCGCCGTAGGGGTTGTCTTCGACCAGCGGCAGGCCCAGCTCGGCGGCCTTTGCTACCAGCGCGGCGCGGCGCGCCTCACTCATGGTGCGGCCCGTGGGGTTCTGGAAGTTGGGCAGCACATACAGGAAGCGCGCCTTGCTGGCGCCACTGCCGGTTTGGGCCACCAGGTCGTCGATGAGAACGCCCTCGTCGTCGCTGGCCACGCTCACCACGTGCGGCTCCATGGGCGTGAAGGCCTGCAGCGCGCCGAGGTAGGTGGGGGTTTCGACGAGCACGCGGCTGCCCTCGTCGATCAGCACCTTGGCGATCAGGTCCAGTGCCTGTTGCGAGCCGGTGGTGATGAGGACCTGGTCGGGGTCCACGTTCCAGGGCAGGTGGTCGGCGATGGCCTGGCGCAGCGGGGCATAGCCCTCGCTGGCGGCGTACTGCAGGGACGCAGCGCCGTCGTGGCCGAGCACCACTTCGCAGGCCTTGGCAAAGGCCTCGACCGGAAAGGTCTTGGGGGAGGGCAGGCCGCCAGCCAGGCTGATGATGCCTGGCTTCTCGGTGACCTTGAGGATCTCGCGGATCACCGAGGGGTTCATCTTCGCGGCGCGTGCGGCCAGGGTCCAATTCGTCATTTCCAGTCTTCTCCAGTGGGTGCGCAAGGGGTGGAGCGCAGCATTTTCAATAAACAAAGCCATTGTGTGGCCAGACGGCGGCCCGGGGTAGGGCGCCGGGCCAATAGCTTAACCTCCCGGTCCGTTTTCATTCTGTTGCATGCCGTGATGCTCTTTGCGCGCGGCATGCCTGCATGCAACTGGCGCGGCCCAGGCCATGGCTCCCGCGCAAGGGCCGCCCCGCCGCGCTGGGAGCGTCCCCCTGCCCGCAGCGTGCCGCGCAGCGAGAGCGGGGGGAAGGCGCGCAGCGCCACAGGGGGGTGTTTCATCCTCTACCACGCACGGGCATGCGCCTTCCCGCCAAAACGGTGGCCATCACTGCCAGGCCGAAGCCCAGGCTCACCGCGTCCAGGCGCTCGCCCAGCAGCGGCACGGCGAACAGCATGCCCAGGAAGGGCTGGATGAGCTGCACCTGGCTCACGCGCACCGTGCCTCCCAGCGCCAGGCCCTTGTACCAGGCGAAAAAGCCCAGCCACATTGAAAACACCGACACATAGCCGAAGGCCGCCCAGGCCGTGCCTGGCAGCGGCGCCTGGGGCCAGGACAGCCATGCCAGCGGCAGTGTGGCGGGCAGCGAGAGCACCAGCGCCCAGCAGATCACGGCATCGGCGCGCATGTGGTGCGACAGCCGTGCGCCGTAGCCATAGCCCACGGCGGCGCACAGCACTGCGCCCAGCAGCAGCAGGTCGGCCGGGTGCAGCGCCAGGCCCGACTGGCCCGAGCGCAGCAGCGCGAAGCCCACGACCAGCGCCGAGCCCAGCAGCGCGCAGGCCCAGAAGGCGCCCGAGGGGCGCTGGCGGTGCAAGAGCGCGCCCACGGCGGCGGTGGCCAGTGGCAGCGCGCCCACGATCACGCTGGCATGCACGGCGCCCACGTGGCGCATGGCGATGGAGCTGAGCAGCGGAAAGCCGAACACCACGCCCAGCGCCGTGAGGGCCAGCGGCCCCCAGTCGGCCCGGCGCGGCAAGGGTGCACGCTGCGCGATGAGCAAGAGCGCGGACAGCATGCCCGCCACCGCCGCACGCCCCATGGCGATGAACAGGCCCGACATCTGCGGCGCCTCGGGCGTGCCCACGGCCAGGCGCGTCATGGGCAGGGTGAGGGCGAAAATCGCCACGCCCAGCAGGCCCAGGGCCAGGCCCCGGGTTTCCTGGCGGTGCAGGCCGGAGGCTTGGGCGGGGCCGGAGCGCAGTGGCGCGCTGGCGGGGGGCGAGGTGCTCATGGGCGGGCTCCGGACGGTGGTGGGGCGGAAAGGGTCAGGCGGTCGTCATCCAGGCGGCGGTGGCGACGAGCACCCCGGCCATGGCACGGTTGAACCACAGCAGACGCCGGCCCTGGGCCAGCCACTGGCGCAGCAGCGCGCCGGTGGCGGCATAGGCCAGGTTGCTGAAAAACGCGAACAGCAGCATCACCGGCAGCAC
>JANJVX010000009.1 GCA_024709845.1 Burkholderiaceae bacterium | reverse complement strand
AGCAGCGAACGCAGCATCCAGGCGGTCTGCTCGTGCACCGTCAGCCGCTGGGTCAGCAGGTCGGCCGTGGGCTCGTCGCTGGCCTTGTCCACCACCGCGAACAGGCTGCGCGCCGTGCGCGCCACGGCCTCGTGGCCTTCGACCAGGATGCGCACCATGTCCAGCGCCTTCGGGGGCTTGGAGGGCGCGTCGGGCACGCTGGCGAGCTTGCCGAACTCGGCGTAGGAGCCCGGCGCCACATGGCCCAGCGAGCGGATGCGCTCGGCGATCGGGTCCACGGCGTTCCACAGCTCGGTGTACTGCGCCATGAACATGGCGTGCAGCGAGTTGAACATCGGCCCGGTCACGTTCCAGTGGAAATTGTGCGTGGTCAGGTACAGCGTGTAGGTGTCGGCCAGCAGGCGCGACAGCCCCTGTGCAATGGCGGCGCGGTCCTTGTCGCTGATGCCGATGTGGATGCTGGGCGCGGTGGTCTTGGGGGCTTTGGCCATGGTTTCTCCTGGGAAGTGGGAATGCAAGGGGCCTGCCACGCAGGCATGCACTTACTGTAGCGCAGGCCCCATGCGCGCAGCGCCAAAAACCCTGCGCCGGGAGCTGACCCTTCAGTGATCCATTCCGCGAACGCGGCACCCACAACCCATGAAACCGGCGCGCCCCTGGCCAAGGCCGCCGTGCAAGGGCCGCCCGCGACGCATGAAACTGGCGCGCCCCAAGCCAGGGCTCCCGCGCAAGGGCCGCCCCGCCGCGCTGGGAGCGTCCCCCTGCCCGAAGCGCGCAGCGCTGCGAGAGCGGGGGGAAGGCGCCGAAGGCGACCCAGGGGGGTGTTTCATCTCAGGACAGGCGCGTGACGCCCGGCAGCTCGCACGCATAGATGGCATTGCGCAGCGCGGCAATGGCCTCATAGCGCGTGAAGCTGCGCCGCCAGGCCAGCACCACGCGGCGCGTGGGCGGCGGGCTGCCGTCGGCTTCCTGGATGGGCACGTAACGGATATGCGGCTGGTCCGTCTTGCGCCGCCGCACCGATACCGTGAGCGCCTCGCGCGGCACGGCCAGGCGCGGCACCAGGGTCACGCCCATGCCTGCGGCCACCATGTGCTTGATGGTCTCCAGCGACGAGCCCTCGAACGTTTTGCGAATGCCCTCGGCATTGCTGGCAAAGCGCGCGAATTCGGGGCAAACCTCCAGCACATGGTCGCGGAAGCAGTGGCCCGCGCCGAGCAGCAGCATGTTCTCGCCCTTGAGCTCCTGCGCCGTGACCGAGGGCTGCCCGGCCAGCGGGTGGCTGCTGGGCAGGGCCGCCATGAAAGGCTCGTCGTACAGCGGCGCCATGGCCAGCCCGGTGTCGGGGAATGGCTCGGCCAGGATGGCGCAGTCGATCTCGCCGGTGCGCAGCATCTCCAGCAGCTTGACGGTAAAGTTCTCCTGCAGCATCAGCGGCATCTGCGGCGTGTGCCGGATGGAATGGCGCACCAGGTCGGGCAGCAGGTAGGGGCCGATGGTGTAGATCACGCCCAGCGTCAGCACCCCGGCCAGCGGATCCTTGCCGCGCTTGGCGATCTCCTTGATGGCGGCGGCCTGCTCCAGCACGCTTTGCGCCTGGCGCACGATCTCCTCGCCCAGCGGCGTGACGCTGACCTCGCTCGCGCTGCGCTCGAACAGCTTGACGTCGAGTTCCTCCTCCAGCTTCTTGACGGCCACCGACAGCGTGGGCTGCGACACATAACAGGCATCGGCCGCGCGGCCGAAGTGTTTTTCGCGCGCCACGGCCACGATGTATTTGAGTTCGGTGAGGGTCATGAGGATGGCAGTGTAAGCACCCTGGCTCCCTGCCGCCACCTCCACGGGGGCATGTCCCTACGTCCAGGCACCCGGGGAGCGGGCGCGATTTATGATGCACCACCATGCCACTCCGTACACCCCGGTCTCTGCACCTGCGCCTGTGGGTTGTCATTGCCATGGCCAGCCTGCCGGTGTTTCTGATGGCGTTCTTCGACTACCGCGAGCGGCGCCAGGACGCCATCACGGCCCTCGAAAGCGAAGTCTTGCGCATGCTGACGGCCGCACGGCTGAGCGAAGATGCGGCCCTGCGCAACATGCGGCAAACCTTCCAGATCATGGCCCGGGCCGACAACCTGCGGTCGCTCGACCCGGCAGACTGCTCGGGCCTGGCCCGGCGCCTGCTGCAGTCCATGGAGGATTTCGCCAACCTGGGTGCTGCCCGGCCCGACGGCAGGGTGTTTTGCAGCGCCAGCAAGCTCCCTGAGGTCGTGACCGTGAACGACCGCCAATGGTTCCAGGACGCAATGGCAGGCGAAGACATCACCACCGGGGAATTCCTGATCGGCCGGATTTCGCTCCAGCCCGGCATGATCTTCGGCTATCCGGTACGCAACGACCAGGGCCAGACGATTGCGGTACTTTTCGCCACCATCCATCTCGGCTGGTTCGACAAGCTGATCACCGAATTCAAGCTGCCCGAAGGCTGGAATGCGTTCCTGCTCAGCGAAACCGGCAACGTTCTCTCCTACCACCCGGCGGCCGACCTGCAGGAAGCGCAGCGCAAGGCACCCGATGCCGCAGAGCCCTTCCTGCAGGCCCTGCACGAAGGCCGACGGGTGAGCGAACTTGATGGATTCGACGGCAACCGGCGGATGTACGGCATCGGCACCCCGCAGTTTTCCCGCACGCCCCTGCTGGTCGCCATCGGTGCCCCGCTGGAGCGCACCGTGGCCCGCATCGACCAGGGTTTCTGGTGGCGCATCCTGCTGCTGGCGGGCATCGCCCTGGTGTCGGTGCTGACGGCACGCTACTACATCTACGGCCTGATCGAGGCCTGGACCGGTCAGATCGGCGCGGCGCTCGAACGGGTGGCCTCGGGGCGGCTGCAGACCCGCATCCAGCATTTTTCGCGCGTGCAGGAGCTCCTTGCGGTGGAGCTGGGCATCAACCACATGGCCAGCGAACTACAGAAACGCGATGCAGACCTGCGCCGCCTCTCCGCCGCTGTCGAGCAAAGCCCCGAGGCCATCGTCATCACCGACACCGCGGCACGCATCGAATATGTGAACGACGCCTTCCTGCTCTCCACCGGCTACACGCGTGCCGAGGTGCTGGGCAAGAACCCGCGCATTCTCAACCGGGGCCTCACCCCGCCCGCCACCTATGTCGCCATGTGGACCAACCTCAAGGCCGGACAGCCATGGCGGGGCGAGCTCATCAACACCCGCAAGGACGGCAGCACCTACGTGGAGCTGGCCACCATCGCCCCGATCCTGGACCATGAGGGCCAGGTCACCCACTATGTCTCCACCAAGGAAGACATCACGGAGCGCAAACAGTCGGAGGCGCTGGTGCACCGGCTGGCCTACTACGACGCGCTGACCGGCCTGCCCAACCGTGCGCTGCTGCAGGAACGGCTGCAGCAGGCCGTGGAGGCGAGCGCGCAGGGCACCGCCCAGGGCATGCTGCTGCTGGCCGACATCGACCGCTTCAAGCAGATCAACGACACGCGCGGGCATGCCACGGGCGACTGGCTGCTGCGCGAGATGGCGCGGCGCATCCAGGGCTGCACGGGCGCGCAGGACACCGTGGCGCGCCTGGGCAGCAACACCTTCGGCATCCTCGTTCCCGACATTGGCGGCCCCTCCGGCGGGGCGCAGGCCATCGCCCAGAGCGTGCACCAGGCCCTTTCCATGCCCTACGACCTGGAAGACGCCAAACGGCTCTACGCCACCACCAGCATGGGCATCGCCTTCTTCTGCGCAGGCACGCCCTCGCCCGACATCCTGCTCAAGCAGGCCGAGGTGGCGCTCTACCGCGCCAAGGACGAGGGCGGCAACGCCGTGCTGTTCTTCGACGCGCCGATGCAGGCCGCCGTGGAAGCACGCGCCGCGCTGGAGACGGCGCTGCGCGACGCCATCGAACTCCAGGCGTTCCGGCTCTACTACCAGGTGCAGATGGACCAGCACGGCGCCGTGGTGGGGGCCGAGGCGCTGATCCGCTGGATCGGCGCCGACGGCAAGGTGGTCTCTCCGGCCGATTTCATCCCGCTGGCCGAGGACACCGGCCTGATCGTGCCCATGGGCCAGTGGGTGCTCGACACCGCCTGCCGGCAGCTCGCGCAGTGGCAGCGCGAGAGTGCCACGCGCCACCTGACCCTGGCCATCAACGTGAGTGCACGGCAGTTCCACCAGGCCGATTTCGCGGCCCAGGTGCGCGCCGCGCTGGAGCGCCACCACATCGATGCAGGCCGGCTGAAACTGGAACTGACCGAGAGCGTGATCCTGGGCGACATCGAGACCACCATCGAGCGCATGCGCCAGCTGCGCGAGCTGGGCATCCGCTTCGCGCTGGATGACTTCGGCACGGGTTACTCCTCGCTGTCCTACCTCAAGCGCCTGCCCTTCGACCAGCTCAAGATCGACCAGTCGTTCGTCCACGACATGCTGACCGACAACACCAGCAACGCCATCGTGCGCGCCATCCTGGTGATGAGCGAGGCACTGGGGCTGGAAGTCGTGGCCGAAGGCGTCGAAACCGCAGAGCACCGCGCCTTGCTCGTCCAGCACGGCTGCCAGTTCTGCCAGGGTTACCTGCTGGGGCGGCCCATGCCCATCGAGGCATGGGAGGCCGCCCACCTGACGGCGGGCCCCGGCCCCGGCGGCACGCCTACGCCTTGAGGTAGTCGGCCCGGCCGCCGAGCCAGCGCGCCACATGGCGCGCGGCCCATTCGGGGTGGCGGTCGAGCATCAGTGGCGCGGTGGCGCGCGCCCATTCGAGCAGGTGGGTGTCGGTCGCCAGGTCGGCAAAGCGCAGCAATGCATCGCCCGACTGGCGCGCGCCGAGAAATTCCCCCGGCCCACGGATTTCGAGGTCACGCCGGGCAATCTCGAAGCC
>JANJVX010000001.1 GCA_024709845.1 Burkholderiaceae bacterium | reverse complement strand
ATCGAGAGCCTGCAACTCTTCGACCCGCTCACGGGCCGGGTGCGCCAGAGCATCCCGCGCTTCACCGTCTACCCCAGCAGCCACTACGTGACGCCGCGCGACCAGGTGCTGCTGGCGGTGGAGGCGATCAAGCTGGAGCTGGCCGAGCGCCTGAAGCAGTTTCTGGCCGACGGCAAGCTGGTGGAGGCCCAGCGCCTGGAGCAGCGCACGCGCTTCGATCTGGAGATGCTCAGCGAGGTGGGGCACTGCAAGGGCATCGAGAATTACTCGCGCCACCTGGCCGGCACGGCCGCGGGCGACCCGCCGAGCACGCTGACCGACTACATGCCGAAGGACGCGCTGATGTTTCTGGACGAAAGCCACCAGATGATCGGCCAGCTCAACGCCATGTACAACGGCGACCGCTCGCGCAAGACCACGCTGGTGGAATACGGCTTTCGCCTGCCCAGCGCACTGGATAACCGGCCGCTGAAGTTCGAGGAGTTCGAGCAGCGCATGCGCCAGGTGATTTTTGTCTCGGCCACGCCGGCCGAATATGAAAAACAGCATTCCGGCCAGGTGGTCGAGCAGGTGGTGCGGCCTACGGGCCTGGTGGACCCCGAGGTCGAGGTGCGGCCCGCCACCCACCAGGTGGACGATGTGCTCCAGGAGATCCGCCTCCGCACCGACCGGCGCGAGCGCGTGCTCGTGACCACGCTGACCAAGCGCATGGCCGAGCAGCTCACCGATTACCTCACCGACAACGGTGTGAAGGTGCGCTACCTGCACAGCGATGTGGACACCGTGGAGCGCGTGGAGATCATCCGCGACCTGCGCCTGGGGGCCTTCGATGTGCTGGTGGGCATCAACCTGCTGCGCGAGGGCCTGGACATTCCCGAGGTGTCGCTGGTGGCTGTGCTCGACGCCGACAAGGAGGGCTTCCTGCGCTCCGAGCGCAGCCTGATCCAGACCATCGGCCGGGCGGCGCGCAATCTCTCGGGCAAAGCCATTCTGTATGCCGACCGGGTGACCGACTCCATGGCGCGCGCCATCGGCGAGACCGAGCGCCGACGTGCGCGGCAGATCGCCTTCAACGAGGCGCACGGCATCACGCCGCGCAGTATTGTCAAGCAGGTGCGCGACCTGATCGACGGTGTCTACAGCGAGAAGGCGGGCAAGGACGCCGAGCGCCTGGAACAGGAGGCGCTGCAACGCGCCCGGGCCGAGGACATGCCCGAAAAGGACATGGCTCGCGAGATCAAGCGCCTGGAGAAGCAGATGCTGGAACACGCGCGCAACCTCGAGTTCGAACAGGCGGCGCGGGTGCGCGACCAGTTGATGCGGCTCAAGGACATGGCCTTCGGCGCGCATGGCTCGGACAATATCCCTTCGCCAAACTAGGAATGCAGGTGTATTGCAACTTGTCCGGCGCAATCGCGACCGGCGAGTTTGTTTACCCGACAAATTTAATAAGGTTTGTGCTACAATAACCCTATAAAAGAAAAACAACCCCCGAATGAAGGGCCTGGCGCCAAGCTGCGGCAGGTATGGGTGGAGACGGTGTCCTGGTGGCCATGAACCATTCAGGCGTTTCATGAACCAACAAGCCTTACTAAGGAGCTTGCGATGCGTCTCACAACCAAAGGCCGTTTTGCGGTCACCGCCATGATTGACTTGGCCTTGCGCCAGAACAACGGTCCGGTCACCCTGGCTGCCATCAGTCAGCGCCAGCGCATTTCGCTGTCCTACCTTGAGCAACTGTTTGGCAAACTGCGTCGGCACGAACTGGTCGAATCCACGCGTGGCCCCGGCGGCGGCTATACGCTGGCCCGTAAGGCGGCGGACATCACCATTGCCGACATCATCGTTTCGGTGGACGAACCGATTGATGCCACGCAGTGCGGCGGCAAGGAAAACTGTCTGGGTGACTCCGGTCGGTGCATGACGCACGACCTCTGGGCGACGCTGAACCAGCGTGTGGTGGAGTTCCTCGATTCCGTCACCTTGCAAAAACTGGTGGACGAGCAACTGGCCAAGGGCTTGCAGATCGAGGAAAAGCCCATGGTGCGCCGTGCCATTTCCACCACGCCCGTGGTCAAGCCTATCCGTGTGAACGCGCCCAACTCGGTCTTCGCTCTGGGCAACGTGTTCGCCAAGTCCTGAAGACCCTGATAGTGAAGCGGGTGGCTGTGCGCCAGTCGGCGTGCAGCGCTCGTTTGCGGCAAGCTATCGACCTCTCTACTGCAATTGCCAGCCCGAATACCCGACCGAGCCAGCCATGGACATGACCCCGCATTTCCCCATTTACCTTGACTACGGTGCCACCACGCCGGTCGATCCGCGTGTCGTGGATGCCATGATTCCGTGGTTGCGCGAGCACTTCGGCAACCCCGCTTCGCGCAGCCATGCCTGGGGCTGGGAGGCCGAAGATGCGGTCGAGAAGGCGCGCACCCAGGTGGCGGAACTGATCGGCGCCGATCCGCGCGAGATCGTCTGGACCAGCGGTGCCACCGAATCGAACAATCTCGCCATCAAGGGCGCGGGCCATTTCTACAAGGGCAAGGGCAAGCACCTGATCACGGTGAAGACCGAGCACAAGGCCGTGCTCGATACCATGCGAGAGATGGAGCGCCAGGGCTTCGAGGTGAGCTACCTGGATGTCAAACCCGATGGGCTGCTCGATTTCGAGGTGCTCAAGGCCGCCATTCGCCCCGACACCATCCTGATCAGCGTGATGTTCGTGAACAACGAAATCGGCGTGATCCAGGACATCCCGGCCATTGGTGCGCTATGCCGCGAAAAGGGCATCATTTTCCATGTGGATGCCGCCCAGGCCACCGGCAAGATCGAGATCGACCTGGCGACCCTGCCGGTTGACCTGATGAGCCTGGCTTCGCACAAGACCTATGGCCCCAAGGGCATCGGCGCGCTGTATGTGCGCCGCAAGCCGCGCGTGCGCCTGGAGGCGCAGATGCACGGCGGTGGCCATGAGCGCGACATGCGCTCGGGCACCCTGCCCACGCACCAGATCGTCGGCATGGGCGAGGCCTTCCGCATCGCCCGCGAGGAAATGACCCAGGAGCAGGAAAAGGCTCGCCGCCTGCAGAAGCGCCTGCTCGACGGCCTCACCGACATGGAGCAGGTCTTCATCAATGGCGACATGCAGCAGCGCGTGCCGCACAACCTCAACATCAGCTTCAACTATGTCGAGGGCGAGTCGCTGATCATGGGCATCAAGGGCCTCGCCGTGTCCTCGGGCTCGGCCTGCACCTCGGCCAGCCTGGAGCCCAGCTACGTGCTGCGCGCCCTGGGCCGCAGCGACGAACTGGCGCACAGCAGTCTGCGCATGACCATCGGCCGGTTCACGACCGAGGAAGAAATTGACTACGCCATCGCCACGATCCGCGAGAACGTCGCCAGGCTGCGCGAACTCAGCCCCCTGTGGGAGATGTACAAGGATGGCGTCGATCTGAGCACCATCCAGTGGGCTGCGCACTGAGCGCCCCACGGCACCCAGAATCAAAGAGGTAACACCATGGCTTACTCTGAAAAAGTGATTGACCATTACGAGAACCCGCGCAACGTGGGTTCGTTTGACAAGGGCGACGAATCGGTAGGCACCGGCATGGTGGGCGCGCCGGCTTGTGGCGACGTGATGAAGCTGCAGATCAAGGTCAACCCCCAGACCGGCGTGATCGAGGATGCGCGCTTCAAGACCTACGGCTGCGGCTCGGCCATTGCCTCGTCGTCCCTGGTGACCGAATGGGTCAAAGGCAAGACGCTCGATGAAGCTGCGGCCCTCAAGAACAGCGAGATTGCCGAAGAACTGGCGCTCCCGCCCGTCAAGATCCACTGCTCCATCCTGGCCGAGGACGCCATCAAGGCGGCTGTCAACGATTACAAGACCAAACACGGCACTGCAGCTGCCGCCTGAAACCATGGCAATCACCCTCACCGAAGCGGCAGCCCGGCATGTCAGCCGTTACCTGTCGCGGCGTGGCAAGGGCCTTGGAGTGCGTCTGGGCGTCAAGACCAGCGGTTGCTCGGGCCTGGCTTACAAACTGGAATATGTGGACGATGCCGAACCCGAAGATGTCATCTTTGAGCAGCATGGCGTGAAGGTGCTGATCGACCCGAAAAGTCTGGCCTACATTGACGGCACCGAACTCGATTTTGTGCGAGAGGGGTTGAACGAAGGCTTCAAGTTCAGCAATCCGAACGAACGTGACCGCTGCGGTTGCGGAGAGAGTTTCCGGGTCTGATGTTTCTTTGTCTTTGCGCCTTCTGAAACCGCCATCGCGCACCGTGCTGGCGGTTTTTTGCTGATATGAACCTGCAATCCGACGACTTCGAGCTGTTTGGCGTTCCCCGGCGCTTCGCCCAGGACCGTGCCGCGTTGGACGCGCGCTGGAAGGATCTCCAGCGCGAGGCCCATCCAGACCGCCACGCGGCCAGCGGCGCCACCGCGCAGCGGCAGGCCATGCAATGGTCCGTGCGCATCAATGAGGCCTACCAGCGGATCAAGGACCCGCTGCGCCGCGCAGCCTATCTGTGCGAACTGCACGGTGCCCCCGTGCGCGCCGAGGACAACACCGCCATGCCTGCGGCCTTTCTGATGCAGCAGATGGAATGGCGCGAGGCACTGGAAGAGGCCGCAAGCCTCGCCGAGGTGGAGGCGCTTGACGGCCAGGTCCAGCAGGCCCGCCGCGCCGCGCTGGAGCGCTGCGCAGAATGCATCGACACGCGGCAGGACTTTGCCGCTGCTGCCCAGCAGGTCAGAGCCCTCATGTTCATTGCGCGATTTGCGCACGACATCGAGCGCCGGCTTGATCAACTGGGACAATAGCGCCTCGATCAACCGTTTTCGCACGCCTGCCCTGGTGGCAGGCGTTTCCCGACAAGACAAGACCCCATGGCGCTGCTGCAGATTTCCGAACCCGGCCAGTCCCCCAACCCGCACCAACGGCGCATTGCCGTGGGCATCGATCTGGG
>JANJVX010000296.1 GCA_024709845.1 Burkholderiaceae bacterium | reverse complement strand
AAGGCTGCTGCTCCTGCCAAGAAGGCTGCTGCTCCTGCCAAGAAGGCTGCTGCTCCTGCCAAGAAGGCTGCTGCTCCTGCCAAGAAGGCTGCTGCTCCTGCCAAGAAGGCCGCTGCTCCTGCCAAGAAGGCCGCTGCTCCTGCCAAGAAGGCCGCTGCTCCTGCCAAGAAGGCTGCTGCTCCTGCAAAGAAGCCTGCCGCCGAGAAAGCACCCGCAGCACCCGCAGCGCAGACCACGCTCAACCCCCAGGCTGCCTGGCCATTCCCGACAGGCCAGAAGCCCTGATACGGCCACCCAGGCTGTCCGTATCCAACCCGGTGCCTGCACCGGGTTTTTTTACGCCTGGCGGCAGTCCATCAATGGGTCAGCGATGCGGGGTCAAAATCCAGCGTGTAGTTCTGCGGTCCGCGCGCGGCAATCTTGAGCGCACCCATGCGGTTACCCAACTCCGCGCATCGCACCAGGGGCCACCCACGCTCCAGGCCGAACAGCAAGGCCCCACGCCAGGCATCGCCGCAACCCGTCGGGTCCACGATGGCGGCAGGCGCCACCGGCGGCACCACCGTGCGAACGCCGTCCACCCAGACTTCGCAGCCCTGGCCGCCCAGCGTCACCACCAGACCCTGCACCTTGCGCGAGAGTTCAGCCAGACCGAGTCCGGTGCGCTCGCACAGCATCTTGCCTTCATAGTCGTTCACCGTGACCCAGGTGGCCTGCTCCACAAAGCGCGTGAGCTCCTCGCCCAAGAACATGGGCAGGCCCTGGCCTGGGTCGAACACGAAGGGAATGCCAGCGGCCTGAAACTGCGCAGCATGCTCGATCATGGCATCGCGCCCATCGGGCGCGACGATGCCAGCGCGGATGCCCGGCACACTGCCATCAATGCGGTTGGCATGGGCCTGCATCATGGCCCCGGGATGGAAGGCCGTGATCTGGTTGTTGTCGCGGTCGGTCATGATCATGGCCTGCGCGGTGTAGGTGTCCTGCACCTGGCCCACGCAGCGGGTGCTGATGCCCAGCGCATCCAGGCGCTGCAGGTAGTCAGCGCCATCGCTACCGAGCATGGCCATGGGCACGGGCTCGCCCCCCAGAAGCCTGAGGCTGTAGGCGATGTTTCCAGCACAGCCGCCGAAGTCCCGCCGCAACCCCGGCACCAGGAAAGACACATTGAGGATGTGCAACTGGTCGGGCAGGATCTGCTCGGCAAAGCGCCCCTCGAAGGTCATGATGGTGTCAAACGCCAGGGACCCACAAATCAGTACAGCCATGTTTTCAATTTCGTTAGTTCCGGCCCTTGGCCGTGTCAGGGATAAAAAGCAAGGACGCGGTAACCCGTGATGCGTGTACTACCCAGGTTCACGAGCAGGGAAACCGACAGATTCCACTCGCCCAGCGCCGCCAATTCGACCGGTGCCGCCAGGTCTTGCGGGGTCAATACCCGGCGCAGAACGGGCTGATCCTGGGCGTCGGTCAATGTCAACTCGACTGCGGGCATCTCCAGGGGGATGGACGAACGGCTCTTGAGCGTCAGGGAAAACTGGTACTGATCGCCCTTGATTTTGTGAAACGTGGAACCATCCACCGTCACTGCGGCGATCTGGCGGTACGGCCCGACGTCACACTCCAGCGGACCGCACAATTGCACCAGATAAGGGCGCAGCGCAGGCCATGCGGCCGCGATCCAGCGCCGCTCATGCACGGCTGCCTGCAGCACCAGTCCGCACAGCAGCACCAGCACCAGCACAACAAGGCTGAGGCGCACCGGCGTCTTGCGCCAGAATGCCTTGCGCCTCGCCGCGCGCACAAATGACAGCTCGCCCGCCAGGGCGTCGGCCTCGGATTCCATCTCCACCGGCATGGCCGGGGAATGACCTTGATCATTTTCGGCAAGGGTATTTTCTGGAGCCAGACCGCTGGGAGCAGCCTCCGGCGCCGAAAATTCTGGCGCAGCTGCCGGCGTTGCCTGCGCGGGTGCGAAATGGCCCGGGCCGCTAAGCCCCTGCTCCTGCGGCACCAGGTCCGGAACGGGTTGCGGGCTGGCGCGTCTGGCCAGCACTTCATTCAACGCCTCGCGCAAGGCACGGTCAGGAGGCGGATCCGGCAACACGGGCGCAGCCTCCGCCTCCCGCGAATCAGATCCAGCCAGACCCCGTTCAGGTTCAACAGCCACCTCCTCGCTATCCTCCAGCAAAGGGGCTGGCAGTTCATAACCCATAGGGGAAGGCACGGGGAGCGGCCCCGGCGTGAACTCGATGGCCGGCCACTCCATCGAAGGTGCCTGCGCAGCCGGCAGCACGGGGGGTGGCAGGTCCTGCGGCGCCTCCCACGCCAGGGGCGGCAAGGGCGCATCCACCAGGCTGGAGGCTTGCCGGACCAGAGGTGCCGGCGCCGGGCTCGCCGCCAGAAAAGCAGGCACCGTGGAATCCGGGAATTGAAGCGTTTTCGCTGCACTGCCAGCCGCGATGGCGCGCTCAGGCACCGTTTCAGCGATCGGTGGCGCTGCATCCGCGCCAGTCGCGGCAGAGGCGGGCGGGGATCCGCTGGCCGATGCCCCCCAGGCCCGGACGGGTGGTGCGGTGCGCGGCACTGGCTGCGGCGGGGGGCGCACTTTGTCCAGAGCCATGTCCGGCATCAACGCAGGAGGCTGCGAAGGCTGCAGATGCGCCGAGGCATCAAAGACCTCCTGACAATGCCCGCAGCGCACCCATCCCTCGGAAATGCGCAACTGGTCCGCAACGACCTTGAACATCGTCGCACAGGATGGACAGCGGGTGATCTGGCTCATGGGCTGTGGATTGTAGAGGCGCCCCGCACTGTGCTGACGCGCCCGATTCAGCGCCTGGCCGTCATCAGAATCCAGCCATCCTCGCTGTCCGCCACCGTCAATGGCAGCCACGGAGCGTAGGCCTCCTGCAACTCCTGCGCCTGCCGCTCCAGAATCCCTGCCAGCACCAAATGGCCGCCAGACGCCACATGGCCGCACAGCAGCGGCGCCAGCACGCGCAGCGGGGTGGCCAGGATGTTGGCCAGCACCGTCTGGTAGCTGCCGCAGGCCTTGTCGGGCAGGCCGGTCTGCAACTGCACGCCATTGGCCTGGGCATTGAGCGCGGCCGACTCCACGGCGGCCGGATCGATGTCCACGGCATCAATGTCGGTAGCGCCAAACTTGGCCGCGCCGATGGCCAGGATGCCCGAGCCGCAGCCGTAGTCGAGCACGCGGCCCAGCGCCACGCCGTTGCCCTGGCGGGCGATCCAGCGCAGGCACATGCGCGTGGTCGGGTGCGTGCCCGTGCCAAAGGCCAGGCCCGGATCGAGCCGGATGATGGTCTTGGCCTGCGCCGGTGGCTCGTGCCAGGTGGGAACGATCCAGAAGTCGGGCGTGATGTCCACGGGCGCGAACTGTGACTGCGTCAGCCGCACCCAGTCCTGGTCGACCAGGGGCACCAGGCTGGAGACCTCGCAGCCCTCGAAGAAATCCTGCACGGCCAGCAGTTGCCGTGCTTCCTGGGCTGCGGCCTCCGTGCCGAACAGCGCCACCACGCGGCTGCGCTGCCAGCCTGCGCGTGGCGGGGGCATGCCGGGTTCGCCGAACAGGGCCTGCTCGGCCTCGGTCTGGGCGTCGGCGTCCTCCACCGAAACGCTCAGTGCGTCCAGCGCTTCCAGTGCCTCGCTCAGGTCTTCCACCCGGTCTTGCGGGCACAACAGGCTCAATTCATGCATGGCTTCGTGCCTTCAAGGATGCAAACCAATGAAAAAGGGCGCTTCCGCGAGCGCCCTTCCGTTTTCAGCGCTGGCGCTGCGACAGCCACTCTTCCAGGTAGTGGATGTTCGTGCCACCATCCATGAACTTGGCGTCCACCATCAGCTCGCGGTGCAGCGGCACATTGGTGTTGATGCCCTCGACCACGGTCTCCGACAACGCGGTGCGCATGCGCGCCAGCGCCTGCTCGCGCGTGTCGCCGTGCACGATCAGCTTGCCGATCATCGAATCGTAGTTCGGGGGCACGAAATAGTTCGTGTAGATGTGCGAGTCCACGCGCACCCCGGGGCCGCCCGGCGCATGCCACTTGGTGATGCGACCCGGCGAAGGGATGAACTTGTACGGATCCTCGGCATTGATGCGGCACTCGATCGCATGGCCCCGGATCTGGATCTGGCGCTGGGTGAACGGCAGCTTCTCGCCGGCCGCCACCATGATCTGGGTGCGCACGATGTCCACGCCAGTGATCCATTCGGTCACCGGGTGCTCCACCTGCACGCGCGTGTTCATCTCGATGAAGTAGAACTCGCCATTTTCGTACAGGAACTCGAACGTGCCCGCACCCCGGTAGCCGATCTTCTTGCAGGCGGCCACGCAACGGTCACCGATACGGTCAATGAGGCGGCGCGGAATGCCGGGCGCGGGCGCTTCCTCGATCACCTTCTGGTGGCGCCGCTGCATGGAGCAGTCGCGCTCGCCCAGGTAGACCGCGTTGCGGTGCTTGTCGGCCAGGATCTGGATTTCGATGTGGCGCGGGTTCTGCAGGAACTTTTCCATGTAGACCGCAGGATTGCCAAAGGCAGCACCCGCCTCGGCCTTGGTCATCTGCACGGCGTTGACGAGCGCTGCCTCGGTGTGCACCACCCGCATGCCGCGCCCGCCGCCACCGCCCGCCGCCTTGATGATGACAGGGTAGCCGATGGCCTTTGCGATGCGGCGGATCTGCACCGGATCGTCGGGCAGTTCGCCTTCCGAGCCGGGCACGCAGGGCACGCCGGCCTTGATCATGGCCTGCTTGGCCGACACTTTGTCGCCCATGATGCGGATCGACTCAGGCGTGGGGCCGATGAACTGGAAGCCGCTCTTTTCCACGCGCTCGGCGAAATCGGCGTTCTCGGACAGGAAGCCATAGCCGGGGTGGATGGCCTCGGCGTCCGTCACCTCGGCCGCCGAGATGATGGCCGGCATGTTGAGGTAGGACAGTGGCGAGGGCGCGGGCCCGATGCACACGGCTTCTTCAGCCAGCTTGACGTACTTGGCGTCGCGGTCGGCCTCGGAGTAGACCATCACGGCCTTGATGCCCAGTTCGTGGCAGGCGCGCTGGATACGGAGGGCGATTTCGCCGCGATTGGCGACCAGAATCTTCTTAAACATAGGCATTCTCGCGGCTCATCGCCCGCACGCTGGCGCGTGCCAGCGCAAACTGCTTCGCCTTGCCTGCGGCAAGACCCCCTCGGTTGGCGACAAGAATCTTCTTAAACATATTGTTTGTCCACGATGCGCTGAGATGCGTGCGGCACTGGAAACTGGCGCGCCCCATATCAGCGGCCGCCGCACAAGGGCTGCCCCGCCGCGCTGAGCCAGCACTTCCCCTTCCCGCACACAGTGCGAGAGAAGGGGGAAGCGGCGCAGCCGCCCAGGGGGTTGTTCTCTTTCATTCGATCACGAACAGCGGCTGACCGTATTCCACGGCCTGGCCGTTCTCGCCCAGGATGCGGGTGACCGTGCCGGTCTTGTCGGCCTCGATCTCGTTGAGGATCTTCATGGCCTCGATGATGCAGATGGTCTCGCCTTCCTTGATCTGGCTGCCCACCTCGACGAAAGGCTTGGCGCCCGGGCTGGCCGCCCGGTAAAACGTGCCCACCATGGGCGACTTGACCACATGGCCCGCAGGCTCCGTTGGCGCGGGGGCAGGCAACTCGGCCACAGGCGCGGCCATCGGCTGGGCAGGCGCCTGTGCCACCGGAGGAGCAGGCGCGGGTGCATACTGCTGCACCACGGCACCGCCACTCTTGACGATGCGCACCTTGCCCTCTGCCTCGGTGATCTCTAGCTCAGAGACGTTCGACTCGGACACCAGGTCAATCAGGGTCTTGAGTTTTCGCAAATCCATGGGTGCTCCAACAGCTAAAACTGAACAGGGCGCGAATTTACTCCAATTTGACCCTATTTTCCGCTTCATCTCGCAATTTTCATCAACGGGCCACATCCACAAAAGCCAGCCATCGCAAGACAAACCCACATCAGCGCAATTGCGACCACTGACGCAGATTCTCTGGGGTCAACTGGCCTATTTTACGGTGCAAGATGCGCCCATCTGCAGCGAACAGCACGGTAAATGGCAGCCCGCCACCCAGATTCCCGAGCGAGCGCGAGAGATCCGTACCGCCCAGCCCTGCCATGGCCACCGGAAAGTCCAGCGGCATCTTTTCCATGAAAGCACGCACAGCCGATGGCTGATCCACTGCAATTCCCATCACTTGCCACCCATTGGCGGCATTTTCACGATAAAAAGCATTCAGCAACGGAAGCTCGGCGATACACGGCGGACACCATGTCGCCCAGAAATTAAGCAGCAGCGGCTTGCCTTTGAATGACGCCATGGACAGCGTCGTTTCCGCTGGCGTATCGAAAGACCGGTCCCAAAACGCCCTGCTGGATTCCGTATCTTCGGCGAACGGATGGGTGCGCCACCAGGCCCACCCCCCACCCGCAAGGGCGGCCCCGGCCGCCACACCGGCATACCACCCCAGATAGCGACGCCTGCTCCCCGAGACGGCATCGGGGGCGACCTCAGAGGCCTGCGCAGCGGAATCACCCGGCGGGAGGGAGGGGTTCGTATTCACAGATCAGACTCCAAAAGCTGGCGCACGGCGGCAATATCCCCCCGGGGCGCACGCCCCCGGGCGTCACGCCGCAAGGCGCCGCGCAAATCATCCAGGTCGTACACCAGAAAATGCACGCCCACCACCACGCCCAGTTCGCGGGAAAATGCCCCCACGCTGAGCGCATCCACCGGCTTCCCGTGCAAGCCCTGCACCGTCCCGGGCTCATAGTCCACACCGTGGTCAATCAAGGCTATTTCTGCCGATTTCGGATCATCGCAGAACAATTGCAGATAAATATCGGAGTTCCGGGTGGCTGTTCCGTTCCAGACGGCCCCCCCCAGATGGGGACGAAAGACCGCCATGCGCTCCATCCAGAACAGGGCCATCAGCCGCAGCGCCCGCAACTCCGCAGGCTGGGTGTCGGCACAGAACAGGGCAATGTGCTCGCGCACGGCCTCTTCCACGAGATCGTTGTCGGGCAAGGGCGTCCGGGAAGGCGCATCGACTTGCCTGAGTGCACGCCTTTTGGCGGGACCATACTCCAACCCCTCCTCCACGATCAGTCGTGCGGCGGCTTGGGCGATCTCGGTGGCAAGGGTGGCATGCATGGCGCGGTTCTCAGCCCGCATTGTGACCCGAACCCGACCCAATACCCATCAGCCCTGTCCTCAGCAGGCCCATACCCTTCGCCTCAGGCCTGAGCAAACTCTTGTTTTGATAGCTGCATGCGCTTGCTGGATAAGCGCTAGGCGGCAATTTCTATCTAAACCTTAGAATCCCGTCCATGCATATACACATTCTGGGCATCTGCGGCACGTTCATGGGCGGCGTCGCCGCGCTGGCCCGCGCCGCAGGCCACAAGGTGACCGGCTGCGATGCCGGCGTCTACCCTCCCATGAGCGACCAGCTGCGCGCGCTGGGCATCGAGCTGATCGAGGGCTACGGCGCCGACCAGATGGGGCTCGCGCCCGACATGTTTGTGATCGGCAACGTCGTCAGCCGCGCCCGGCAGCCCGATGGCACGCCGAAATTCCCGCTGATGGATGCCATCCTCGACGCGGGCGCCCCCTACACCAGCGGTCCGCAATGGCTGGCCGGGCATGTGCTGCAGGGTCGCCATGTGCTGGCCGTGGCGGGCACGCACGGCAAGACCACCACCACATCGATGCTGGCCTGGGTTCTCGAATGCGCCGGGCAGGAGCCCGGCTTCCTGGTGGGTGGAGTGCCGCTGAATTTTGGCGTCTCCGCGCGCCTGGGCGCCGCCACACGGCCCACGCCGGGCACGGGCCCTGTCGGCGCGGCGCCGCTGTTCGTGATCGAGGCCGACGAATACGACACCGCCTTCTTCGACAAGCGCAGCAAGTTCGTGCACTACCGGCCGCGCACCGCCGTGCTGAACAACCTGGAGTTCGATCATGCCGACATCTTCGACGATCTTGCTGCCATCGAGCGCCAATTCCACCACCTTGTGCGCACCGTGCCGCCGTCTGGCTGCGTGGTGGCCAATGGCTTGGAAGAGAGCCTGACGCGGGTGCTACACCAGGGTTGCTGGAGCGGTGTGAGCAGCTTCGGCGCCACGGTGAGCGATTTCAGCGCACAGGGCGAGCCCGGCGCCTTTGATGTGCTGCACCACGGCCAGCGCGTGGCGCGCGTGGAATGGAGGCTGACCGGCGTGCACAACCAGCTCAATGCGCTGGCCGCCATTGCCGCGGCGCACCATGTAGGCGTGGCGCCCGCCGATGCAGCAGCGGCGCTGGGCAGCTTCCAGAACGTGCGCCGGCGCATGGAAGTGCGCGGCACGGTGCGCGGCATCACCGTGTACGACGACTTCGCCCATCACCCAACGGCCATCCGCACCACGCTCGACGGCCTGCGCCGCAGCGTGGGGAAAGATGCGCGCATCCTGGCGGTGTTCGAGCCGCGCAGCAACACCATGAAGCTGGGCACCATGAAGGCTCAGCTGCCCTGGGCGCTCGAAGGCGCAAACCATGCGTTCTGCCATACCGGCGGGCTGGACTGGGATGCCGCTGCGGCCCTGGCTCCCTTGGGCGAAAGGGCGCAGACTGCACCCGATGTCGATCAGCTGGTGCACCAGCTGGCCCATGCCGCACAGCCGGGCGACCACATTGTCTGCATGAGCAACGGCGCGTTTGGCGGCGTGCACGCCAAGCTGCTGCAGGCCCTCGCGGCCCGCTGAACAACGGCCACACCAAAGTGGCCGCCATTCAAATTGCTATTAAATTAATAGTTGTTTGCGCTTTCTGACAAAGCGCAAAAGCCTGTTTTCTTCAGAAATTGACGGTCATGGACTCGACATCCACCCGCACCACGGGCCGGGCCAGCGCGGCGCTGACGGCACGGGCAAAATCCGCCAGCCAGGCGCGGTCGCCCAGCAGCTTGGCGCCTGCGGCAGCGGCCACCACCAGCACCTTGTCGGCCATCAGCACCTTGCCACTGGCACGCAGGGGCTCGCATTCCATGCGCGTGAACTCGTTGTCGAGCCAGCGGCGCGCGTCCTCATTCGTCATGGGCTCTGCGCCATCGAGTTCAAAGCGGAATTCCTGGGCGGAATCCAGGGTGACCGTCACAACGCTATGCATGGGGTGCCTTTCTTAGGGTTTGAAGCAAGAACCTGCCGCGCACAATGCGCGGCACAGGTTGCAAGCTTACACCGCCGCACGCCCCCTGCGCGCCTTGACCGCTTCCGCAAGCTCACCCAGCGTGCGCAAGGAGTCGTCCCAGCCCAGGCACGCATCGGTGATGCTCTTGCCGTATTCGAGTGCACTGGGCGAGTCCTTGCCCGGCGTGAACTTCTGCGCACCGGCGGTGAGATGGCTTTCAATCATCAGGCCAAAGACACTGCGCGAGCCGCCCGCGATCTGCGCCGCAATGTCGCGTGCCACCTCCTGCTGCTTTTCATGCTGCTTGCTGCTGTTGGCGTGGCTGCAGTCCACCATCAGCGTGGCGGGCAGCTTGGCCGCTTCGAGATCCTTGCAGGCCGCCGCCACGCTGGCCGCATCGTAGTTGGGCGCCTTGCCGCCGCGCAGGATGACGTGGCAGTCCTTGTTGCCCTTGGTGTTGACGATGGCCACCTGGCCGTTCTTGTGCACCGACAGGAAATGGTGCCCGCGGCTGGCGGACTGGATCGCGTCGGTGGCGATGCGGATGTTGCCGTCCGTGCCGTTCTTGAAGCCGATCGGAGCCGACAGGCCCGAGGCCAGTTCGCGGTGCACCTGGCTCTCGGTGGTGCGCGCGCCGATGGCCCCCCAGGAAATCAGGTCGCCGATGTACTGGGGCGAGATCACGTCAAGGAACTCGCTGCCCGCCGGTACGCCAAGACGGTTGATTTCGATGAGCAGCTGGCGCGCGATGCGCAGGCCTTCGTCGATGCGGTAGCTCTCGTCGAGGTAGGGGTCGTTGATCAGGCCCTTCCAGCCCACAGTGGTGCGCGGCTTCTCGAAATACACGCGCATCACGATCTCCAGCGTGTCCTTGTACTGGGCACGCACATCCTGCAGGCGGCGGGCGTAGTCCAGCGCGGCGGCCGGGTCGTGGATGGAGCAGGGGCCAATGACCACCAGCAGGCGGTCGTCCTTGCCGGCCATGATGTTATGGATGCTCTTGCGCGTCTGAGTGATCAGCGTCTCCACGGGCGTCCCGCGGATCGGGAAGAAGCGGATCAGGTGCTCGGGAGGAGGCAACACAGTGATGTCCTTGATGCGTTCGTCGTCGGTCTGGCTGGTTTTCTCGACGCTTTGGTACCAGGCATCGCTCGCGGAAAGGGCTTTGGCAGTCATGGTTGCTTTCTCTCGGAAGGTTTGAAAAAAAGGGCTGAAAAACAAAAAAACCGCCGTGCTTTGCAGCGTCGGCGGTTGGGTGGGAAGTGTTCAGGTGCTTGCGCGCTTGCCTCTCATCCGCCAGGGACCGAGAACCAAAAGTAAAAGTAACATACGCCGCGCATTTGCATACATGCAATGTAGCACACTCAAAAAGGGGCGCCCCACGCCCCTTGCAGCTGGAGCCGGTTGGTGTCAGCGGCGCAGCCTCTGCCACCAGACCTGGACACGGGCCCAGGCTCCCGCGGGAGAG
>JANJVX010000263.1 GCA_024709845.1 Burkholderiaceae bacterium | reverse complement strand
CTGCGGAAGGCCTCGAAGCTGCGCTCCTCGAACGCGGGCCAGCCCGCGCCGCTGCGCCGCTCGCCCTGGGTAGCGATCTCGGAGTCGCGGCCCAGTCCGCTGCCCAGGATGGTGCTGCCGGCGGGGATCGGGTCGGTGATGGCCACCCAGGTCATGTCGGCCTGGCTGGTGACTTCCAGCGTGACGCGCAGCACGTCGCCGCGCGTGTACTGGCCCGGCGGCAGGGCCTTGTTGGCCTGCTCGATGGGGGTGACGGTTTTCTGGATGCGGTAGCCCGCGCTGAACGGCGCCTTGAGTTCGATGGCGGCCACCGACTGCAGCGTGAGCCAGGGCTTGCCCGGCCCCTGGTGCGTGACGGCCAGGTTGTCCTGGCCCGCGCCCCAGGGCAGGAACATGCCGTTGCCGCGCAGCATGCCGGGGGCGGCCGGCGCGCCGAACCAGGTGGTCTGGTGCGCGGCGCCGCTGGCGTCCTGCGTCTTGATGCGCTCGACCTTGCTCCAGTCCACGCTGGCCGCGTTGCCGCCCAGGCTGGCGCGGGTCGTGCCCGCCACGGGCGTGGCCTCGAATTGGGCGCTGAATTTTTCCAGCGCCAGCCCGCCCCACAGGTTGGCCGTGGTGGTATGCCATGCGCCGGCCTGCTGGCGGCTGATGAAGCCGTTGGCCAGGCGGCCCATGTCGTCCTTCCAGGCCGGGTCGTCCAGCACCGCCAGAATCAGGCGCGCGGTGTTCACGTCGCCGTTCTGCATGAGCCACCACCAGTAGTCGTCCTGCTCGGTGCTGAAGACGAGCTTGGTGCCCTGGTAGGACAGGCGGCTCTTGAGGATCTGCGTGGCCTCCGCCAGACGCTGCTCGCGCTGCGGCACATCCTGCACGCGCCGGAGGATGTTGAGCCAGTCGATCACGCTGTGCGTGGGCCACTGGTTGGGCGCGATGGTGATGCTGCTGAGCATGCGCCCCTGCGCCTTGCCGTGGCGCGAGAGCGCCTCCAGCGCGGCGAGCTTGCGCATGTCGAGGTCCTTGCGCGGGCTCCAGAAGTTGCGCTCGATGCGGCCTTCGACGAAGGCGATGAGCCCGCGCTCCATGGCGGCGCGCACCTCGTCGGGCAGCGCGAAGGCGGGGTTGAGGGTGGAGGCCTCGTGCGTCGCCGCCAGGAGGTAGGCCGTGAGGGCGTCGCTGCCCCGGTTCGATTCACCGTCGCGCGGCGGGAAGTAGTGGGCCAGGCCGTCGCCATCGAGGTAGGTGGGCAGTTGCACCACCACGGTCTGCCACAGCCTGGCGTCGCGCAGGCCCACGGCCTTGCTGGTCTTCTGCTCCAGGCAGGCGAACGGGTAGCGCGCCCACCAGTCGCGCACGCCGGGTAGACCCTCGGCCAGTTTGGGCTGCAGCGCGAGCTTGAGGCCGCCCCGGCCGGGCAGTGCGCCGGCCGGCGGGTTCACCGGCAGGGTGAAACTGCCATCGACCTGCACCAGCGTGGCCTGCTGCACCGTGAGCGGCACGGCGGGGATGATGCGCTGGCGGGCCTTGAGCGCGTCGCGCGCGCCACTGAGCTGGTCCTTGGCCTCGATCTCCCACAGGATGGCCTCGGCGCGCGTCTGCGCGAGTTGCGCAGGCGCCGTCACGCTCCAGGCCACCTCGCGCGCTTCACCAGCAGGAATGTCCACCGTCTGCGGCGCAAGCTCAAGCAGCGTGGCGCGCGGCGCCACCTCCACCTTCATCGCCGCCTGGGTGGTGTTGCGCAGCGTGAGCTGGGCGCGGAACTGGTCGTCCTCGCGCACCAGTGGCGGCAGGCCGCTGATGATCTGCAAGTCCTGCGTGGCGCGGATGCTGGTGGTGCCGGTGCCGAACAGCCCGGTGGCGGCGTCGGCCACGGCGACGATCTTGAAGGTGGTGAGCGCGTCGTTCAGCGGCACCGTCACCTTGGCCTGGCCCTTGGCGTCGAGCTGGACGGCGGGCTCCCACAGCAGCAGCGTGTCGAGCAGCTCGCGCGTGGGCGCGCGCCCGCCGCCACCGCCCGCGGGCACGGCCTTGCGGCCGTAGTGGCGGCGGCCAATGATCTCCATCTGCGCGGTGGCGGTCTGCACGCCCCAGCTGCGGCGCTGCAGCATGGCGTCGAGCAGGTTCCAGCTGCGGTTGGGCATGAGTTCGAGCAGCGCCTGGTCCACGGCGGCCAGCGCCACCTCCGCATGAGCCGCGGGCCGGCCATCGGGCAGCGTCGCGGTGATGGTGACCTGGGCCTTGCCGCGCACCGGGTAGCTCTCCTTGTCGGCCACCACCTTCACGTCGATCTGGTGCGCCCGCGTGCCCACCCGGAGTTCGGCCACGCCCAGGCGAAAGGCGGGCTTGGACAGGTCCACCAGCGCCGTGGGCGCCACGTATTCCTTGCCCTCGTACCAGAAGGCGGTCCACCACTCGCGCGGCGCCTTGAAGCCCCAGGTGAAGAAGCTGTACCAGGGCACGTCGCGCAGGCGCCCGCGCAGCGCCAGCACGCTGACGTACACATTGGGCCCCCAGCCCTCCTGGATCTTCAGGCTCACCGTGGGGTCCTGGCCATTGAGCTGCACCACCTGGGTGTCGATGATGCCCTCGCGCTCCACCGCCACCAGCGCCGTGGCGAAGCGGAACGGCATGCGCACCTGCAGGCGCGCGGTCTCGCCGGGCTGGTAGCTTTTCTTCTCGGGCAGCAGGTCGATGCGGTCGTGGTTCTCGCCGCCGAACCACAGCTCGCCCTGGCGCGTGACCCAGACCGAGGACGCGGCATCGAAGGTGTTGCCGTCCCGGTCGCGCGCTGTGGCCACCAGTTCCACCTCGCCGGGCTCGTCCAGCCTGGCCTCGCACAGCAGCAGGCCGCGCGCGTCGCTCTTGCCGGTGCAGACCGTGCCCAGGTCCTTGGTTTCGGTCTGGTTGTCGTAGCTGTAGAAGCCGCCCACCATGCGCTTGCGGCTGGAGGTGGTGATGCGCGCGATGGCCTGCACCTGCAGCGGCACGTCGGCGGCGGGCTTGCCGTCGGGGGTGAGCGCCAGCGCCTGGAAGCGGATCTTCTGGCGCGCCGAGACCCAGCCCTCGGTCTTGATGCCCGCCAGCACGGCGGCGGGCCACAGCGGCGTGGTGCTGCGCAGGGTCTGCACCTCGCCGTTGGGGTCGGCGTAGGTGGCTTCGACCACCAGATCCTGCACGCTGCCCGCGCGCGGCAGGTCGGAGACGGTGACACGGCCCGCGCCGTTGCGGTCAAGCGTGAGCGGCAACTTGTCGGCCACCACGCGGGCGTCCTGGCGGGCGGTCTCTTCCTCCTCGCCTTCGCTGCCGCCTTGCTTGCGACCGCGCGGCGGGTTGAAGCTGAAGCTGTCATAGTCGTCAAAGTGCAGGTAGCGGCTGCGCACCAGGGCCGACACGCGCACCGGCAACTGCGCCGCCGCGCCGCCCGCCACGTAGTTGACCTGCACGCCCACCGGCACCGAGCGCGCGTTGACCAGCGGCGCCTTGTCCACCGGGCCCGCGCGGCCCTCCAGCACGGGCAGGCGAAACTCTTCCACACGGAACTGGCCCGTGATCAGGCCATAGCCCTCGCCCCGGCTGCTGCGCAGCTCCACCTCGTACACGCCCAGCTTGGCGGCCGGTGGCACGGCAAAGCTGCCGTGCGCGCTGCGCCCGCCCGTGGCGGTCTTGCGCCAGGAGAGCGGCTGCGTGAACTGCTGGCCGCTGCCCACGTGGGTGATGACCAGGGTGTCTGGCGCCGCCTCGGGCACGCCGAAGCCGCCCTGGGTTTCGGTGCGCAGCAGGTGCTTCATGGACACGGTCTCGCCCGCGCGCAGCAAGGTGCGGTCGAAGATGGTGTGCGCGCGCTCGTCGGGGCGCGGGTCGTTGCTGGTGGGCAGGTTGAAGCGCCAGGACTCGATGCCGCGCTGCCAGTCGCTCCAGGTGAAGGCCATGTCCTGCACGCCGTCCGGCCCCTGGTGGCGCGCGCTGACGAAGTAGGCATTGCCGCCCTCGCCCCGGCCGCTGCACAGCGGCGGGTCGGACGACAGGCCCGCGATGCGCGCCACGCCCTGGGCGTCGGTGGTGCCGGTGGCCAGTTCGCGGCCATCGCAGCCGGAGACGCGCACGCGCGCGCCCGCCACGGCCTGGCCCTTGTCGAGCGTGGTCACCCAGGCCAGGGCGTTCTCGCGGCCCAGCTTGAAATGCACGCCCAGGTTGGTGACCAGGGCCGAGGTGCGCACGTACAGGGTGCGCGCATCCCCGTGCCGCCCGTCGAGCAGCGAGGCACCGAGCAGCGGCGAGGCAATCTCCACCACATGGAAACCGGGCGTCAGCGGGATGCCCACCACCTCGAACGGGCGCGGGCTGGCGCTGGCGGGCTGGGGCAGGTCGAGGGCGCGCACACCCGGCTGGCCCGCGAGCAGCGAGAGCATGCGCGACTGCACATGGTCCTTGTCGTTGTCGAGCACCTGGGGCAACGGGCCCTTGACGTCGCGCCGCGCCTGTCTGCGCTCGACCAGGAAACTGTCGTACTGCTGCAGCTTGCGAAACCAGGCAATGATGTCGGCGTCCTCCTGCGGGCGCAGCGTGCTCACCTGGCCCGCGCTCGCCGCGCCAGTGCCTGCCTGCAGGCCCTGGACGCGCAGACCGGCCTCGACGTTGCGCAGTGTCACCGGCAGCAGTGCCGGGCCTTGCGCCCCCTCGGCGAAGCGCTCGACGATGCCGAACGGCGCGGCGGCGAACTTGGCCAGCGGCGGCATGCCTCCGGTGGCCACCTTCAGGGGAAAGCTCGCGGCGTTGGCCAGTTCACGGCCCGAGGCATCCTGAAAGCTCTTGGGCAGCTCCACCTGGAAGGCGGTGTGCTCGGTCAGCGGCGCGGCAAACTGCACGCTGCCGACCAGGGTGTCGGCCTGGCGCGCCTGCGCGGCCTCGTCGTCCGTGTCCAGCTTGGGTTTGACGGTTTCCTGCGGCCCCTTGAGGCGGATGGCCGCCGTCAGCTTGGCGGGCACGGGCGCGCTGAAGGAGATGGTCAGGGGCCGGATGGGCAGGCAGGCGGCCTGGGCGTTCTCGCGTTCGCAATGGAATTCGGCCGTGAACGGCGCGCGCACCTGGTAGGCAAAGCGTTTTTCCACGCTGTTGGCAATGCCGCTGGGCGTGGCCACGCCCTTGCCCCAGACGAACTGCACCTTGGACGAGGGCGTGAAGCGCCGGTTGCACGCCAGCGTGACGACCGACAGCGGCTCGCTCTGGGCGCGCCGCTCCAGCCCCTGGGACTTGAGCAGTTCGGCGCGCTCCTTGCCGTCGATGAGGCGCACGGGAATGCGCTCGCCCACGCCCTCGGCCACGCACCAGGTATTGGCCTGCACGCTGGCAAGCTGGGCCGGGCCATTGAGCTGCAGCACGAAATACTGCGCCTCGTCGATGGGCTCGTAGGTGCCCGGCCTCAGGCTCTGGATGAAGGGTCCACCGCTATTGAATTGATAGCTTTTAGCGCCCGTCAATTCTACCCCGGAGGCCGATTTGAATCCAGATTTCACCTGCGCCGTGCAGCGCGTGCCGGGCGGCAGGTCGCGCTCGAAATCGAACACCCATTCGCGCTCGCTGGTCCAGCGGCCCGTGCCCTTGCTGGCCTGCGCGTCGCTGCAGCGCACTTCCAGCGGCGCCGGGGTCTTGGGGTCGCCAAACAGGACGGCCGCGCTGTCGAACTGGGCCACCACCTGGCGCACGCGGGCCACCTCGCCCTGGGGCGACAGGCGGGTGATCTGCAGCGCCTGGGCGCCGAGGGATGCCAGCACCAGGCCAGCGGCAAGCACGGTTGTCTTCGGATTCACGCTTCTCTCCCACGCAAGCGCAAGAGCGTAACAAAACGGCCTCCACGTTGGGAGGCCGTTGCATGCGCTTACCACCGCGCGCCCGCGCGGCCCGTGCGGAATGTCACTGCGGCTGGAAGCCGCTGTCCTTGATGATGCGCGCCCACACCTGGGTGTAGGCCTGCTCGCGCGCGGCGAGCTGTTCGGGCGTCATGTAGCCCACGGTCAGCCCCAGTTCGGTGAGCTGCTTGCGCACCTCGGGCAGGGCCAGCACCTTGGCGACGGCCGCCGTGAGGTGGGCGATGTCGCGCTGCGGCGTGCCCCTGGGAGCGTAGATGCCGTAATACGGCAGGTCCTCGAAGCCCTTGAGACCCAGTTCGGAGAACGTGGGCACGTCGGGCAGCGCGGCCTGGCGCTTGCCGCCGAGCACGGCCACCACGCGGACCTTGCCCGCCTTGTGGTTCTCGATGAAGTCCTGCACCGAGGCCACGCCCGCCGCGATCTGGTTGCCCAGCATGTCGGCCATCATGGGGGCACTGCCGCGGTAGGGGGCGGAAATCAAATCGATCTGGTACTTCTGGCCCAGCAGCTTGACCAGGAACTCCGGCGTGGAGGCCGGCGCCGGAATGCCCACGGCCCCCTTGCCGCCGCCCTGGGTCTTGACCCAGTCCACGTACTCGCCAAAGCCCTTGGCGGGGGTGCCGCCCGAGACAGCGAAGGCATTGACGAAAGTGGCAATACCGGCCACGGGCACGAAGTCCTCGGCCGGGTGGTAGCCCGCGTTCTTCACCACCAGCGGCAGGATGGAGATGGTGTGGTCGTGCGAGAGGAACAGCGTGCTGCCGTCGGCCGGGGCGGCCTTGAGCGCCTGCGCGGCGATCTGGCCACCGGCGCCGGGGCGGTTTTCCACCACCACGCTGGCGCCCAGCGGGTCCTTGAGCTTGTCGGCCAGCAGACGCGCGATGGCGTCCGTGCCGCCGCCGGCGGGAAATCCGACAAGAATGCGCACCGGCTTGGCGCTTTGCGCCATGGCCGTGGCGCAGGCCAGGCCGACGCACAGCGCGGCGGCCCCGCGCAGTGCGAAAGAAATCAGTGAGCGGCGCGGCGACAGCGTATCGATGTCCAGGTTCATCTTCGTTCCAGTGCTTGGTTTTCCAGCTCATGTGCTATCAATAAAATAGCTTTCCGCGATTGACGGGTGGCGTCTACAGCCCTATTTCATTCACAACCCGGTCCGCAGGCAACGGTGCATGCAAGAGGCCTGGCAACCCCGGTCTCCCCGGCGGAACCGGCAAGGGTAGCGGAAAAGCGCGGCACTTTGCAGCGCAACTTGCCAGGGATGCCCCGGCGTGCCATCCTGTTGCGGACACTGACCCGACACCCATGGCACTCGACATCCCGTTCGCCCAGGCGCTTTGCGACATGCTGCACGCGGAGCTGGGTCTGGTCTGCAGTTTCATGGACCACGACGGACGCATCGTGGCATCGAGCGAGCGCCAGCGGCTGGGCGGCATTCATCCCGTCGCGCTGCGCATCATGCGCGGCGAGATGGACGAATACCGTTTCAGCGCCGAAGAAGCGCGGCACTCGGCCACCGAGCGCGAAGGCATCAACATGGGCATCGACCTGGCGGGACGGCGGCTGGCCTGCTTCGCCATCGCCGGGCCGCTGGACGTGGTGCGGCCGCTGGCGCGGATCGTGCGCTTTTGCGTCACCTCGCTCTTGCAGATCCGGCGGGAGGAGGTGCCGGCCCCCGCCCAACCGGCCTGCCTGACCGATCTTCTCAGCCACGCCAGCCAGACCGTGGAGTCGAGCCTGGCCCGGCTGCATGAGGCAGTGAACCATATCGACCAGGGCATCACGCTGTTCGACCGGACTTTGCGGCTGGCGGTGTGGAACCAGCGGTTTCTGGAGCTGATCGCCTGGCCGCCGGACGCGGTCTGCCTGGGCCAGCCCATGGAGGCCTTGCTGCACAGCTATGCGCGGCACGCCGGCCATGCCACGGACGACGACGCCCTGCAGGCCCTGGTGGCCCGCCGGGTGGCCCGCGTGCGTGAGGGCCTGACCAACACGTTTGAATACACCAGCCCCGAGGGCACGGTGCTGTCCATCGTGGACCGGCCGCTGCCCGATGGCAGCGTGGTGTCCACCTACACCGACATCACCGAGAAACACCGGGCCGACAACGCCCTGCGCGAGGCCTACGCCAACGCCGAACGCCTGGTGCAGCAGCGCACGCGCCAGATCGCCGACTTCGCCAACCTGTCCTCCGACTGGTTCTGGGAGCAGGACGCGGAGTTCCGCTTCACCCGCTTCTTCGGGCACTCCACCGACAAGCTGCGCCGCGACCCTAAGGATTTCATGGGCAAACGGCGCTGGGACATGCCCATTCAGGGGGTGTCCGCCGAACAGATGGCCGAGCACATTGCCTGCCATGAGCGGCACGAGCCGTTCCGCCGTTTCGAGTACGAGATCATCGCGGCCGACGGCAGCATCCAGTATTTCTCGGTCAGCGGCGCGCCCCGGTTCGATGAACAGGGGCAGTTCGCGGGCTACCACGGCATGGGCAGCAACCTCACCGAGCTGCGCCAGGCAGAACTGGCCATCCACGAGCGCGAGCGCCAACTGGCACAAATCGTGGATGGCACGCCGCTGGCCACCTTCGTGATCGACGCGCAGCACCGCGCCACCCACTGGAACCGTGCCTGCGCGGCACTGACCGGCGTAGATGCTGCCACGGTCATCGGCCAGGGCGAGGTCTGGCGGGCGTTGTACCCCAGCCAACGGCCGACCTTGGCCGATCTGCTGGTGGACCAGGCCAGCGACGGCACACTGGCCATCCACTACGCGGGGTTCCGGCATTCCGATCTGATTGCAGGAGCACTGGAAGCCGAACTCCTGCTGCCCGGCAACGTACAAGGACGCGAGGATCGCTGGCTGCACGTCACGGCCGCACCGCTGCGCAATGCACAAGGCGAACTGACGGGCGCCATTGAAACCCTGCAGGACGTGACCGGGCGCAAGCGTGACCAGCGGCTGCTGGAAGAACGCAGCAGCGCACTGCAGCAAGCGTACGAACAAATGGAGCAGCGCGTGCAGGAGCGCACCGAGGAGCTGTCTCGGCAACTGAGCTTCATGCACCAACTCATCGAGGCCATCCCCAGCCCGTTGTTCTACAAGGATGCAGAGGCACGCTACCTGGGCTGCAACAGCGCCTTTGAAGCCTTTATCGGCGCACCCGCGTCAAGCGTCATTGGCAAGACGCCGCACGACATTGCCCCCCGGGCTCTGGCAGACCGCTACCTTGCGGCCGACCGCGAAATTCTGGACAAGCCGGGCAAACAGATCTACGAAAGCCAGGTACGCCACGCCGACGGGCAACTGCACGATGTGATGTTCCACAAGGCCACCTTCACCCATCCCGATGGCAGCGTGGGCGGACTGGTGGGCGTGATGCTGGACATCACCGAGCGCAAACGCATGGAAGACGACCTGCGCCAGGCGGCCACGGTGTTCGACAACAGCGCCGAGGGCGTGATCATTGCCGAGAAGAACGGCACCATCATCGGCGTGAACCGCGCCTTCTGCACCATCACCGGCTACGAGCGCACCGAGGTCGTTGGCCAGTCCCCGCGCATGCTCCAGTCCGGGCGGCACGACCGCCGGTTCTACAGTGGCATGTGGGAAACCATCGGCCAGCACGGCCGCTGGCAGGGCGAGGTCTGGAACCGGCGCAAGAACGGCGAGGTGTACCCGCAGTGGCTCTCGATCACGGCCGTGCGCGACGCCCAGGGCCAGCCCACGCACTATGTAGCCACCTTCTCGGACATCACGCACCAGAAGCAGAACGAGGAACGCATCCAGCTGCTGGCGTTCTCCGACCCGCTGACCGGCCTGCCCAACCGCAGGCTGCTGCTCGACCGCCTGGAGCACGCGCTGATCGTGAGCGCCCGCAACCAGCAGCGCGGCGCACTGTTCTTCATCGACCTGGACGACTTCAAGGGCCTGAACGACACGCGCGGCCACTACATCGGCGACCTGCTGCTGCAACAGGTCGCCCAGCGCCTGGCGGCCTGTGTGAGCGAGGGCGACACCGTGGCCCGGCTCGGCGGGGACGAATTCGTTGTCATGCTCGAAGGCCTGGGCCAGGATGGCATGCAGGCCGTCAAGCAGGCAGAGGCCGTGGGCGCCAGGATCCTGGCCGCCCTGAACGAACCCTATGCGCTGCAGGGCACCGCACACCACAACACCCCCAGCATCGGCGTGGCGCTGTTTGGTGAGCCCCAAGGCACTGTGGAAGATCTGCTCAAGCAGGCCGACCTGGCGATGAACCGCGCCAAGGCCTCGGGCCGCAACGCGCTGTGCTTCTTCGATC
>JANJVX010000240.1 GCA_024709845.1 Burkholderiaceae bacterium | reverse complement strand
CGGCAACGCCTGGGTGCGCATTGCCGACCTGGCGCTGCTGTATGTGCTGCTGGCCCTGGGCCTGAACATCGTCGTCGGCTACGCCGGCCTGCTGGACCTGGGCTACGTGGCGTTCTACGCCGTGGGCGCCTACCTGTTTGCCTTGATGGCCTCGCCCCACCTGGCGGAAAACTTCGCGGCCTTTGCCGCCATGTTCCCCGACGGGCTGCACACCTCGCTGTGGCTGGTGATTCCACTGGCGCTGTTATTGGCTGCGTTCTTTGGAGCCATGCTGGGGGCGCCCACGCTGAAACTGCGAGGGGACTACCTGGCCATCGTGACGCTGGGCTTTGGCGAAATCATTCGCATTTTCCTGAACAACCTGGACCACCCCGCCAATCTGACCAACGGCCCCAAGGGCATCGGCCAGATCGACTCGGTCAAGATCTTCGGTCTGGATCTGGGCAAGCGCCTGGAGCTGTTTGGCTTCGACATCAACTCCGTCACGCTGTATTACTACCTGTTCCTGGTGCTGGTGGTGGTCTCCGTCATCATCTGCTACCGCTTGCAGGACTCGCGTATCGGCCGCGCCTGGATGGCCATTCGTGAAGACGAGATCGCCGCCAAGGCCATGGGCATCAACACCCGCAACATGAAGCTGCTGGCTTTTGCCATGGGCGCATCGTTTGGTGGCATGTCGGGCGCCATGTTTGGTGCCTTCCAGGGCTTCGTATCGCCCGAATCGTTCAGCCTGATGGAGTCGGTCATGATCGTCGCCATGGTGGTGCTGGGCGGCATCGGCCACATTCCTGGCGTGATTCTGGGTGCGGTGCTGCTCTCGGCCCTGCCTGAAGTGCTGCGTTATGTGGCCGGCCCGCTGCAGGCCATGACCGACGGCCGCTTGGACTCGGCCATCCTGCGCCAGTTGCTCATTGCTCTGGCGATGATCATCGTCATGCTGCTCCGCCCCCGTGGTCTGTGGCCTTCGCCTGACCATGGCAAGAGCCTGACGCAGAAGACCTGAACACCGCAGAAAGTTAGAACATGGCAGAGAAATCCAACGATGTGGTGCTGAAGGTTGCCGGCATCTCCAAGCGCTTCGGCGGCCTGCAGGCCCTCTCCGACGTGGGCATCACCATTGAGCGTGGCCAGGTCTATGGCCTGATCGGCCCCAACGGCGCGGGCAAGACCACGTTCTTCAACGTGATCACCGGCCTGTACACGCCCGACAGCGGCACGTTCGAACTGGCAGGCAAGCCCTACGAACCCACGGCCGTGCACGAAGTGGCCAAGGCGGGCATTGCCCGCACCTTCCAGAACATTCGCCTTTTCGCCGAAATGACGGCGCTGGAGAACGTGATGGTGGGCCGCCATATCCGTACCCACTCCGGCCTGATGGGCGCGGTGTTCCGCACCAAGAGCTTCAAGGAAGAGGAAGCCGCCATTCGCCGCCGCGCCCAGGAGTTGCTGGACTACGTGGGCATTGGCCGTTTCGCTGACTACAAGGCGCGCACACTCTCCTACGGCGACCAGCGCCGCCTGGAAATTGCCCGCGCGCTGGCCACCGATCCGCAGCTGATCGCGCTGGACGAGCCCGCCGCCGGCATGAACGCCACCGAGAAGGTGCAACTGCGCGAGCTGATCGACCAGATCCGCAAGGACAACCGCACCATCCTGCTCATCGAGCACGATGTGAAGCTGGTGATGGGCCTGTGCGACCGCGTGACGGTGCTGGACTACGGCAAGCAGATCGCCGAAGGCACGCCCGCCACCGTACAGAAGAACGAAAAAGTGATTGAGGCCTATCTGGGCACCGGAGGACACTGAGCATGGCCGACAAGAACGTATTGCTGAAGGTCAAGGGCCTGAAGGTGTCCTATGGCGGCATCCAGGCCGTCAAGGGCGTGGACTTTGAAGTGCGCGAGGGCGAGCTGGTCTCGCTGATCGGCTCCAACGGTGCGGGCAAGACCACCACCATGAAGGCCATCACCGGCACGCTGGCGATGAACGACGGCGACATCGAGTACCTGGGTGAGAGCATCCGGGGCAAGGGTGCCTGGGATCTGGTCAAGAAGGGCCTCGTGATGGTGCCCGAAGGCCGTGGCGTGTTCGCGCGCATGACCATCACCGAAAACCTGCAGATGGGCGCCTACACGCGCAGCGACAAGGCCGGCATCCTGGCCGACATCGAGAAGATGTTCACCATCTTCCCGCGCCTGCGCGAGCGCAAAGACCAGCTGGCCGGCACCATGTCCGGTGGCGAGCAGCAGATGCTGGCCATGGGCCGCGCGCTGATGAGCCAGCCCAAGGTGCTGCTGCTGGACGAGCCCTCCATGGGTCTGTCGCCCATCATGGTGGACAAGATCTTCGAGGTGGTGCGCGACGTGTATGCGCTGGGCGTGACCATCGTGCTGGTCGAGCAGAACGCCAGCCGCGCGCTGGCGATTGCCGACCGGGGCTACGTGATGGAGTCGGGCCTGATCACCATGACCGGCCCGGGCCAGGAACTGCTGAACGACCCCAAGGTGCGCGCCGCCTATCTGGGAGAGTGACACCCTGGCTGTCGCGGAGAACCCCCGCGACGCACCCGAAGGCACCGTCAGCAATGCGGTGCCTTTTTTGCATGCCAGACCGAGGACGAATGACGCTACTGATTTTGTAGCTGTTTGCGCTTTCTGGTATTGAAGAAAAGCGGTTTTTTCTTCGATAAATGGGGGCAAGCAGCTTTTCCGCCCCGTGCACCATGAACACACTGCAATCCCTGCCCGTCTCCCTGCAAACCGTGCTGCTGCTGACGGCCAGCAACGTCTTCATGACCTT
>JANJVX010000237.1 GCA_024709845.1 Burkholderiaceae bacterium | reverse complement strand
CCTATCGACCAAGCGCTTGGGCTCGCCGCCCAGGCGCTTTTTCTTTCCAGCCCCAACCCGCGCGTGGGCTGCGTGATCACCACGCCCGATGGGCGGCTGCTCGGCGAAGGCTTCACCCAGCAGGCAGGTGGCCCGCATGCCGAGGTCATGGCGCTGCGTGCGGCACAGGCGGCTGGGCACGATGTGCGCGGCGCAACCGCCTACGTCACGCTGGAGCCTTGCGCGCACCAGGGACGCACGGGGCCGTGCTGCGACGCGTTGATTGCGGCGGGCATCGGCAAGGTGGTGGCGTCCCTCGAAGACCCGAACCCGCTGGTGGCGGGCCAGGGCTTTGCGCGGCTGCACGCGGCGGGCGTGGAGGTGGAGGTGGGGCCAGGCGCTGCGGCGGCGCGCGAATTGAACATTGGCTTTTTCAGCCGCATGGTGCGCGGTAAGCCGTGGGTACGGCTGAAAGTGGCGGCTTCGCTGGACGGTACCACGGCGCTGCACAACGGCGCCAGCCAGTGGATCACCTCCCCGGCCGCGCGCGCCGATGGCCATGCCTGGCGCGCGCGCGCCTGTGCAGTGCTGACCGGCATTGGCACGGTGCTGGCAGACAACCCCGTGCTCAACGTGCGCGAGCTGACCACCCCTCGCCAGCCGCATCTGGTGATCGTGGACAGCCAGCTGCGGACACCATCCGACGCTGCACTTTTCATAGCTGGTCGCGCTTGCTACATCTATGCTGCAGCCCCAGAGGATGCAGAATTCGCAACACGGCGCAAGGCCCTGGAAGAACGGGGCGCAACGGTGGTGCATCTGCCCGGACCGCACGGCGAAGTGGATCTCCAGGCCATGCTGCGCGACCTGGCCGGGCGCGGCGTGAACGAACTGCATGTGGAGGCCGGTCACCGGCTCAATGGCGCGCTGGTGCGCGCGGGACTGGTGGACGAGCTGCTGCTGTACCTGGCCCCTCAGCTGCTTGGCCCCGGGCGCGGCATGGCTGATATGGGGCCGCTCGATGCCCTGGCGCAGGGTCTGCCGCTGCAATTCCAGGGCGTGGAACGCGTCGGTCCGGACCTGCGCATCCTCGCCCGGGTACAAGGCCGTGACCAGTTCTGAGAGCGGCAAACCCTGCCACAATCCACGCCATGTTTACTGGAATCATCACCGGCATGGGGCAGATTGCCGCCGTGCAACCCCTTGGCGACACGGCCGCGCACGGCAAGCGGCTGGTCATCACGCCCCCTGCGGGCTACCTTGACGATGTGGGGCTGGGCGACAGCATCGCGCTCAATGGCGCCTGCATGACGGTCACCAGCATGGACCCGGCCGCGCCACAGTTCACTATCGACATCTCGGCCGAGTCGCTGCTCAAGACCACCGGGCTGGGCGAGCCCGGCCCCATCAACCTGGAAAAGGCCCTGCGTGCCAACGACCGCCTGGGCGGCCACCTCGTGTCGGGCCATGTGGACGGCATTGGCGAGGTCACGCATTTCGCCCAGGTGGGCGAGAGCTGGGAACTGCGCGTGCTGGCACCGCGCGAATTGGCGCGCTACCTGGCCTACAAGGGCTCCATCACCATCAATGGCGTGAGCCTGACGGTGAACCGCATCGCCGACCTGCCCGGCGGCTGCGAGGCCAGCATCAACCTGATCCCGCACACCGTGCAGAACACGGCGCTGGGCCACCTGCGCGCGGGCTTTAAGGTGAACCTTGAGGTGGACCTGATCGCGCGTTACGTCGCGCGCATGATGGACGTGCCGGCACCGGCGCAGTAAGCCTCAGGCGCAGCGCAGACGGGAGCCCTGCCCCGCCGCGCTGGCCTGCATGCGGCCCACGATGGCGGCCTGGGTAAAGCCATCACCTCGGAAAGCCTGCAACACGGCGTCCGCTGCCTCGGGCGCGCAGCTCACCAGCAGGCCGCCGCTGGTTTGCGGGTCGGTCAGCAGGGTGCGTTGCCAGTCAGGGGACTGGGCGGGCCAGTCCACCTCGGCGCCATAGGCCGCCCAATTGCGGGTCGATGCACCGGTGGCCACACCCTCCCGAGCCCACTGCACGGCGCTTTCGATCAGCGGCAGGTGCCCCAGGTCCACCTGCGCCGACAGTTGCGAACCCCGGCAGATTTCCAGCAAATGCCCCGCCAGGCCAAAGCCCGTCACATCGGTCATGGCGTGCACGCCGTCGATCTGCGCCAGCGCCATGCCCACGCGGTTGAGCTGCGTGGTGTGGCGCAGCATCTCGGCATAGCCTGCGGCGTCAAGCTGGCCCTTCTTGAGCGCGGCAGACAGCACCCCCACGCCCAGCGGCTTGCCCAGCACCAGCACATCGCCCGCCCGTGCGTCGGCATTGCGCCGCACCTTCTCCGGGTGCACCAGGCCCAGGCCCACCAGGCCGTAGATGGGTTCGAGCACATCAATGCTGTGCCCGCCCGCGATGGGGATGCCCGCCTCGCGGCAGACAGCAGCGCCGCCTTCGAGCACGCGGCCAATCACCTCGGGTGGCAGCTTGGCGATGGGCATGCCGACAATGGCCAGCGCCAGGATGGGCGTGCCGCCCATGGCGTAAATATCGGACAGCGCGTTGGTCGCGGCGATGCGGCCGAAGTCGTACGGGTCGTCCACGATGGGCGTGAAGAAATCGGTGGTCGCCACCAGCGCCTTCTGGTCGTTCAGGCGGTAGACGGCGGCGTCGTCGGCGGTCTCAGTGCCCACCAGCAGTTCGGGCGGCACCAGGCCCTGCGGCGCGCGTGCCAGAATCTCGCGCAGCAAGCCCGGCGCAATTTTGCAGCCGCACCCACCGCCATGGGCGAACTGGGTGAGCTTGATGGTTTCTTCGAATACGGGTGCGGAGTCGGTCATGGTGGCGGCCATTGTGCCAGCCGGGCTGGCCCCCCGCCCCTCTCCACTGGAGTTCTCCCATGAGCCACCACGGCCCTGTGCGCGTGCACGAACGGCATGCCTTCGACACCCTGATCGACGCGCGCTCGCCCGCCGAATATGCGCTGGACCACCTGCCCGGCGCCATCAACTGCCCCGTGCTCGACGACGAGGAGCGCCGCATCGTCGGCACGCTCTACAAACAGCAGGGCGCGTTCGAGGCGCGGCGCGTGGGCGGCGCCATGGTGGCGGCCAACCTGGCGCGCCACCTGCGCGAGCAGTTCGCCGACAAGCCCGCCACCTGGAAGCCGCTGGTGTACTGCTGGCGTGGCGGCATGCGCAGCGGCTCCATGGTGACCTGGCTGCGCCTGGTAGGCTGGGACGCGCAGCAACTGGCGGGGGGCTACAAAAGCTGGCGTCGGCATGTGATCGAGCGCATCGAGGCCCTGGGGCCGCAGCTGCCGCTGCGCGTGCTGTGCGGCCCCACGGGCAGCGCCAAGACGCGCGTGCTGCAGGCCCTGGCCGCGCGCGGCGCGCAGGTGCTGGACCTGGAAGCCTGTGCGCGCCACCGGGGTTCGGTGCTGGGCGCCTGGCCCGGCGTGGATCAGCCCTCACAGACGGCGTTCGAGACCCTGCTGGCGCAGGCGCTGGAGCCGCTGGACCTGCAACGCCCGATTTATGTGGAGGCCGAGAGCAGCCGCATCGGCCGCAACGCGGTGCCGCAGCCGCTGGTGCAGCGCCTGCGCGCCAGCCCCTGCATCGAGATCCAGGCCAGTCCGTCGGAACGGCTGGCGTTCCTGCTGCGCGACTATGCCAACCTGGGCGACGACCGTGCCGCCCTCGCCCGGCAACTCGGCACGCTGCGCGAACTGCACGGCGGGCAGACCATTGCGCGCTGGCAGAACTGGGCCGCCGAGGGCGCGCTGGAGCCGTTGTTCGCCGAACTCATGGCCCTGCACTACGACCCGCTGTACGCCCGCTCGCAAAGCACGCACCTGCACCAGTGGGCACAGCGCCAGGTGGTGCAGGCCGATACGTTGACGCCTGAAGGCATCGAGGCCCTGGCCGGGCAGGTGCTGGCCCTGGCGACAGAAATTTAAGATAAACAGGCCTCTATCGCTTACCCATCAAGCGCTGATAGCTATTATTTATATAGCAATCAACAGCTCCGGCTGGATGCGCTGGTGCCTTGTTCACTGGCGCACGAAATCGATGACGATGGCTCCGGGCTCGCGCTGCTGGTATTCGATGCGCACGGCCTCGCCATAGCGCATCTGCATCTG
>JANJVX010000175.1 GCA_024709845.1 Burkholderiaceae bacterium | reverse complement strand
CGCATGCGGCACCTGCCAGAGGTAGCGCATGGCCTGCAGCGAGCGCAGCATGGGCACCACCGGGCTGGCCAGGCGCATCCAGCCCCAGGGCAGGGACTGCACGCGCAAGGCACCGCCGCGCAGCCAGCCTTGCTCCTGCGCCCATTCGGCCAGCACGGCCTGCCAGTCCTGCCCGGTGGCGGTGTGGCCGGCGAAGGGCAGGCACGGCAACTGCCCCGGCGCGGGGGCGGGCGCGGCGGCCACGCGCACGAAGGCCTGGGCCAGATCCGGCAGATAGGCCCAGGCGTGCGGCTCGTCCAGCGGGCCGGGCCAAGCCATCACGCCCTGGCGCAGCTTGCGCGCGATCACCAGGTCCAGCCAGGTGCCCTGGCCCGCACCAAAGAAGTCGCCCGCACGCACGATGACCGCGCGCAGCCCCTGGGTGGCCACGGCCTGGGCAAGCTGCTGCTCCAGCGCCACGCGCACCTGGCCCAGCGGCGTGCTGGGGCGCTGGGGCGTGTGGGCATCCAGCACGGCGGGCATGCCCACGCCGAAGTTGTACACATTGCCGGGGAACAGCAGCACCGCGCGCAGCGCCAGCGCCAAGGTGATGGCCTGGTGCAGCAACGCCGGGGCCTCGGCGCGCCAGGCGCTGGCGGTGTAGCGCGCGGGGTTCATGGCGTGGACCACCGCGTCGGCGCCCTCGTCCAGCGCCGCCTGCAGGTCCGCACCCGGCGCCAGCCATTGCACGCCGGGCAGCACCGGGGCCTGCGCCACCGCGCCATGCCGCCAGGGCGCACGCACCCGCCAGCCCGCCGCCGCAAAGGCCTGCGCCACCGCCCGCCCCAGGCGCCCATTGGCGCCCAGCACCCATACCGTCTTGGCCATGTCCATCTCCATGTGCTCTGTGATGGGGTCGATTGTGGGAACCCATGCTCCGTTACACAATTGCATGAATGTCCATAACAGGATTTCATTCATGAATACCCCGTTCGACTGGAACCTGGTGCGCTCCTTCCTGGCCGTGCTGGAGCATGGCAGCCTGCTGGGCGCGGCGCGCACGCTGCAGTCCAGCCAGCCCACCATGGGGCGCCACATCGCCGAGCTGGAGGCGCAACTGGGCACGGTGCTGTTCGAGCGCACCGGCCGGGGCCTGCAGCCCACGGCCACGGCGCTGCGGCTGGCCGAGGCGGCGCGCGCCATGGAGGCCGGCGCGCATGCGCTGGCGCGCGGCGTCTCGGGCGCGCAGGCGGGCGCCAGCGGCACGGTGCGCATCAGCGCCAGCCAGCCCGTGGCCTGCCTGCTGCTGCCGCCGCTGCTGGCCCGCATGCGCCAGCAACTGCCCGAGGTGCAGGTGGAGCTGGTGGCGAGCAACGAGGTTAGCAACCTGCTGCGCCGCGAGGCCGACATCGCCCTGCGCATGGTGCGGCCCGGCCAGTCCAGCCTGGTGGCGCGGCGCATCGGTACCGTAGGCCTGGGCGCGTATGCGCACCGCGACTACCTGCGCCGCCGGGGCACGCCGCGCCAGCCCACCGACCTGCTGGCGCACGAGCTGGTCGGCAACGACCGCAACGAGGACATCCTGCGCGGCTTTGCCGCCCTGGGACACCCGGTGGGGCGCGAGCAGTTCGCGTTCCGCAGCGACGACCTCATCGCCTACTGGCAAGCGGTGCGCGCGGGCCTGGGCATCGGCTTCGTGGCGCACTACATGGCGCGCACCGACCCCGAGGTGCAGCCGGTGCTGCCCCAGCTCGCGCTGCCATCGCTGCCCATCTGGCTGACGGTGCACCGCGAGATCCGCACCAGCGCGCGCATCCGCGCGGTCTATGATTTTCTGGCGGAGGCAGTGCCGCAGGCGCTGTAGGAATCCGCTTTCCTCAGCCTCAAACACACGGGCAACAAACGCTACGCCCACGAAGCGCAATAAAAATGATCGCTTCGCTCTAGAGAATGGATCTGCATGCACTGCGCACTGATTAGATATGCGCTATTGAGCATTTTGTTTGTTCACTAGAATGCATTGCGGGAGGCTCTAAAACAACGGATCAGGTTGCCAAAACCAGCAACGACGCACCGCTTTCCACCGTGGGTCGGCACGTCTGGAAATGGCCGAAGGCGCGGTGCAATTGAAGATCAGCTTGAGAGAACTGCAGCTCGACTGCCTAACTGATTGACCTGCTCCCTCCGCCATGCACAGAACAGACCGGAATTATCATTGAAGGCAACTGCCACCTCTCCGTGCTCTGAGAATTCAATGCTGAAGTTATTGTTAGTGCAAATAGAGTAATGAAGTCGCGCAAAGCGGAACCGATATAAATCCCCCAAATCTGGAAGGAGAAGGGTTTGAAATACACATTTCGTCGCAATAGCCATATTGGCGCAATGGACGCCGAATCTGATAATAAGTATTTGAAAGAATGTTTCTTTGAAACTGGTGATTTGCAAGTTTTGCAAGACTGCAACGAACCGAAGAGGATTGTTGTTGGTCGTGTAGGAGCCGGAAAGAGCGCATTACTTGGACGGCTACTCGAAACAAGTCAAAATGCGATCGAGGTAAAGGCCGAGGAGCTGTCACTCAACTGGATTTCAAACTCGGACATAATTCAGTTTTTTGAAAATGCCGGCGTTAAACTAGATCTATTTTATCAATTATTGTGGAAGCACGTTTTTGTCGTGGAACTACTCAAACGTCGCTACCGCATAACAGACAGAGACCCCAAAGGTTTTTTGGGAAATTTTCATGATTTATTTAAACGTGACCCCGCCAAGCAGCGAGCCATTCAATACCTGGAGCAGTGGGGAGATAAATTTTGGCTTGACACGGAGATGCGCGTTAAGGAATTCGCACACAAACTAGAGCAGAAGTTATCCGCCTCGATTGATTCCAAGTATGGACCGATTGCCTTGAATGCGAGCGGAGCAAAGCACTTATCCGACGAGATTCGCGGCGAAATAGTCCATAAGGCACAGAGCGTCGTAAATGCAAATCAAGTTCGTGAACTTGGCGAAATAGTCAACTTCCTCGCCGATGATGTTTTTTCCGACCCACTGAATCGTTACTATGTCGTTATTGATAGACTTGACGACGCCTGGGTTGATGATCGCATCCGCTACAAGCTTATACGAGCACTAATTGAAACAGTTAAGGCATTTGTCCGCGTAAGACCCGTTAAAATTGTTATCGCCCTCCGGGAAGATTTACTACGACTGGTGCTCGATCAGACACGCGATGCAGGATTCCAAGAGGAAAAATATGAGTCTCTTTTCCTCCGGCTTAGATGGAAGCCTGCACAACTACGTGAGCTTTTGGACTTGCGTATTTCCATGCTCATTCGCGAGCAATACACAACCAAAAAAATCACCTTCAATGATATTTTTCAAGGAGAGGTTAGAGGAGAAACCGCATTTGACTACGTTATTAGTCGCACCTTATTCCGTCCTCGCGATGTAATCGCATTTGTGAACTGCTGTCTAGAAATTTGTGAAAACAAGGAGTACATTCCTCCGTCAGCAGTGCAAGACGCCGAAAAAAAATACTCGGATGGGCGCTTGCGCTCGCTTGCTGACGAGTGGAGAAATCACTACCCTGATTTAGCGGTATATGTTGAATTAATTCGGCGGCGACATGCCTCCTTCAAATACTCCGATATTACGGAAGAACAGTTTCAGCAGTTCATGACTTATGCATTTGAGTCGCTTCCGGAAGAAGACCTATTTAAGAAACTAATTTCAGAGCACCTGGAAAGCAAGCGAACGACTAATTATTGTCTTCAACAAGTATTGAAGGTTCTTTATACAACTTCCGTCGTAGGAATTAAGCCGCAGGCGACCGATAAAATTAGCTGGTCATACTTGGAGGATCGTGGGGTGCCGGATGGACAATACAAGTCCAGTTCTTCGATTCACGTACACAAAATGTTGTGGCGTTCGCTAGATATATTTCAGCCACCCAGACTAGCTAGCCAGCGAAGGGGCTGAGGCGTATGTTGCAGCCTTTTTCTCTTCGCATATTTGTAGCCGACGGCGACCCCGACGGCCTGCGCATCGTTGACAAGTCCAACTGGATCGGCAAGGCGCTGCTGTTCCCGCGCGCGCTGCTTTCGCAAGTCAAGGCACGGCCCGAGCTGGCGCAAACCGGGGTGTATTTGCTGCTGGGGCCGCGCCCAGACGGCGAGGGCGACATGGTCTATGTGGGCGAGGGGGACCCCATCCTTCCACGCCTGCAAGAGCACCAGGCCAAGAAGGATTTTTGGACCCGCGCCATCGGCTTTACCACCGCCACGGCCGGGCAACTGAACAAGGCGCATGTGCAGTTTCTGGAGTCGCGCCTCATTGCCCTGGCCCGCGCCGCCAAGCGCATGCCACTAGACAACGCCAACCAGCCCGCCGAGCCAAGCTTGAGCGAGGCCGACCGTGCCGACATGGAAGTCTTCTTGGGCCACATGCTGGGCATGCTGCCGGTGCTGGGGGTGCATGCGTTCGAGCAGGCACCCAAGGCCCCTGCCGCCAAGGCCAGCCCGGTGCTCATCTGCAAGGGCAAGGGCGTGCAGGCCACGGGCTACGAGTCCAGTCAGGGCTTTGTAGTGCGTGAGGGTTCGCAAGCTGCGGCCACCGTGACGCCGAGCTTTGCCACGATGACAGGCCCGAGTGAACTGCGGGCTGACTTGCTCAAGAGCGGCGTTCTGACAGCCGAGGGCGACGTGCTGAAGTTCACCCAGGACTATGTGTTCTCGGCCCCTTCTGCGGCGTCCGACATTGTGCTGGGCGGTTGCACCAACGGGCGGCTGAGCTGGAAAGACGCCAACGGGCACACGCTGAAAGAGCTGCAAGAAGCGCAAGCAGCTTAGTAGAGTTATTGCTACCGTTTTAAGAGCATCTGGCGCTTTATTAATAAGCGATAGAGGCCAATTTCATCCAAATACTTGCCTTTGTCATCCATTCGCCTTACATTCAATATTCGCGATTTGCGAATATTGAATAACCATGCAACTCAAACCCCAAGACTTCCTGGTCGCCCTCAAGCTCGTGGCCTGGGGTGAGCAGCGCTGGACGTATGCGCGGCTGGCGCAGGAGTTGGGCATCAGCGTGTCGGAGGCGCATGCCTGCGTCAAGCGCGGGTTGCTGGCGGGGCTGTTGCTGCCCAACCGCGAGCCCCTGCCCCCGGCTGCAGGCGCGGGCGGCCCTGAGGCGCTGAATGATTTGGCGGCGCAAGAACCCATGGGCATCTACCGCATCACACGCAAGCGGGTACGCCGCGCGGCCTTGCCGGATGGTGCGGCCGCAGCCGACAACCCGGTGCGCCCCCATGCCCACAACCTGGCGGAGTTTGCCTTGCATGGGGCCAAATACGCCTTTCCTGCCGTCAAGCTGCCGCTCGTGGTTGGGGTGCCCACCAGCCACAGCGCGCCCGCCTTTGCCGGAGTGTTTGCGCCGGGCAGTACCGATTTTGTGTGGCCGCACCCCAATGGCGCGGTGCGTGGCGTGGGCATAGAGCCGCTGCACCCTGCCGTGCCCTTTGCGGCCATGCAAGATGCCCGGCTGTATGAGCTGCTGGCGCTGTTTGACGCCCTGCGCGTGGGCAAGGCACGCGAACGTGGCATGGCACTGGAGCGCCTGCAAGCGCTGATCGATCCCGATTCACCCAAGAAAGCCAAGGGTCCCTTGCATGGCTAACCCCAACCTGGAGCTGTTGCTGGGCATGGCGCGGGCCATGGGTCCGCTGTGCGAGCAGGTGGTGTTTGTGGGCGGGTGTGCCACAGGCCTGCTGGTGGACGATGCGGGCTTGATGGACGTGCGCCCCACCGAAGATGTGGACGCCATCGTGGAGGTGGCGTCTTTGGGTGCGTACCACCGCTTGGCAGAACAGTTGATGCAGCGCGGCTTTACCCAGACCATGGCGGACAACACACCACCGTTCCGCTGGTTCTGGAGCCGCATGCAACTGGACCTGGTGCCGTTGGACGAAAAGGTGATGGGTTTTGCCAACCCGTGGTACCGGGTGGGCTTTGAAGAGGCCTTGTCGGCAGAGCTGGCTGCGGGACTGGTGGTGCGGCACCTGTCAGCGCCACATTTCCTGGCCACCAAGTTCGAGGCATTCAAAGACCGTGGCGAGAACGATGTGTACCTGAGCCATGACCTCGAAGACATCATGACGGTGCTGGAGGGCCGCGCAGCCACAGCACAAGAAGTGGCCGCCGCCAGCGCACCCGTGCGCCAGCATGTTGCGCGTTCGGCAGCCGCGCTGCTGCAAATACCCGCCTTCCACAATGCCCTGCCCTGCCCTGCCCGGCTTGCTGAGCGACCCCGATCGTGAGCCCACCGTCAAGGCCCGGTTGGCGCAGATTGCAAGATGGGCGGACCTGTGAGAACCGCCACAGCGACCGGATTGCCGCCCGCGCCCGGGTGACGCGGGAGCGTAGTCCGCTCCAGGCGCGCCGTTGGAACGCAGTGTTGCAGCGCCGGGGGCTTTTCGTGCGCGCGCTAAGCCGCTCCAATACACACAGGAGCAATGCCATGACCACTTCCTCGCCCATCCTGAACACCCAGCCCCTCGGCCCGTTGTGGCCCACGCTGGACCCTTTCCTGTTCTGTGCACACCACGACGACGCCTACCCGGCGGGTAACGGCGCCTACGGTCCGGCCGCGCCGATCAGCGGCCGCCAGATCGGAAGCGACTTCAGCCGCCAGGACGGCTGGAGCATGTACCACGGTGAGACGGTGCCGGGCTTTCCGGCGCACCCGCACCGTGGTTTCGAGACGGTGACGCTGGTGCGCAAGGGCCTGATCGACCATGCCGACTCGCTGGGCGCGGCCGCGCGCTTTGGAGGCGGCGATGTGCAGTGGGTGACGGCGGGGCGGGGCATCCAGCATTCCGAGATGTTTCCCTTGCTGCGCACCGACGGCCCGAACCCGCTGGAGCTGTTCCAGGTGTGGCTGAACCTGCCCGCGCGCCAGAAGATGGTGGCGCCGCACTTCACCATGTTCTGGAACGAGCGCATTCCGCGCCTGGCGCATCGCGATGAGGCCGGGCGCCTGGCCACCGTCACCGTGGTGGCCGGCGCGCTGCCCGGCGCCGCCGCTCCGCTGGCGCCGCCGCCCGAATCCTGGGCCGCGCAGCCGGACGCCGACGTAGCCATCTGGACGCTGCACCTGGAGCCCGGCGCGCGCTGGGTGCTGCCCGCCGCGCGCGGCCAGGGCACGCGGCGCATGCTGTACTACTTCGTGGGCGCGGGCCTGCGCGTGGGCCCGCAGAATGTGACCGGGCACGCCGCTCTGGAATTGGTGGCGGGCCAGGACTGGATGCTGGAGAACACCGGCGACACGCCCGTGGAATGCCTGCTGCTGCAAGGCCGCCCCATCGGCGAGCCGGTGGCGCAATACGGCCCGTTCGTCATGAACACGCAGCAGGAGATCCTGCAGGCCATGCAGGACTACCGGCACACGCAGTTCGGCGGCTGGCCCTGGCCCGAGGGCGACCCGGTGCATGGCGGCACGGCACGGCGCTTCGCGCGCTACCCCGGCGAGGCGACCGAAAGCCTGCCGTGAGGGAAAATCCCGTCTTTGCCCCAGAACCGGTTTCTACAGAAAGCGCAGCATGAACATCAGCAAAGACACCGCCGTCACCATCAGCTACAAGGTGACCACGCCCCAGGGCAAGCCGCTCGACGCGGGCAACCTGGCCTACCTGCACGGCGGCTACGAGAACATCTTCCCCAAGGTGGAGGCCGCGCTCGAAGGCCAGGCCGCCGGCTTCGCCACCACGCTGGACCTTGCCGTGGAGGACGCCTTCGGCGCGCGCGATGAATCCCTCGTGCGCACCATCCCCAACAGCGAAGTCCCGCCCGGCGTGAAGGTGGGCGGCCAGCTCCAGGGCGTGGGCAACGACGGCCAGCCCCAGGTGTTCAATGTGGTGAAGATCAAGGGCCCCGAGGTGCACCTCGACGGCAACCACCCGCTGGCCGGCCAGGCGCTGCGCTTTTCCTGCAAGGTGACGGACGTGCGCGCGGCTTCGCCGGAAGAGATCGCGCACCGCCATGTGCATGGCGCCCACGGGCATCATCACTGACATCCCCCTGAGGCGCTTTGCGCCAATCCCCCTTCTCTCGCCTTGCTGCGCAATGCGGGAAGGAGGGCCTTGTGCGGCGGTCGCCGGCCTGGGCGGTGCCCATGCGGGCGGCGCGGCGGCTCAGTCTTTCAGCAACCGGATGACCTCGTCGTCCTCGACCTGCGCAAAGTCGCGGTAAAACTGCCCTACGGCCTCGAAGTCGGGCGGCGCCTCCAGGCACACCACCTCGTCGGCCAGGGGGCGCACCAGCGCCAGCGCCTCGGGCGAGGCCACGGACACGGCGCAGACCAGCCGTGCTGGATGCCGCGCGCGCAGGCCGTGCAGCGCGGCCACCATGGTGGCACCCGTCGCCAGCCCGTCATCAACCACGATGACGGTGCGCCCCGCCGGGTCGATGGGCGCACGGATGGGGGTGTAGAGCGCGCGGCGCGCACGCAGGGCCTGGAGCTGGGTGCGTGTCTCCTGGGCCAGATAGTCCGAGTCCGCGCCCAGCCGCCCGGCGTGCGGTGACACATAGGTCCAGCCGCTCTCGTCCACCGCCCCCACCGCCACTTCGGGCAGGAAGGGCGCGTGCAGCTTGCGCGCCAGCACCACATCCAGCTCGCCGCCGAGCTGCTGCGCGATGACGCGGCCCATGGGCACGGCTCCGCGCGGTATGGCCAGCACCAGCGGGTTCTGGCCCTGGTAGGCCTGCAGGCGGGCCGCCAGGCGGCGGGCGGCATCGGCGCGGTCCTGGAACATGGCAGCTCCTTTCTCGCTGTGGCACGGCGAGGGCTCAGGCACCACGCTGCAGCTGCAGCAGTTCGATCTTGAATTCGCTCTCGTAGGGCGGAACATTGCACTCGATGACATCGCCGGGCGCGATGTCCAGGCGCACGCCCACCACGTCGGCGTGCACGGGCAGGCGGGTCACGCCCCGGTCCGCCAGCACGGCCACGCGAATCTCGGCAGGCTGTTTGCGCGCGAGGTATTCCACCACGCGCAACAGCGAGTGCCCGGTGTAGAGCACGTCGTCCACGACCAGCAGGGCGTGGCCCGAGAGGTCGATGGCGGCGTGGCTGGCGTTCTCGGTGAGCTGGGTCTCCGGGTGCAGCAGCGTCAGGTCGTCGGCATAGCGCTTGACGGACAGGTCCAGCCGCAGCGGCAGGGCCATGCCATAACGGCGCACCATCAGAGCCGTCAGGCGTTCGGCCAGCGGTGCGCCCCGGCGCAGGATGCCGATGACGGCGATCTTGTCGTGCCCCGACAGCAGCCCGGCCGCCTGGCGTGCCATACGGTCGATGACGACCCCCAGCGCCGTGCTGCCATACAGGCAGGTGCGCTGACCGGGTGGGCGGTCCATGCCTAGTCCAGTGAACTAGTCGGTGTCCTGGTGGCGCACCAGCAGCACCGGCACCGGGCAGATGCGCAGCACCTGCTCGGCGTCGCTGCCCAGCAGCATGCGGCCCACGCCGCGCCGCCCGTGCGTGCCCAGTACCACCACGTCCGCGGGCCAGGCCCGCACTTCTTCCACCACCCAGTCGGCCAGGCGGCTGTGCACGCCATCGTCGAGCACCGTGTCGGCGGCCACGCCCTCGGCGATGGCTTGCTCACGCGCCTGGGCCAGAAGGGTTTCGCCATCGGTGCGCATCTGGGCCAGCACATCGCTGCTGAAGGGGGCATAGGCGCCCATGGCGGAGGTCATCGACAGGGCATCGACCCGGTGCAGCAGGCGCAGCTGCCCGCCGCTCAGCCGGGCCAGCCGGATGGCCTCGGCCAGCCCGCGCTGTGCCGTGCTGCTGCCGTCCACCGGAACAAGAATTCGTTGGTACATGGCTCCTCCTTTCGCTGCCGGCAGGGTGCCGACGGGGTGCGCAAAGCGTGAGCGCGGCAGCAGGGCGCCGGGGCCGCGCGGCACTCACAGGCGAAAAGCCACCTTAGCAGAACGTGCCGCAGGCGACAACGGAGCGCACCCGCGCGGGGCACGCCCTCTGCCCTGGATCAAGTGGAAAGCGATACATTGGACCACCCTCTCCACTGCTGCAGCACCGAGACCCGACACCATGCAAAGCACCCCCCACCCCGGTCTGGAGGAAGGCCCGTTTTTTCGTGACCTCCAGTCCCTGAGCAACCGCATCCACAACACCGACCGTGTCGAGCAGATCATGGTGGATCTGGAGCAGGACATCTGCGCCCTGTTCCAGGCCGACCGGATGACGCTCTACACGGTGTCCGACGATGGCCGCCACATCCTTTCGCGCTTCAAGACGGGGCTCAAGACCCTGTGCAACCTGCGGCTGCCGATCAAGGCCTCCAGCGTGGCGGGCTATGTGGCCCTGCAGCGCCGGCTGGTCAATGTGCCCGACGCGCACGATGCCGCCGGGCTGCAGGCCGTTGCGCCGGGCCTGCGGTTCCAGAAGGAGGTGGACCAGCGCTCGGGCTACCACACGCGCCAGCTGCTGACGGCGCCGGTCCTGCAGGGCGACACCTTGTACGGCGTGCTGCAGCTCATCAACACCCGCAGCGGCGAGCCCTTTGGACCGCTGGCCGAGCAAGGTGTGCAGGAGCTGTGCCAGACGCTGGCCATTGCCTTCCGGCACCACCGCCAGCCGCTGGTGGTGCCTGCCATGGAGCCGGAGCCTGCGCCGCCCGCGCCGCGCCTGCCCGGTGGCGCCCGCTACCAGTGGCTGGTGGACCAGGGCCTGCTGGATGCCGCAACGCTGGCGCAGTGCCTGGCCCAGGCCCGCGAGGAGGGCCGCACCAGTGAAGAGCTGCTGCTGCAGAACGGCGTGCGCCCGGCCGATCTGGGGGGCAGCCTGTCGGCCTTTTTCGGCATGCCTTACGCGGGCTTTCAGCCCGACCGCCTGCGCATTGAGGCGCTGCATGGCGTGCTCAAGCGCGAGTTCGTGCTGACCCAGGGCTGGCTGCCGCTGGAGGACACGGCCGCAGGCCTGCAGGTGATGTGCCTGGACCCCGAATCCGTTCTGGCCTCGCGCATGGTGCGCCATGTGTTTCCGCGTGCCCTCCGCGTTGAGTACCTGGTCACCACGCAGCAGGATTTCCTGCAGACCGTGGACCAGATCTATGGCCGCATGGAGGAGGCCAGCGTGGACCGGATGCTGGCCGACATGGCCGAGTCTGCCCTGCCGGAAGAGGACACCAACGAGGCGTCGCTGGTGTCGTCTGCGGCCGACAACGAACTCGTCAAGCTGGTCAACAAGATCGTGGTCGATGCCTACCAGCAGGGCGCCTCGGACATCCACATCGAACCCCAGCCGGGCAAGGGCAAGACCGCCATCCGCTTCCGCATCGACGGCAGCCTGCAGCCCTACATCGAGATTCCGGCGGCCTACCGCGCGCCGCTGGTCACGCGCATCAAGATCATGTGCGATCTCGACATTTCCGAGCGCCGCAAGCCGCAGGACGGCAAGATCCAGTTTCGCCGCTTCGGCCCGCTCGACATCGAGCTGCGCGTGGCCACCGTGGCCTCGGTGGGTGGTGTGGAGGACGTGGTGCTGCGCCTGCTCAAAGGCGGCGAGCCGCTGCCGCTGGAGCAGCTCGGCCTGAGCGCGCACAACCTGCAGCGGCTGCTGCCCACCATCTCCAAGCCCTACGGCCTGTTCTACGTCTGCGGCCCCACGGGCTCGGGCAAGACGACCACGCTGCACTCCATCCTGCGCCAGCTCAACACGCCCGACACCAAGATCTGGACCGCCGAGGACCCGGTGGAAATCACGCAGAAGGGCCTGCGCCAGGTGCAGGTCAACAAGAAGGCGGGCATCGACTTCGCCACGGTCATGCGCGCCTTCCTGCGCCTGGACCCGGACATCATCATGGTGGGCGAGTCGCGCGACCTGGAAACTGTGAGCATGGGTATCGAGGCCTCGCTCACCGGGCACCTGGTGCTCTCCACGCTGCACACCAACTCGGCGCCCGAGTCCATCGTGCGCCTGCTCGACATGGGCATGGACCCGTTCAACTTTGCTGACGCCCTGCTCGGCGTGCTGGCGCAGCGCCTGGCCAAGAAGCTGTGCAGCTGCCGCGAGGCCTATGTGCCCGGCGCCGACGAGCTGCAGCAGTGCCTGGACGACTACACCCTGCCGCTGCACCACACCACCGCCTGGCAGCAAGACCCCGAGGGCCAGCGGCAGGCCGTGCTGCAGGGCTGGCGCGAGCGTTTTGGGGGCGCCGAAGGCCAGCTGCGCCTATACCGCCCCGTGGGTTGCGACAAATGCCAGGGCAGCGGCTACAAGGGCCGCGTCGGCCTGCACGAGCTGCTGGTGGCCGACGACGATATCAAGCGCCACATCCAGGCGCGCTCGCGCGTCGCCGACCTGCTTGCCGCCTGCATGAACGAGGGTCTGCGCACGCTGATGATGGATGGCGTCGAAAAGGCCTTGCAGGGGCTGACCGACCTCAAACAGGTGCGGCTGGTCTGCTTGAAGTAGCGACTACAGCGCGGCTTCGAGAATCGCGCGGCTGACGTCGGGCGTGATGCGGCGGTGCTCGCCCAGCTTGAGCATGCCGTGTGCGGTGAGCTGCGCCACCACGGCGTCCACCGCTTCGCGCCCCAGGCCGTGGCCCGACAGGCGGGTGGGAATGCCCAGGCCCTCGAAAAAGCCGCGTGTGCGCGCAATGGCCGCATCGATGCGCTGGTCGTCGCTGCCTTCGGTGATCTGCCACACGCGTGCGGCGTACTGCAGCAGTTTCTCGCGCTTGGCCTCGCGCTGCGAATCCATCAGCGAAGGCAGCACGATGGCCAGCGTGCGTGCGTGGTCGATGCCATACAGGGCGGTCAGTTCGTGGCCGATCATGTGCGTGGCCCAGTCCTGCGGCACACCCGCACCGATCAGGCCGTTGAGCGCCAGCGTCGCCGTCCACATCAGGTTGGCGCGGTTGTCGTAGTCGGGCGTTTCGGCCAGCGCGCCGGGCGCGATCTCCACCAGGGTCTGCAGCAGGCCCTCGGCGAAGCGGTCCTGCGCCAGCGCCTGCACCGGGTAGGTGAGGTACTGCTCCATGGTGTGCACGAAGGCATCGGCGATGCCGTTGGCGATCTGCTCGCGTGGCAGGGTATAGGTCTTGGTGGGGTCGAGCACGGAAAACTGCGGGAAGCAGTGCGGGCTGGAGAACGACAGCTTGGCGTGCGTGGCCTTGCGCGTGACCACGCCGCCGTTGTTCATCTCGGAGCCGGTGGCGGGCAATGTGAGCACGGTGCCCATGGGCAGGGCGCGCTGCACGTTGCGGCCGCGCTGCAGCAGGATGTCCCAGGGCTCGCCGTCGAAGCAGGCGGCGGCCGCCACGAACTTGGTGCCGTCGATGACCGAGCCGCCGCCCACGGCCAGCAAAAAATCGACCTTCTCGGCACGCACCTGCTCCACGGCGCGCATCAGGGTCTCGTAGGTGGGGTTGGGTTCGATGCCGCCAAACTCGGTCACGGTGCGCTCGCCCAGCGCAGCCATCACCTCGTCGAGCGTGCCTGTCTTGCGGGCGCTGGCGCCGCCATAGAGCACCAGCACGCGCGCATCGGGCGGCACCAGGCGCGCCAGGTCGGCCACCTTGTCTTTGCCGAAAACGATGCGGGTGGGGTTGTAGAACTCGAAATTCAGCATGGGGATCTCCTGGAAACAGCGGGAAGCGGGCTGCAAGCGCCAGCGGTGGCCCATGCTACTGCGCCCGGCGCCGCGCACCCTGTAACGCGGTGGACAGCCCCGCCGTGCAGCGGGAATTGCTGCCATCGCCGTGATCTGCCTCGATGTTGCTATCATAGTGATAGCTGTCTGCGCTTATAAAAAGGGCTCTAGAGGCTGATTCTTCTTAATTTTTTGCAGCTGTGCCCATCAGCGCCACAAAGCGCCGCGCGCCCAGGCCCAGCGGGCGTTCCTTGGACCAGACCAGGTCCACCCACAACCGGGCGCCGTTGCTGAGGTTCTCGAACGGCATCTCGACCAGGGTGCCTGCGGCGATGTGGGCGGCCACCAGCGCGCGCGGCTGCCAGCCCCAGCCCAGCCCGGCCTCGATCAGGCCGAGCGCGGCGACGTGGTTGTCGGTGCGCCAGTTGTGGCGCGCATATTCAAAGCGCGGGTCGCGCTGCAGCGGGTCGCGGCCCGCCACCACGATCTGGCGCGTGGTCGTCAGGTGCTCCTCGCGCAGGCGTGCGGCCTCCGGCGGTTCGCCGCGCGCCAGGGCGGCGCTGCGTGCGGCCTGCAGCACCGGGTGGCCGGGCGCCATCACGGCCACCAGGGTTTCGTCGCCCACTTCCTGAAATCCCTCGCGGCCGTCGATGCTCGGGCGCTCGAACACCAGCGCCAGCTGCGCGCGCCCGGTGTGCAGCAGGGCCAGCGCGTCGGCCTGCGGCGCGGCCAGCACCTCCACCTGCAGCAGCGGAAACTCGTGCGCCAGCGCGGCCAGGGGCGCGCTCCAGCGCGCGGCCAGCAGTTCGGGGGCAATGGCCAGCGTGAGCCGCTCTTCCAGGCCCTGCGTGAGGGACAGCGCCTGCGCGTTGAGCTGCTGCAGCTGCGCCGCCAGCAGCCGTGCCTGCGGTTCGAGTGCGCGCGCCGCCGCCGTGGGCCGGGGCTCGCGCCCGCTGCGGTCGAAGAGCGGCATGTCCAGCTCGGCCTCCAGGTGGCCCATGGCCATGCTCACGGCCGAAGGCACGCGCCCCAGCGCCCGGGCTGCCGCCGAGAAAGAGCCGTGGTCGAGCACAGCCAGGAACAGGTGCACGCTATCGGAGGTGAACGCCATTTATCAATAAAACTGAAACAAGCTGACTTCAATTATCAGCCCGATGGGCCTAAAGTCGGCCCCATGCAGTCTCCGCCCCTCATTCCCGGCCTGCACGGTGTGCGCCGCCGTGTGGTCTACGTCTCCATCTACGAGTTGATCGCCATCGCCGTGGCCACGCTGGGGCTGGCGCAGTTCTCCAGCCACGGCACGGCCCATGCGGGGGTGATGGCGGTGGCGTCGTCGGCCATCGCGGTGGCCTGGAATCTCTTTTTCAACACCCTGTTCGAGCGCTGGGAGGCCCGCCAGACCGTGCGCGGGCGCAGCCTGCGCCGCCGCATCGCCCATGCGGTGGGCTTCGAAGGCGGGCTGGTGTTCATCCTGGTGCCGCTGTTCGCCTGGTGGTTCGAGGTCAGCCTGTGGCACGCCCTGGTGATGGACCTGGGCCTGGTGGTGTTCTTCCTCTGCTACACCTTCGTCTTCAACTGGGGCTTTGACCGCGTCTTCGGCCTGCCAGCATCGGCGGCGTAACACCGGGCCGTTGCCTGCGCAACGGGCGCGGCCCCAGGCCAGGGCAGCCGAGCAAGGGCCGCCCCGCAGCGAGGGCTGCGTCCCCCTTCCCGCAAGCGCAGCGGCGCGAGAGAGGGGGGAAGGCGCGCAGCGCCACAGGGGGTTGTCCTAAAAGTCCCCGTGCTGCCACATGTCGGGTGCGAAGCGAACGCACTGGTTGCGCCCGCCTTCCTTGGCACGGTAGAGCGCCACGTCGGCATACTTGATGGCCTGCCAGAAGCCGTCGGTGTCGCCGGGGAACTCGGCCACGCCGATGGAGATGGTCTTCTGCAGCACCTTCTCGCCCACCGTCACTTTCAGCTTTTCAATGGACTGGCGGATCTTCTCGGCCACCACCTGGGCATCGTCGGCCTGCACGTCCATCAGCAGCACCAGGAATTCCTCACCGCCGAAGCGGATGACGATGTCCGACTCGCGCACCGCGTTCTTCAGCACGATGGCGGTTTCGCGCAGCAGCTGGTCGCCCGCGTCGTGGCCGTGCGTGTCGTTGACCTGCTTGAAGTAGTCGATGTCGCACACCAGCAGGCCGATTTGCGTCTTGCGCCGCAGCACGCCGCTGATGATCTGGGCCGTGTGCTCCTGCAGGAAGCGCCGGTTGTACAGCCCGGTCATCGGGTCCACCATGGCGGATTCGCGCAGCGTCTGCATCAGGCGTTTGGCCTCAATGACCGAGAGCGACTGGTTGATGTAGGTTTCGGCGTTGAACAGTTTTTGCGGTGCCGCGGGGTCCAGCATGGCGCCGCTGGCATCGGCGGCAAAGCGCAACTGCACCACGCCGCCGGTGTTGCCGCCAGCCGTCAGGGGAATGCAGATGTGGCCCACGCCGTCCTGCGGCACGAAGCGGCGGCAGACGCCGGGAAACTCGAATGAGGACACGGTGTGTCCCGTGTGCACGGCGCGGCACTGGCTGCAGTCGGACAGCACCTCCAGGTCGCAGTGCAGGCGGGCGTCGCCCACCAGCGGCGGGTGGGCCACGCGCATTTCCTTTTTCTGCGCGTTGACGTCATAGATGGTGTAGCCGGGAATCGCCAGTTCGGTGTCGAACACGTCGCCCAGGCGGTGGTACACCTCGTCCAGCGAGGCGTCTTCTTCGATGACCTTCTTGTAGATCGTCATGCCGTAGACGTTGTCCACCAGGCTGTTGAACTTCTGCGAGAGGGTGCCAATCTCGTCCTGGGACTTGATCGCGACCTTCTTGGCCAGGTTGATGTCGCCGGTGCTGAGCGAGTCGATCTGCCGGATGATGGCCGCGATGGGGCGCTGGAAGGCCACGATGATCCAGCGCACGAAGAAGAACAGCAGCGTCGAGGCGATCAGCAGCACGGCCAGGATGGCGTTGACCGATTCGCGAATGATCTGATAGATCTGGTCATTGATGCTGCCGTATTCCGCGGCCACGCCCTGGGCGTGCTGCGTGGCCAGCGCCACCCCCTTGGCTACCTGGTCCTTGGCGTCGTCCACCGCAGTGGTGATGGCCTCGGTGTCCATTGCGCGCGGCAGCTTGCGCTTGGCATGGATGTAGCTGTCGAGCGACTGGTCGATGCGGTCGGCCACCGCCATGATGCCCTGCAGATAGTGCAGGCTGGCCGGACTGGCGGTGGCCAGCGAACGCACCAGGTTTTCGATGAAGGTGCCGCTCGTGCCGTTCTGGCGCAGGCTCAGCCGGGCATTGACGGCGCGGATCGACTTGACGTGGTCGCGCATCGACTGGATGGCCAGCAGATCGGCACCCGTGTCGTGCGGGCCGATGAATTGCAGGTCGCGGTCGATGCTCTGCAGGTGTGACAGCACCTCGCGCGCCGCCTGGTCGTGCGGCATGATCTGCTCGGACACCAGGTGGTATTTGTACTGGATGGCGGTGAGCGCGAACACCGTGACGACGGCCATGGAGCCAAACCAGAACAGCGTGCCGATGGCCAGCAGCAGGAATTTCTGCTTGATCGGCAAATCCACAAAGGTCAGCAGGCGCAGGAATCGGCGGAAAAAACCGGTGGCGGGCGGGGGTGCCGGAGTTTCGGCGGTGTCTGCGCGGCCGCGATCGTCGTCTTGCATGGTGGTCTTGGAATGGGGCGTCCGGCGCAGGGCCAGGGCGCCGGGCATGTCGCAGGGCTGCACGGCGCTGCTGCCATGCAGGATGTATCGAAAAGTTGCACGCATTTTGCACCAACCCCCGGCCCTGCCACCGGGTGCGGGCCGCCCCGGGAGGCACGGGGCGCGATCACCGGTAAAATACCGGTTCGTCCAAGGAGCGTTGCAGCGGCATGTGCCGTCAGGCTTGGACCGTCTTCCCGTATCGCAACGACGCTCACCTGTTTCCCGGTTTTTTCACAGGTGGGCCTATGTCTGATCTTTCCCTTCCCCCCATGCGGCTGTCGGGCCTGGAGCCTGTCTCCATTGGCGCGGATTCGCTGTTCGTCAACGTGGGCGAGCGCACCAACGTCACCGGCTCCAAGGCCTTCGCGCGCATGATCCTGGGCGGCCAGTACGAAGAAGCCCTGGCCGTGGCGCGCCAGCAGGTGGAGAACGGCGCACAGGTCATCGACGTGAACATGGACGAGGCCATGCTCGACAGCCAGGCCGCCATGGTGCGCTTCCTGAACCTGATGGCCTCCGAGCCCGACATCGCGCGCCTGCCCGTCATGGTGGACAGCTCCAAGTGGACGGTCATCGAGGCAGGATTGCGCTGCCTGCAGGGCAAGGGCATCGTCAACTCCATCTCGATGAAGGAGGGGGTTGACGAGTTCAAGCGCCAGGCGCGGCTCGTCAAGCGTTACGGCGCGGCGGCGGTGGTGATGGCCTTCGACGAAAAGGGCCAGGCCGACACCTACGAGCGCAAGATCGAGATCTGCGAGCGTGCCTACCGCATCCTGGTGGACGAGGTGGGTTTCCCGCCCGAAGACATCATCTTCGACCCCAACATCTTCGCCATTGCCACGGGCATTGAAGAGCACAACAACTACGCGGTGGACTTCATCAACGCCACGCGCTGGATCAAGCAGCACCTGCCGGGCGCCAAGGTGTCGGGCGGCGTGTCCAACGTCAGTTTCAGCTTCCGGGGCAACGACCCGGTGCGTGAAGCCATCCACACCGTGTTCCTGTACCACGCCATCAAGGCGGGCATGGACATGGGCATCGTCAACGCCGGCATGGTGGGCGTCTACGACGACCTTGAACCCGTGCTGCGCGAGCGCGTCGAAGACGTGGTGCTCAACCGCCGCCCCGACGCGGGTGAGCGTCTGGTCGAAATTGCCGAAACCGCCAAGAGCGGCGCCAAGGACGAGAGCAAGAAGCTCGAATGGCGAGGCACGCCCGAGCACCCCAAGACCGTGGGCGAGCGCCTGAGCCATGCGCTGGTGCATGGCATCACCGACTTCATTGTGGAAGACACCGAGGAGGCCTACCGCGAGATCCAGGCCAAGGGCGGGCGTCCGCTGCACGTCATCGAAGGACCGCTGATGGACGGCATGAGCGTGGTCGGCGACCTGTTCGGCCAGGGCAAGATGTTCCTGCCGCAGGTGGTCAAGAGCGCGCGCGTGATGAAGCTCGCCGTGGCGCACCTCATTCCCTACATCGAGGAAGAAAAGCGCCAGGACGAAGCCGCCGGGCGCGATGTGCGCACCAAGGGCAAGATCGTCATCGCCACCGTCAAGGGTGATGTGCACGACATCGGCAAGAACATCGTGACCGTGGTCTTGCAGTGCAACAACTTTGAGGTCATCAACATGGGCGTGATGGTGCCCTGCCACGAAATCCTGGCGCGCGCCAAGGCCGAAGGGGCGGACATCATCGGCCTGTCGGGCCTGATCACGCCCAGCCTCGAAGAGATGCAGTACGTCGCCGCCGAAATGCACAAGGACGACTACTTCCGGGTGAAGAAAATACCGCTCCTGATTGGCGGCGCCACCTGCTCGCGCGTGCACACCGCCGTGAAGATTGCCCCGCACTACGAGGGCCCCGTGGTCTATGTGCCCGACGCCTCGCGCAGCGTGGGCGTGGCGCAGAGCCTGCTGGGCGACAACGCCGACAGCTTTGTCCAGGAGGTGCAGGCCGACTACGACAAGGTGCGCAGCCAGCACGCCAACAAGAAGCAGGTGCCGCTGTGGCCGCTGGCCAAAGCCCGTGCCAACCGCACCGCCATTGACTGGGCCGCCTACCGGCCTACTGCGCCGCGTGCGTTGGGCCGTCGCGTGTTCAAGAACTTCGACCTGGCCGAACTGGTGCCCTACCTCGACTGGGGCCCGTTCTTGCAGACCTGGGACCTGGCGGGGGCCTACCCCGCCATCCTGCAGGACGAGGTGGTGGGGCAGGAGGCGCAGCGCGTCTTTGCCGACGGCCAGGCCATGCTCAAGAAGATCATCGAAGGCCGCTGGCTGCAGGCCAGCGGCGTGCTGGCGCTGCTGCCCGCCAACAGCGTGGGCGACGACATCGAGTTCTACACCGACGAAACGCGCAGCCAGGTGGCGCTGACCTGGTACGGCCTGCGCCAGCAGACGGAAAAGCACGCCGTCGAAGGCGTGATGCGCCCCAGCCGCTGCCTGGCCGACTTCGTGGCGCCCAAGGACAGTGGCATCGCCGACTACGCCGGGCTGTTTGCTGTGACGGCGGGCCTGGGTGTGGAGAAGAAGGAGCAGGAGTTCCTCGCCGCGCACGACGACTATTCGGCCATCCTTTTCAAAAGCCTGGCCGACCGCCTGGCCGAGGCTTTTGCCGAATGCCTGCACCAGCGTGTGCGCACCGACCTGTGGGGCTATGCGCAGGGCGAAGCCTTGAGCAACGACGCGCTCATCGCCGAGCAGTACCAGGGCATCCGCCCCGCGCCCGGCTACCCGGCCTGCCCAGACCACAGCGCCAAGCGCGATCTGTTCGCGCAGCTGCAGTGCAGCGAGATCGGCATGCAGCTCACCGAGGGCCTGGCCATGGCACCGGCCGCGAGCGTGAGCGGTTTCTACCTGGGCCATCCGCAGTCCACCTATTTCAGCGTGGGCAAGATCGGCGAGGACCAGGTGGAGGACATGGCGCAGCGCCGGGGCATGGACGTCGCGGAGCTGACGCGGCTGCTGGCGCCGAATCTTTGATGCTATGGATTAATGAGCTGCTGGCGCTTATGGGATAAGCGCTAGAGGCCGATTTGATGCACAAAGGCTCCGCTTGCGGAGCCTTTGTGCTGTGGGGTGGGCCAACGGGCCCCGCCTGCCGCCTCAGCGCGGCACCAGGAACACCGTCTTCTCGCTCACATGGGCGGCCTCGCCTCCCAGGGCCTCCACGTCAAAGTGCACGGTGTGCGAACCGGGCGCCGCCGAGCCGAAGGGGATCTGCAGCTGCACCACCACCCAGCGGGATTCGGCCGGGCCCACGTCCACCTCGGCGTCCGAGGTCACCGCCAGACCGGGCAGGCCGCGTGCCGTGATGCGGTAGCGCTGCGGCCCCTCGGTGGCGTTCATGATCTGCAGGCGGTACACGTTCTCCAGCTTGCCGCCAGCCACGATGCGCGAGAGCGCCGCGCGGTCGCGCACCACGTCCACCTTCAGCGGTGTGCGCGTGACCAGGCTGGTGAGCATGGCAATGCACAGCGCCAGCAGCAGGGCGGTGTAGACCAGCACCCGGGGGCGCAGCACGCGCCGTACGATCTGCGCCGGGCTCCAGCGGTTGCTGACGGCGTTCTGCGTGGAGTAGCGGATCAGTCCGCGCGGGTACTGCACCTTGTCCATGACGGAGTTGCACGCGTCCACGCACAGGCCGCAGCCGATGCACTCGTACTGCAGGCCCTTGCGGATGTCGATGCCGGTGGGGCACACCTGCACGCACAGGCTGCAGTCGATGCAGTCGCCCAGGCCCTGGGCCTTGGCGTCCACGTCCTTCTTGCGCGGGGCGCGCGGCTCGCCGCGTGCTGGGTCGTAGCTGACGATCAGCGTGTCCTTGTCGAACATGGCGCTCTGGAAACGCGCATAGGGGCACATGTACTTGCACACCTGCTCGCGCATGTAGCCCGCGTTGCCGTAGGTGGCGAAGCCATAGAAGCCCACCCAGAAGATCTGCCAGGTGCCCTGCAGCGCGAGCAGCTCGCCGCCGAGCGCGCGGATGGGCACGAAGTAGCCGACGAAGGTGAAGCCGGTCCACAGCGCCACGGTCAGCCAGGCCAGTTGCTTGAGCGTCTTCTTGCGCAGCTTTTCCCAGGTCCACGGACTCTTGTCCAGGCGCAGGCGCGCGCTGCGGTCGCCTTCGATCTGGCGCTCGATCCACATGAAGATCTCGGTGTAGACCGTCTGCGGGCAGGCGAAGCCGCACCACAGGCGCCCGGCCACGGCCGTGAACAGGAACAGCGACAGTGCCGAGATGATGAGCAGCCCGGTCAGGTAGATGAAGTCCTGCGGATACAGCATCAGCCCGAAGATGTAGAAGCGCCGCGCGCCCAGGTCGAACAGCACCATCTGGCGCTGGCCCCATTCCAGCCACGGCAGCACGTAGAACACGGCCTGCGTCAGAAACACCAGGGCCCAGCGCCAGCGGGTGAACACGCCGCTGATGGAGCGCGCGTAGACCTTCGGGTTGGTCTGGTAGAAGTGGATCACCTGCTCCGGTGGCGCGGGGGAGGGTTCGGGTGGGGTCATGGTGTGGGTCATGGCACGGGGCGTGCGGTGGAGTCCTTGTGTCTTGCTCTTAATCAAGACTCGTGCCAGCCTCCGGGGTGTCATCGCCTTTCCAAAACCCTCGTAGAAACAAGGGCTTGGCACCTGCCTGTGCAGTACGAAGTTTGTCGGGGTGTGCCATTTGACTGCCATTTGGTGTCATATGCTGCCAATTGCGGCGCACTATGGCACACTGGTGTGCCGCGCCGATGGGGCGCCGCACACCGCCCGCACCATGTCCGAAGACGCTTCTCCTCCGCCCGGTCCGGATTTCGCGGCCTACCTGGACGCGCTGCCCGAGCCCCACATCCTGTTCGACCGCCACTACCGCATCGTGGCCGCCAATGCTGCCTACCGGCGCCAGTACGCACAGGGTGCGCCCGTGGTGGGACGCACCTGCTACGAGGTGTCGCACCACTCGTCCGTGCCCTGCGACCAGGCGGGAGAAACCTGCCCGCTGGCGCGCTCGCTGCACAGCGGCCAGCGCGAGCGCGTGCTGCACCTGCACCACACGCCGCGCGGCGAGGACTACGTGCAGATCGAGCTGCTGCCACTGCGCGACGCCGGCGGCCAGCCCCGGTTCTTTCTGGAAAAAATGGAACCCCTGCCCATGGCCCAGGGGCGCGCTGGCGGCGGTGCGGGCGGCGGTGCGGCGGACGGCATGCTTGGCCGCTCGCCGCCGTTCCAGGCGGTGCTGGAGCTGATCGCCCGCGTGGGCCCCTCGCAGGCCAGCGTGCTGCTGCTGGGCGAATCGGGCACCGGCAAGGAGCTGGCGGCCCGCGCCGTGCATGCGGCCAGCCCCCGCGCGGGCCGGCCGCTGGTGGTGGTGGACTGCGCCAGCCTGCCCGAGACGCTGTTCGAGAGCGAGCTCTTCGGCCATGAGCGCGGTGCCTTCACCGGCGCGCACACCGCCCGCGCCGGGCTGGTGGAGGCCGCGCACGGCGGCACGCTGTTTCTGGACGAGGCGGGCGACATTCCGCTGACCATGCAGGTCAAGCTGCTGCGCCTGATCGAGAGCGGAACCTACCGCCGCGTGGGCCAGACCGAATTGCGCCGCGCCGACCTGCGCGTGGTGGCCGCCACGCACCGCGACCTGCGCGCCATGGTGGCGCAGGGGCGCTTTCGCGAAGACCTGTACTACCGCCTGGCGACCTTTCCCATCGTGCTGCCTGCGCTGCGCGAGCGTGTGCAGGACATTCCGCTGCTTGCCGCGTCGCTGCTGGACCGCGTGGCGCCCGGGCGCCGCCTGGCCCTGGCACCCGCCGCCCTGCGCCGCTTGGCGCAGCACCCCTTTCCGGGCAACGTGCGCGAGCTGCGCAACGTGCTCGAACGCGCCGCGCTGCTGACCGACGGGGCCGTGGTCAGCGCGCAGACGGTGGAGCGCGCCCTGGCGTTCGACCTGCCATCGGCCCGCGGGGGCGGCGCCCCGCTGCCCGCCCCCGCGGCCCAGGGCGCCGCGAGCCTGCGCGGCATCGAAGAGGCCGCCCTGCGCGCCGCGCTCCAGGCCCGCAGTGGCACGCGCCGCCAGCAGGCGCAGGCCCTCGGCGTGAGTCCGCGGACCCTGTACCGGCGGCTGCGCGCGCTGGAACAGGCGCGCGGACCGGTGCCTTGAGCATCGCCCCGGGGCGGACTCCGGGTATGCGCCAGATTGACGCCCCGCCGCATGGGCGACAGACTTTGCTGGACGCGGGTTGACCGCAGGGAGTGTGCATGACGGACAACGATGACGGTGGCGCGATGCCCCTGGCCGGGCGGCTTCTGGGCCTGCTGGCTGCTGCCGCGTCCTGGCCTGACGATGCGATCGGGCCGCGTCTGGCGCAGGCGCTGGCACAGCTCCCCGGCGTGGCCGGTGCAGTGCTGGCGGCCGCCGATGCACCGGCCCAGGGGGGTCCCCATCGGGACTTTCCCCTGGTTGCGGGCACCTCCCGCCACGGCGTGCTGTCGCTGCATGTGACCGATGCCCGTGCGTTTGCGGCCTGCGAGGCGCTGCTGCCGGCGTTCTGCACGGCGCTGGCCCAGTTGCTCGAAGGGCGGCACCTGTCCCGGATGGCGCAGCAGTTGCATGAGCGCGCGCTGGAGCTGCGCCACAGCGAGAAGCGCTTTCGCGACCTGTTCGACAACTCGCCGGACCCCTGCTGGCTGATCGAAAAGGGCGTGTTCACCGACTGCAACCGGGCGGCGATCGCCCTGCTGGGGTATTCACACCGCGACGACATCCTGCAGCACCCCTCGCGCCTCTCGCCCGCGTTCCAGCCGGACGGACGGCCCTCCTACGAGAAGGCCGAGGAAATGATGCACCAGGCCATGCGGGAGGGCGTGGTTCGCTTCGAGTGGGTGCACTGCCGCGCCGATGGCTCCAGTTTTCCGGTCGAGGTCACCCTGGCGCGCCTGGAGCTGCAGGGGCACGACGTGCTGTACTGCGTCTGGCGCGACATCACCGACCGCAAGAAGGCCCAGGAGGAAGCGTACAGCCTGGCCTTCTTTGATCCGCTCACCGGCCTGCCCAACCGGCGCCTGCTGCTCGACCGGTTGCAGCAGAGCATGGCGGCGAGTTCACGCAGCGGCAAGTACCGCGCGTTGTTGTACCTCGATCTGGACCATTTCAAGAACCTCAACGACACGCAGGGGCACGAGGTGGGTGACCATCTGCTGGTGGAGATCGCACGCAGGCTGCGCGCCTGCGTGCGCGAGGGCGATACCGTGGCCCGCCTCGGGGGTGACGAGTTCGTGCTGCTCATCCAGCAGCTCGGGGAGGGGCTTGAAACTGCGGTCTCCCTGGCGGGCACGGTGGGCGAGAAGATCGTGGCGCGGCTGTCCGAGCCGTGCGACCTGGGGCCCGTGGTGTACCAGGGCACGACCAGTGTCGGCATCACCCTGTTCGTGGGACAGAGCGTGTCGGTGGACGAGCTGCTCAAGCGGGCCGACCTGGCGATGTACCAGGCCAAGGCCGGCGGGCGCAACACGGTGCGGTTCTTTGACCCCGCCATCCAGGCGCGGATCAATGCGCGCGCCGTGCTGGAGGCCGAGCTGCGCCATGCCGTGGAGCGGCACGAGCTGGTGTTGCACTACCAGCCCCAGGTGGATACGCAGGGCCTGTGCATGGGGGTCGAGGCCCTGATCCGCTGGGACAACCCGAACCGGGGCCGGGTGCAGCCGCTCGACTTCATTCCGCTGGCCGAGGAAACCGGCCTGATCCTGCCCATCGGCAACTGGGTGCTGGGCGAGGCCTGCCGTACCTTGCGCGCCTGGCAGAACGACCCGCTGACCGCGCCGCTGACCATCGCCGTGAACGTCAGCGCCCGGCAGTTCCGCCAGTCGAACTTTGTCCATGAGGTGCGTGCCCATCTGGATGCCTCGGGCATCAACCCGGAGCGGCTCAAGCTGGAGATCACCGAGAGCATGCTGGTGGAGAACATCGAGCAGACCATTGCCACGATGCTGGCGCTCAAGGGTCTGGGTGTGAGCTTCTCGCTCGACGACTTCGGCACCGGCTACTCGTCGCTGTATTACGTCAAGCGGCTGCCGCTCGACCAGATCAAGATCGACCAGTCCTTCGTGCGCGACATTCTGGTGGACCCGAACGATGCGGCCATCTGCCGGGCCGTGATCGCCATGGGCCGCAGCCTGGGCTTGCGTACCATCGCCGAGGGGGTGGAGACGCAGCGGCAGTGGGCGTTTCTGGCCGGCGAGCAGTGCGACGGTGCGCAAGGCTACCTGTACGCGCGGCCCATGCCTGCCCATGAGCTGGTGCAGTGGTTGCGCCAGCGCCCGTGATGCCGGGTCATGGCGTGGCCGTGGGTGCTGTTGCGGGCTGGGCGCTGGCGGCCATCTCCAGCTGCATCATGATCATGTTGACCAGCGTGTTGACGGTGGGGCGGCCGGTCTCGATCACGTAGTGGGCGGTTTCGCGGTACAGCCTGTCGCGCTGTCCATACAGCTCGCGCAGCCGTTCCAGCGGGTTGCCCACCTGCAGCAAGGGGCGTGTGCGGTCGTGCCGGACGCGCTTGTAGATCTCGTCGGGCGAGGCCCGCAGGTACAGCACCGTGCCCATGCGCCGCAGCACCTCGCGGTTCTCCGGGCGCAGCACGGCGCCCCCACCGGTGGACAGCACCAGGCCACCGGGCTGCTGCGCCACCTCGGCCAGCACGCGGGCTTCGAGGTCGCGAAAACGCTCCTCGCCCTCGGTCTCGAAATAGCTGCGGATGGTGGTGCCAATCACCTGCTCCAGCCGGTGGTCCAGGTCCACGAATGCCACCCCGAGCCGGTGGGCCAGCTGCCTGCCCACGGTGGACTTTCCCGAGCCGGGCATGCCGACCAGTGCACAGCGAATCTGCATAAACCTCCATCCGTTCACGGGACGCGTGACATTCAGGGCACGCCACCATCGGCCTGCCGGGACTCCAGTTTACGGTGCCGCCATGCCGCAACCGGTCGTGCCGCGGCACCGCGCAGCGGCCGGATGACTCCAGGAATATCAATGAAAAATGGCAAAAGCGCTTATGCATAAAGCGCCAGTAGCTACATTAGTAATAGCAAAATCGGCCGTGAATGCGGTGCTGCCCGAGCGCATCGTCCCGGTGCAGTGGCGCCGAAGCCCGTTTTGGTGAGGTTTTACAGAAATTCTGCATTGCAGAACTTTGCGATGTCATTGCACGCAGCGGTAATGAAGTGCGATTGCAAAAATCAGTAACTGCCGTCAAAAGTCATCTATGTGACTGATGCAGGCCTGCAGGCATGGGTATTTACCCTCAAGTTGTTCTGCATTGTGGAATTGCAACTTTTGCGCCTTGAATCGGCCCGTAAGCTGCGCTGGCAACTCGTCTCTCGTCCGTGCGCACCCATCGGGTGGCCGGAGTTGAGCGGGTTGCACAGTGCCAACTTACAGGAGCCAGATGATGCAGAAACTCCCGGACCCGGGGCCCGACGCCCGCAGGGCATGGCCGCCACAGCGTGCTGGGCGGGCAGCGTGCCCCGCCCAGCCTATCGCCCGGAGGGCCGTGTGATGGAGATGTTTCTGCAGCAAGTCCTCAACGGCTTCACCCTGGGCGGCATCTATGGCCTGGTGGCCCTGGGGCTGACGCTGGTGTACGGCATCCTGCACGTACCCAACTTTGCCCACGGCGCGTTCTACATGTTCGGCGCCTTCGTGTCGTTCCACCTCATGTCGGCCTGGGGCTGGAACTACTGGCTGGCCATGGGTGGCTCCGCCCTGTGCGTGGCCTTGATTGCGGTGCTGGCCGAGCGGCTGGTGTTCCACCCGTTG
>JANJVX010000144.1 GCA_024709845.1 Burkholderiaceae bacterium | reverse complement strand
CCGTGCTGGCCCGCGCCGGTCTCGGCGATGATGCGCTTCTTGCCCATGCGGCGCGCCAGCATGGCCTGGCCGATCACGTTGTTGATCTTGTGCGCGCCGGTGTGGTTCAGGTCTTCGCGCTTGAGGTAGATCTGTGCCCCGCACATTTCGCGGCTGGTGCGCGCGGCGTGGTACACGGGCGAAGGGCGGCCGACGAAGTGCGCCAGCTCGTAGTTGAACTCGGCGATGAACTCCGGGTCGTTCTGGTAGCGGGCGTAGGCTTCCTGCAGTTCGCGCAGCGCGAAGGTCAGGGTTTCGCTGGCGAAACTGCCGCCGTAGGGGCCGAAATGGCCCGAGGAATCAGGTTGGTCGTACTGGAACATGGGATTGCCTTGCAAGGTGCTCGTCGGCCGCGCGCACGGCGGCCACGAAGCGCTGGATCTTGTCGGCGTCCTTGACGCCCTTGATGGGCTTGCCATCGGGGCCGTCAAGCTCGACGCCGGAACTGACATCAACCGCCAGCGAGAGACCTCGCGGGCGCACCTGCACGATGCCATCGGTCACGTTTGCAGGCGTGAGTCCACCACTTAAAACGAGGTGAGAGGCGACGCTTGGAGGAAGGAGTGACCAATGGAATGCCTTGCCGCCACCGCCATAGCCTTCGACATGGGCGTCGAGCAGGATGGCCCGGGCGCGGGAGTGAACATGGGCATATTCTACGAGGTCGAACCCGATACCTCGCTCCCCCAGGGGAATGCGCGCGGCGCGCAGGTAGGGGCGTGCGCCACGGCCGCTGGCCTCCCAGCATTCCTCGGCGGTTTCATCTCCATGAAATTGCAGTATTGCGCCCGCCACCATTGCGCTGGCAGCTATCACATTGGGAGCGGTTTCGTTCACAAACAGCAGCACCGGTGTGACGAAGGGCGGCAGGCGCGACGCCAGCTGCGCGGCGCGCTGCGGCGTCACGGCGCGCGGGCTGGGGGCGTAGAGCACGAAGCCCACGGCGTCCACGCCGGCGGCGACGGCGGCATCCACATCCTGTTCGCGCGTGAGGCCGCAGACCTTGATGCGCGTGCGGGTGGCGGGGAATGGTGCGGCGGGGGGCTGAATTTGCGGGCTGCTCATGGCAGCGCATCATACGCAGCCGTGCGGTTGGGCAGGCCCCAGACGGCGTCGTAGACCGGCCCGAGGAAGTACAGCCCGTCGGGCGAGAAGGTGGGTGCGGCCGCGTCGCGCGAGCACGCCGCCAGCACCTCGGCCATCCAGGAGGCTGGCTTGGTGCCCTGGCCGATGGCCACCAGGCAGCCCATGATGTTGCGGATCATGTGGTGCAGGAAGGCGTTGCCCTCGAACTCGAAGCGCCAGTAGCACGGGCTCCAGTCCTCGCCGGGCTCGGGCTGGTCCGGGCCCTTGCGGGTGATGTCGATGCGGTGCAGGGTCTTGACCGGCGTCAGCGCCTGGCAGGCCGATGCGCGGAACGAGGTGAAGTCGTGTTCGCCGATCAGGGATGCCGCTGCAGCACGCATGGCCGCTTCGTCCAGTGGGCGGAACACCCAGCCAACACGCCCAGCCTCGACGCTCGGACGCACCGGGGATTGCAGCAGTACATAGGCATAGCGCCGCGCAACGGCACAGGCACGCGCATGAAAGCTGTCGGGCACGGGCCGTGCCCACTGCACTGCAATGTCGTGGGGCAGGAAAGTATTGGTGCCTCGGACCCAGGACATGGGAGCGCGCTGCACCGGGGCATCAAAGTGCACCACTTGCATAAGCCCGTGCACGCCGGCGTCGGTGCGGCCGGCGCACAGGGTGCTGACCGGCCGGGTGGCGAACTGTGCAAGTGCGGCCTCCAGCTTGTCTTGCACCGTCTGGCCCGAGGGCTGGCTTTGCCAGCCCAGATAGTTCTGACCGTTGTAGCTGACGCCCAGCGCCATTCGCATGCGCTGGCCCAAGTGGTGTTCAGCCCAGGTCGGCCAGCATGCGCTGTGCGCGTGCCTTGAGTTCGCCGGAAGATTCGGCGATCACTTCTTCCACCAGCGTGCGGGCTCCGTCGGTGTCGCCGATGGTGTTGAACTCCTGCGCCAGCGCGAGCTTGGTGGCCAGCGGGTCATCGGCCAGAGGTGCCGCTTCCGTACCTTCAGCATCTGCCATGCCGCCGCCCAGGGGCGCCGGTGCGGAAGGGGTGTCGAGGTCCAGTGAAATGCTGTCGAGATCGAATTCCATCAGGCCCGAGTCGGACGGCGTGAACGGCTTCTCGGCTGGAGCGCTTGCCAGCTCGTCGGGCCGTGTGTCCAGGGTGGGCAGATCCAGCGGCATGTCCAGGCCCGCGAAGGCGGGTGAATCGCCCATCACGGGGGGGGCTGCAGACGCGGTAGGCATTTCCCACGACTGCGTGGCCGGAGCCTCCACGGCAGGGGCTTCCGGTTCGGGGGTGGGCTCTGCCTCGGGCTCGGTCAGACCGGCAAAAGACGCTGCCTCGCTGTTGTCCTGTGCCTGTGGCTGGGTGCTGGCAGCGGCGGCTGCAGCCGCAAAATTCCCTGCGGGCGCAGCCGGGGCGTCTGTGAGTGCGTCATCGGGAAGGTCGAGATCAAGGTCCAGGTCCAGATCCAGATCGGGAGGCAGGGTGCTGGCGAGCCCCGGGGTGGCCGCAGCAGCAGCTGCTGCTGCCGGCATGCTTGCCATGGGGCGGCCGCCTGGGCGGTAGAGTGCATTGTCCGGGTCCAGATCACGGCCCAGCTCGGCAATGCGATTCCAGTCCGGGCCTTCGCCTTGTGTCAGATTGTGGATTTCGGTGGCGACCGCTTCCAGTGCCTTGCGGTCCTGGCGCTTGGCGTAAATTTCGCCCAGCTTGGCATGGACCGACACGCGGGTCGGGTTGTGCCGCACCGCTTCCTTGAGGATTTCCTCGGCCTGAAGGTCGCGTCCATAGGCCAGATACACATCGGCTTCGGCGACCGGGTCCACGTCACCCCCTGCGTCGAGCTGGCTGGGAGAGTACGCCAGAGACGATCCTCCCGTGGTGGAGTCGGTGCCCGCAGTGTCCACGCGCTGGCCGCCGCTGGCGCCAAAGAAGGAATCGGGCTGCAGGCGGCTTTCCAGGAAGGAGCTGTCCAGCGCCGCGCCACTGCGGCGGCGCTGGACCACGCGCCACGCGCCATAGCCGAGCAGCAGTGCCAGCAGGCCGCCGCCAGCCAGCGGAATCATGGGGTCCTCCATCAGTCCAGACAGGAAGCCGGGCTCTTCCATGGGCGCCGGTTGTGGTGCCGGTGCAGGCGTGACGGCCGGTTGCGCTGGAGCAGGTGCCGCCTCGCTGGCGGCCTCGCTGGCTGCGGCGGCGGGTTCACTGGCCGCCATGGCGGCAGGTTCTGCCTCTGCGGCGGTGCTTGCGGGCTCGGCCGGGGCGGGCGCCGCAGGTGCGGCCACACCGGGTACCGCCAAGCCTGGCGCGGCCGGCTCGCTGGCGGGCACTGCCGGTGCGGGCGTGGTGCCCGCAGCGGCAGATGCGGCACTGAGCTTGCTCAGCTCGCTGATGTTCTTGGACAGCTCCTCGACGCGGGCCGATGCTTCCTGGGTCTGCTTGCGCTTGGCCAGTTGCTCCTCGGTGGTCTTCTGGCCCTGGATGGCGCCCTTGGACAGCGTGAGCTTGTCGGGAGCGGTGCTGGC
>JANJVX010000137.1 GCA_024709845.1 Burkholderiaceae bacterium | reverse complement strand
CCATGGCAGCGCAAGGAGTCGCCGCAGGCCTGGGCTGCGGCCGTGAATGCCGTGCTGGGCAGCGATGGCGAGCGGGTGGCGCGCCTGTGGGCCAACGCCGCATCGGCGCAATCTGCGCCAGGGGTTCACGCCGAATGCACGGCGGTGGTGCAGGACCTGTTGCGCAATGTGCTGCTGCGCCCGTACCCGGACGCCGGTGCGGTATTGCCCCTTGCGGGTACGCCGACGGATGCTGCGCAGACGTTGGAGGCGCCCGAAGTTCTGGAGCACTTGCCGTAACGCTGTCGTCTGGGGCGGCCAAACAAGGACTAGCTACCTCCGTCAGCGCGGCATCCCCGCGGCGATGGGTCGGATGAGGGGTAGAAATGAAAAACGGGCCGCGAGGGCCCGTTTTTCTTGGTGTACTGGCGGAGACTGTGAGATTCGAACTCACGGACGGTTGCCCGTCGGCAGTTTTCAAGACTGCTGGTTTAAACCACTCACCCAAGTCTCCGGGGAGGCGCGTATTCTAGCCGCCCGCCCCGGTGTCGCATCACTGAATGCCCCCGCGTGCGCTTTTCTGCAGCATCCCCTGGCTCTCGATAAACCCCACCACCTCGCCCAGTCCCTCCAGGGTTTTCAGGTTGGTCATCACAAACGGCTTCAACCGCCCCTGGGCGCCGGTGCGCATGCGCTCGGTGTCCTGGCGCATCACGTCCAGGTTGGCGCCGACGTGGGGGGCCAGATCGGTCTTGTTGATGATGAACAGGTCGCTCTTGGTGATGCCGGGGCCGCCCTTGCGCGGGATTTTCTCGCCGGCGGCGACGTCGATGACGTAGATGGTGAGGTCGCTCAGCTCGGGGCTGAAGGTGGCGGCCAGGTTGTCGCCGCCGCTTTCTACAAACACGATGTCGGCATTGGGGAACTCGCCCAGCATGCGGTCGATGGCTTCGAGGTTGATAGAGGCGTCCTCGCGGATGGCGGTGTGCGGGCAGCCGCCGGTTTCCACGCCCAGGATGCGCTCGGCCGGCAGCGCGCCGCTGATCGTCAACAGGCGCTGGTCTTCCTTGGTGTAGATGTCGTTGGTGATGGCGATGAGGTCGTAGTCGTCGCGCATGGCCTTGCACAGCATTTCCAGCAGGGTGGTCTTGCCCGAGCCCACGGGGCCGCCGATGCCCACGCGCAGCGGGGGCAGGGGTTTGGTGCGGTGGGGGATGTGGTGCAGCTTGCTCGTCATGATCGGAAGAGGCGTGAATATTGGGTTTCATGCCGGGCCGAGAGGATGGCCAGCATGGGCGAAAAGGCCTGGCGTTCGCTGTCTGGCAGCGCGGCGGCGTGGTCGGCGGCAGGGGGAATGGCGTCGGCCAGCCGGGCCAGGATGCGCTGGCCCGCGCTCTGGCCCAGCTGCATGGACTTGAGCGCGGCCTGCACCATGTTCTCAGCCCAGCCGAAGGCGTAGGCCAGCAGCACCTCGCGCACCGGCGCCTGGGTGATGGAGGCGGCCAGCGCAAAGGCCACGGGGTAGGTGGGGGGCAGGGCGGCCAGCCACTGCACGGTGGGCAGCAGGCCGCCGGGGTCGTGCTGGTGCTGGTTGCGCAGCCATTCGGTGAGGGATCGGCCCATCTGCTCGGCCTGCAGGCGCAGCTCGCTGGTCTCGCGGGTGTGCAGCACCCAGTCGTTCAGCTCGCGCACATGCGCGCGGTCGCCGCGGCGCCAGGCGCCCACGGCCTTGGCGATGAGGGCCATGTCGCCGCGTGTCTGGGTGATGTGCAATTGGTCCAGCAGCCAGTCGCCCACGGCGGCTTCGCTGGCGAGGCCTGCGTTTTCAATGGCGCTTTCCAGCCCTTCGGAGTACGAAAACCCCCCCACGGGCAGCGCGGGCGAGGCCAGCCACATCAGCTGCAAAAAGCTGGCTGCGGGCAGCGGCGTGGGACGGTCCAGGCGCATGGGGCGTTGGCTCAGTGGTCGTGGTTGCAGTGCGGGCCGTGCACGTGGCCCTCCGGCCCATGGTGGTGCCCGTGCGCATGCCCGTGGTGGCCGCCCTCGTGGCCGGGGGCATAGGCGCCGCCTTCGGGCTCGAAGGGCAGGGTGCCGGCGCGCACGGTCAGGTGCATGGCGCGCAGCATGTCGGCCAGCACATGGTCGGGCTCGATCTTCAGGTGGTCGCTCTGCAGCTCGATGGGCACGTGGCGGTTGCCCAGGTGGTAGGCGGCGCGCGTCAGGTCGAATGGCGTGCCGTGGCTGGCACAGGGGGTGATGACCAGCACCGGCTGCGGCGCCGCCAGCACGCGCACCAGCGAGCCGTCTTCGGCCACCAGCACGTCGCCGCCGCGTACCAGCGTGCCGCGCGGCAGGAAGATGCCCAGCGCACGCCCGGCGGAATCCTGGGCGGCGAATCGGCTTTTCTGGCGCACGTCCCAGTCCAGCTCGACGGTGGGGGCACGCTTGAGCAGGGCGGGCGCGAGGCCCTGGCCCTGGGGAATGAGTTTGGAGGCTTGGAGCATTCAGAACAAAAAGTAGCGCTGCGCCAGGGGCAGCACGGTGGCGGGCTCGCAGGTGAGCAGCTGGCCGTCGGCGCGCACGGTGTAGGTCTGCGCGTCCACTTCCATTTTGGGGGTGTAGTGGTTGTGCACCATGTGCTGTTTGCGCACGCCGCGAATATTGCGCACGGCGGAGAGCGGCTTGGCCAGGCCGTAGCGCTCGCCAATGCCGGCATGCAAACCGGCCTGCGAGACGAAGGTGAGCGAGGTGCGGGCCACCGCGCCGCCAAACGCGCCGAACATGGGCCGGTAGTGCACGGGCTGCGGCGTGGGGATGGAGGCGTTGGGGTCGCCCATGGCGGCCAGGGCGATCATGCCGCCCTTGAGGATGAGCGCGGGCTTGACGCCGAAGAAGGCGGGTTTCCAGACCACGATGTCGGCCCACTTGCCCACCTCCAGCGATCCCACATCGTGGCTGATGCCGTGGGCAATGGCGGGGTTGATGGTGTACTTGGCCACGTAGCGCCTGATGCGCGTGTTGTCGTTGCGCGCCGTGTCGCCGCTCAAGCAGCCGCGCTGCGCCTTCATCTTGTGCGCGGTCTGCCAGGTGCGCAGGATGACCTCGCCGACGCGGCCCATGGCCTGGCTGTCGCTGCTCATCATGCTGATGGCGCCCAGGTCGTGCAGGATGTCCTCGGCGGCAATGGTTTCCTTGCGGATGCGGCTCTCGGCGAAGGCCAGGTCTTCGGCGATGGAGGCATCGAGGTGGTGGCACACCATGAGCATGTCCACATGCTCGTCCAGCGTGTTGCGCGTGTAGGGCATGGTGGGGTTGGTGGAGCTGGGCAGAAAGTTGGCCTCGCCCACGACGCGCAGGATGTCGGGCGCGTGGCCGCCGCCCGCGCCCTCGGTGTGGAAGGCGCAGATGCCGCGCCCGCCCACGGCGGCGATGGTGTTCTCGACAAAGCCGCTTTCGTTCAGCGTGTCGGAGTGGATGGCGACCTGGGTGTCGGTTTCCTCGGCCACGTCCAGGCAGTTGCTGATGGCGGCGGGCGTGGTGCCCCAGTCTTCGTGGAGCTTCAGGCCGATGGCGCCCGCGCCGATCTGCTCGCGCAGCGCGCCGGGCAGGCTGGCGTTGCCCTTGCCGAGAAAGCCCAGGTTCATCGGAAAGGCGTCGGCCGCCTGCAGCATGCGTTCCATGTGGAAGGCGCCGGGGGTGCAAGTGGTGGCCAGGGTGCCGGTGGCGGGGCCGGTGCCGCCGCCGAGCATGGTGGTGATGCCGCTGGCCAGGGCCTCTTCGATCTGCTGCGGGCAGATGAAGTGGATGTGAGAGTCGATGCCGCCGGCCGTGACGATGTGGCCCTCGCAGCTGATGACCTCGGTGCCCGGGCCGATGACGATGTCCACGCCCGGCTGCGTGTCGGGGTTGCCGGCCTTGCCAATGGCGGCGATGCGCCCGCCCGCGAGGCCGATGTCGGCCTTGACGATACCCCAGTGGTCGACGATGAGCGCGTTGGTCAGCACCGTGTCCACGGCCCCTTCGGCACGCGTGCGCTGGCTTTGCGCCATGCCGTCGCGGATGGTCTTGCCGCCGCCAAACTTCACTTCCTCGCCATGGCTGCCTGCGCGCAGCGTGTAGTCGGCCTCGACCTCCAGCAGCAGGCCGGTGTCGGCCAGGCGCAGGCGGTCGCCCACGGTGGGGCCGAACATTTCGGCGTAGGCGCGTCGTCCAATGGTTGCCATGGTGGGGGTGCTCCGCGAGAACTTGTTACTATGTTTTCGATAGCTGCTGGCGCTTATCCATCAAGCGCCAGAGGCCAATTTGGCTTGAAATCAATTTACAGCGCGCCCTGCGTCAAGCCCTGAAAGCCGAACACCTTGCGGCTGCCCGCGTAATCCACCAGCTCCACGGTGCGCTCCTGGCCGGGCTCGAAGCGCACGGCGGTGCCTGACGCAATGTTCAGCCGCATGCCGCGTGCGGCGGTGCGGTCAAAGCCCAGGGCGTTGTTGGTTTCGGCAAAGTGGTAGTGCGAGCCCACCTGGATAGGCCGGTCGCCCGTGTTGCGCACGACGATGGTCAGCGTGCGGCGGCCGGTGTTGAGCAGGTGTTCTCCTGCG
>JANJVX010000131.1 GCA_024709845.1 Burkholderiaceae bacterium | reverse complement strand
CGCAGGCGCGCAGTGAGTTATGCGGCGCACCCCGTAAGTGCCCCGCCGCAGGTTTGCCCCGAAGGGGTCGCAGACTGAGGGTCGCCTTTCTTTTGCTTACTTTTCTTTGGCGAAGCAAAGAAAAGTGAGTCGGCCGCCGGGCCGAGACCCGGCCTCTGCCCTCCGCAAAGCCTCGACATCAACAATCAAAACGATAGCTGCCAGCGCTTGACAGATAAGCCTTGGAGCCCAAAAACTCTATGGAACACACTCCATGGAAACATGCGTGATCCCAGCCTCCACGAAAGGCTCCCCACGCACCCCAAACCCCGCACGCTGGTAAAAGCCCTGGGCGCTGGCTTCGGCGTCCAGCACCACCCGCTGGTCCCCACGCGCGCGGGCCGCGTCCAGCAGCGCGTCGAGCACCATGCGCCCCCAGCCCGCGCCGCGCAGCTTGCCGTCCACGGCCAGGCGGCCGATGCGGCCCACGCCCGGTGCCTCCTGCAGCAGGCGACCCGTGGCCACGGGCATACCCAGATGGTTGCGCAGCACGGCATGAATGGCGGTGGCGTCGTGCGCATCGGCCTCCATCTCGGCCGGTATGCCCAGTTCCTGCACGAACACCGCCTGGCGCAGCCGCGCCGCATCGGGCCCGAGCGCATCCCAGCTGCCAACATGCACGGCGGCCATGGCTTCGCCGGTCTCGAAGCCCGTCAGCAGAGCGCGCAGCGTTGGCGGCACCGGTTTGGAGGTCTGCGTGGCCGGGTCGGCGAACACATAGACCAGCTCGGCCGACACCAGCAGTTTCTCGCCCCGGAACAGCCCCGCCTGGAACAGCACCGAGGAGTTGCCCACGCGCTCGCAGCGCATGCCCACATCGACCCGGTCGTCGAGGTGTGCCGAGGCGTGGTATTCGAGCGAGGCCTTCTTCACGTACATGTCGCCACCCAGGGCCACCATGCTGTCCTCATAGGGCAGCGCCAGGGCGCGCCAGTAGTCCATCATGGCGGTGTCCACGTACATCAGGTAGTGGGCGTTGAAGACGATTTTTTGCATGTCCACTTCGGCCCAGCGCACGCGCAGGCGGTGGAAGCAGCGGAAATCTCGGCGTTGCATGGTGTTCACTCCAGTCCAAAGGCCCGGCGCAGCGCGGCGGCCGCGTCGGCATGGGCCTGCAGCGCCTCGGGAATGGCGCGGCCCATCTTGATGAATTCGTGCGTGACGCCGCGGTAGATCTCCAGATCCACCGCCACGCCCGCCGCACGCAGCTTGTCGGCGTAATCCACGCCCTCGTCCACCAGCGGGTCGCACTCGGCCAGGCCCACCCAGGCGGGGGCCACGCCTTCCACATCGGGTGCGCGCAGCGGGGCAAAGCGCCAGTCCTCGCGCTGGCTGCGCGTTGGCACATAGTGGCCGAAAAACCAGTCGATGGCGTGTGCCTCCAGCACCAGGCCGTGCGCGTAGGTGACATGCGAGCGGGTGTCCTGATGCGCCGTGGTGCCGGGGTAAATCAGCAGTTGCAGCGCCAGGGGCAGGCCCGCGTCGCGCGCCTCGATGGCGCTGACTGCCGCCAGGGTGCCACCCGCGCTGTCCCCACCCACGGCCAGACGGGTGCGGTCGGCTCCCAGGCGGTCGGCATGCGCGGCCAGCCAGGCCAGAGCGTCCCAGGCATCGTGCGCTGCGGTGGGAAAGCGGTGCTCCGGCGCCAGCCGGTAATCCAGCGAAACCACCATGGCGCCCGACAGGCGCGCCAGCTCGCGGCACAGCACGTCGTGCGTCTCGATGCTGCCCACGGTGAAGCCCCCGCCGTGCAGGTAGAGCAGCACCGGCAGGCCGTCTGCCGCGTGCGGCGCGTACAGGCGGGCGGGCAAGGCATGGCCGTCACGCGCTGGAATGTGCAGATCCTCCACCCGGGACAACTCGGCACGCGGCACTTCGAGCACGCCAGCGCCCGCTTCGTAGGCGGCACGCGCCTGCGCGGGGGTGAGGGTGTGCAGCGCCGGGCGCCGGGCGCGGGCCATGCGATCGAGCACGCCACGCATCAGCGGCGTGAGGCGGCCGTGGTGAATGTGCAGGTGCGGGGGTGTTTGCGAAGCGGAATCCACTGCCCGGATCACTTGAACTGCACGCGCACCGGCACAGCGCCGGGCAGACCGTAGTAGGTAGCCGTCACGGCCAGCCCGGGCTTGGGCGGGAGCAGCGGAGAGAACGAGCCCAGGCTGATCAGATCGCCCGGCTGCATGGCCAGTCCCTCTTGCGCCAGGGCACCAGCCAGCCAGACCACGGCATTGAGCGGGTGCTCCAGAATGTCACTGCCCTTGCCGCCGCCCAGCACCGTGCCACTGCTGTCCTGCAGGCGTACCTGCATGTCGCGCAGCGCATCAAGCATGGCGTAGCGCTCGGCGCGCAGCACCGGCACAGCCAGGGGTTCACCGGCCACCCCCAGGCGCGCGCCCACGTTGATGGCGCTGATGGCCGCGCCGTTGAGTTTCGGGGGGGCTTGCACCACCAGATCGGGCAGTTCGATGAAGGGAATCACCTGATCGATGGCTTGGAGCACGTCCATGGGCGTGCGCGCCTGGTTGATGGCTGCGCTCTTCACACGCACCAGCATGTCGGCCTCGTACAGCGGGCGGGCACCAAACGCGGCCTCGACCGTGGCGCCGCTGTCCAGCACCATGCCCTCATAGAGCTTGCCCCACACCGGCTTGTCGGTGTTGAAGCGCTTTTGCACTGCCGGGTTGGTCAGTCCCGCCTTGTAACCCACCACCTTGCCCAGGCGGGGCGCCAGCAGCGCGTTGACCTTGGCGCGCGTGCAGGCACCATCGGCCTCCGACAGACTCTCGGGGTTGGGAGCAGGCTGGCGCGAAAGATAGTTCGCAACAAGGTCTGCGGCCTGTGCATCGGTCAGGCAGGCGGCCTGGGCATTTGTCGCAAAAGCGACGGCCAGGGCCAGGGGGATGCAGCGGGATGGCTTGGTCATGTCTGTCTCCGGGTTTAAAGTGTTTGCACTTATCGTAAACGCAATCCGGCGGCTCCCGCTGTCGCACCCACGCCATGGCCTTCATCTACTACGTCACCCAGATCCAGTTCGAGTACGGCGCCGTCCGGCTGCTGAAGCAGGAGTGCGAGCGCGTGGGCATCACGCGCCCGCTGGTCGTCACCGACCCTGGCGTGAAGGCCGCCGGCGTGTTGCAAAAAGCGCTCGACGCCCTGCCCGGCATGACCATGGCGGTGTTCGACCAGACGCCGTCGAACCCCACCGAGGCCGCCGTGCGGGCCGCCGTGCAGGTGTACCAGGCGCAGGGCTGCGATGGCCTCATCGCCGTGGGCGGCGGCAGCGCGATCGACTGCGCCAAGGGCATCGCCATTGCCGCCACGCACGAGGGGCCGCTGACGCACTACGCCACCATCGAAGGTGGCTCGCCGCGCATCACCGAACGTGCCGCGCCACTGATCGCCGTTCCCACCACCAGTGGCACGGGCAGCGAGGTGGCGCGCGGCGCCATCATCATCGTGGATGATCACCGCAAGCTCGGCTTCCACTCCTGGAACCTGGTGCCCAAAACGGCCATTTGCGACCCCGAGCTCACGCTGGGCCTGCCGCCCATGCTCACGGCCGCCACCGGCATGGACGCCATCGCGCACTGCATGGAGACCTTCATGTCGGCCGCCTTCAACCCCCCGGCCGACGGCATCGCGCTCGACGGGCTGGAGCGCGGCTGGGCCGCCATCGAACGCGCCACGCGCGACGGCTCCGACCGCGAGGCGCGCCTGAACATGATGAGCGCCAGCATGCAGGGCGCCATGGCCTTCCAGAAGGGGCTGGGCGCGGTGCACTCGCTGAGCCACAGCCTGGGTGGCGTGAACCCGCGCCTGCACCATGGCACGCTCAACGCCATGTTCCTGCCCGCCGTGGTGAGCTTCAACGCAGGTGCCGAGTCGGTGCAGAAAGAAAAGCGCCTGGAGCGCATGGCGCACGCCATGGGCCTGCGCTCGGCCACCGACATCCCCGCAGCCATCCGCGACATGAACGCCCGCCTGGGCCTGCCCACGGGCCTGGCGGCGATGGGGGTGACCGAGGCGATGTTCGACGACATCATCAAGGGCGCGCTGGCCGACCACTGCCACAAGACCAACCCGCGCGTCGCCACGGCCGACGAATACCGCGAACTGCTGCGCAGCAGCCTGTAAAAACGCCGGGGGCCGCCATAGGCCCCGGACTTTGCTACCCCTTGGAAAGCGGGAGCGACTCCCAGCCGGGCCTGGCAAAGTAATAGCCCTGCTGCCGGTGGATGCCGATGGAGCGCAGGTATTCCGACTCGGCCGCGGTTTCGACCCCTTCGCCGATGATGTCGATGCCCAGGCGCTCGCACACCAGTCCGATGCCGCTGGCAATGGCCTGGCGCACGGGGTCATGGTCGATGTCGCGGATCAGCTGCATGTCGATCTTCAGCACATGGGGCTGAAACTGGGTCAGCATGTTCAGCCCCGCATAGCCCGCGCCGAAATCGTCGATGGCGGTGATCAGTCCCTGGCGGCGGTATTCGTTGAAGATGGACTTGAGGTGCTCGCCATGGTTCAGCGGTTCGTTCTCGGTCACTTCAAACATGATGCGGTCGTGCGGAAACGAGAACTCGCGCGCCGCCTCCATGGTGGCACGGATGCAGGTCTCCGCCCGGTATACGGCGTTGGGCAGAAAATTGATGCTCAGACGGCAGCCGTCGAGCGACGTCAGGCCCAGGCGCGACGCCAGCTCGATGGCCTTGACGCGGCACGCCTGGTCGAAGCGGTAACGGTTGCTGTCATCGACCCACGACAGCACGGTGGCCGCCGATTCGCCGTCGCGCCCGCGCACCAATGCCTCATACGCCGCCGGACGCCCCGTCACCAGATCCATGATCGGCTGGAACGCCATCGTGAACTCGAAGGGCAGGAGCGACTTGTCCTTGCAGGCGGCACACCCCACGGGTTCAAAGGGCTGGGGAAAAACCGGTGAATTCATAGTGGCCCATCCTACTGCATGGGCGTGCATGGCAGGCGCAATTCCCGCTCTTCTCACACGTGCACCCGGCGCAGGCGCCCGCAAAAAAGCCGCGTCGAAACGCGGCTTGATCCAGGGCCCACCGGGCGGCTATCAGCGTTCCAATGCCATGGACACGCCCATGCCGCCACCAATGCACAGCGCGGCCAGGCCCTTCTTGGCGTCCCGGCGCTGCATTTCGTGCAGCAGCGTCACCAGAATACGGCAGCCGGAGGCGCCAATGGGGTGGCCGATGGCGATGGCGCCACCGTTCACGTTGACCTTGGCCGGGTCAATGGCCAGTTCCTTGTTCACGGCGCAGGCCTGGGCGGCGAAGGCTTCGTTCAGCTCGAACAGGTCCACATCCTGGGCGTTCCAGCCCGCGCGCTGCAGCGCCTTGCGCGATGCAGGCACCGGGCCCATGCCCATGGTGGCCGGGTCCAGGCCCGAAGTACCGAACGCGGCGATGCGTGCCAGCGGCTTGAGGCCCAGGGCCGCCGCCTTCTTGGCGCTCATCACCACCACGGCGGCGGCGCCGTCGTTGATGCCCGAGGCATTGCCCGCCGTCACGGTGCCCGCCTTGTCAAAGGCTGGGCGCAGACCGGCCAGCACCTCGGCATTGGTCTTGCGGTTCAGGTATTCGTCCACGTTGAACAGGATCGGGTCGCCCTTCTTCTGCGGCAGGCTCACGCCCACGATTTCATCGGCAAACTTGCCCGCATCCTGCGCGGCGGCCGCCTTCTGCTGGCTGGCCAGGGCCAGGGCATCCTGCATGTCGCGCGTGATGCCGTATTGCTTGGCCACATTCTCGGCCGTGATGCCCATGTGGTACTGGTTGTACACGTCCCACAGGCCGTCCACGATCATGGTGTCCTGCATCTTCCAGTCGCCCATGCGCTGGCCGTCGCGCGAACCGTTGAGCACGTGGGGCGAGAGGCTCATGTTCTCCTGGCCACCGGCCACCACGATCTCGCTGTCGCCCCAGGCAATGGCTTGGGCGGCCAGCATGACCGACTTGAGGCCCGAGCCGCACACCGCGTTGATGGTCATGGCGGGCGTTTCCTTGGCCACACCGGCCTTCATCATGGCCTGGCGCGCGGGGTTCTGGCCCACGCCAGCGGCCAGCACCTGGCCCATGATGACTTCGCCAATCTGGTCGGCCTGCAAGCCCGCGCGCGCGATGGCTTCGCGGATCACGATGCTGCCCAGCTCGGTGGCCGGTGTCTTGGCCAGCGCGCCGCCGAACTTGCCCACGGCCGTGCGTGCGGCTGAAACGATGACGATGTCTTCCATGGTGATTCCTTCTTGCTGCTACTTCAAAAAATGGGCCCGCTGCATACAGCAGATCCTATGGGGAGGGAACAAAGAAATTGTGTCGGTGTTGTGTGACAGCGGCCCATTCCAGGGCTCCGCGCTGGGAGCGCCCCCCTGCCCGCAGCGCGCAGCGCTGCG
>JANJVX010000110.1 GCA_024709845.1 Burkholderiaceae bacterium | reverse complement strand
ACGAGGTCTTGGGCGAGCACGCGTCCATCGGCGTCGAAGGTGGACACGTCTTCCGGCGCCAGCGGGGTGGTCTGGGCCAGCAGCGCGGCCAGCGCGTCATCCAGCGCCATCAGGGGCGGGCGGCTCACAGCAGGCCTCCGTGGAGTTCCCAGTCGTATTCAAAGCGCTCGCCCTGCGCCAGCAGCCACTGCGCCACCTGCGCGGGCTGGTTCAGGTCCAGCACCGGCAGGCCCGTGGGAACGGGCAGGCCATCGGGCGTGTCAGTGGCCACGGCGACGACAAAATCGTCCTCGGGGTAGCGCACCGGGCGATCGGGCTGGCCCGGCGCAGGCGCGCGCCAGACCTCGATCTTGAGCAGGTCGCTTTCCTTGAAACCTTCCACCAGCACCCAGTCCACGCCGTCGTACAGCTCGGCCAGCATCTGGTGCACGGTGAGCTGCGCGGGCTGCTCGAACTCGCGCACCAGGGCCAGGCGCCGGTCGGAGGCGATCACCACCTCGAAGGCGCCGGCCTCGCGGTGGCGGTGCGAGTCCTTGCCGGGGTGGTCGATGTCGAAGCGGTGGTGGGCGTGCTTGACCACCGACACCCGCAAGCCCTGCTGGCGCAGCAGGGGAATGACCTGCTCGATCAGCGTCGTCTTGCCGGAGTTGGAATACCCGGCAAAGCATGCAACCTTCATCCGTCAGCCCTTCATTTGCTATCGTTTAAATAGCTACCAGCGCTTACTGGGTTTGCGCAAAAGCCAATTTTATTGACAATGCCGCTCGATGTAGGCCTTGACCTGCTGCACATCGGCGGGCATGACCTGCACGCGCTTGGGCAGGTCTTCGATACCGGCGAACTTGGCCGGACGCTCAGGCGCATGGCCCAGGGCCTCGACAATGGTTTCGGCGAACTTGATGGGCAAGGCCGTCTCCAGCACGATCATGGGCACGCTGGCGTCGCCCCGGTGCTCGCGCGCCACCTTGACACCATCGGCGGTGTGGGTGTCGATGGTCACGCCATGGCGCTCATAGGTGGCACGGATGGTGGCCAGGCGGTCGGCGTGCGTGCTCTTGCCGCTCTCGAAGCCGTACTTGGCGGCGGCATCGGCAAAGCGCGGGTCCTGGCTCAGGTCGAACCGGCCTTGCGTGGACAGCGCATCGCCGAACAGCGCCTTGGTCTTGGCCGCGTCACGGCCCAGCAGGTCGAACACGAAGCGCTCGAAGTTGCTGGCCTTGCTGATGTCCATGGAGGGGCTCGACGTTTCATGCGTGTCGGCGCTGCCGCGCACGCGGTACACGCCAGTGCGGAAGAACTCGTCGAGCACGTCGTTCTCGTTGGTGGCCACCACCAGCTTGTCGATCGGCAGACCCATCATGCGCGCCACATGGCCCGCGCAGATGTTACCGAAATTGCCGCTGGGCACGGTGAAGCTGACCTTCTGGTCGTTCGTCTCAGTGGCCTGCACGTAGCCCGCGAAGTAGTACACCACCTGCGCCAGCAGGCGCGCCCAGTTGATGGAGTTGACGGTGCCGATCTTGTATTTGCGCTTGAAGTCGAGGTCGTTGCTGACCGCCTTGACAATGTCCTGGCAGTCGTCGAAAACGCCTTCGATGGCGATGTTGTGGATGTTCTCGTCCTGCAGCGAGAACATCTGCGCTTGCTGGAACGCGCTCATGCGGCCGTGCGGGCTGGTCATGAAGACGCGCACGCCCTCTTTGCCACGCATGGCGTATTCGGCCGCGCTGCCAGTGTCGCCACTGGTGGCGCCCAGGATGTTGAGCTGCTCGCCCCGGCGCTTCAGTTCGTATTCGAACAGGTTGCCCAGCAACTGCATGGCCATGTCCTTGAAGGCCAGCGTGGGGCCGTTGGACAGGGCTTCGAGCCACAGGCCGTCTTCGAGGTGGCGCAGCGGCACAATCTCGCCGGTGCCGAACACCTCGGCCGTGTACGTCTTCTCGCACAGGCGCTTGAGGTCGGCGGCGGGAATGTCGTCGATGTAGAGCGAGAGGATCTGGAACGCCAGTTCGGCGTAGCCCTGCTCGTGGTAGGCCTTGCGCAGGCGCGTGAGCGCGGCATCGTCGATGCGGGGGTAGCGCTCGGGCAGGTACAGCCCGCCGTCGGGCGCCAGGCCTTCGAGCAGGATGTCGCAGAAATGCTTGCGGTCCGGGTGACCGCGCGTGGAAAGGTACAGCATGGCGTTCGTCCTGCTTCTCGGCTCTTAGTTCAGCTCTTCCTTGCGGATGCGGGTGATGGGCGCCAGCACCGTGGGGAGCGCCTGCATCTGGGCGATGGCGTCATTCATGGTGCCTTCGCGCGTGTCGTGCGTGAGGATGATGAGGTCGGTCTGGGTGGAGCCTTCGCCGCCCACCTCGTCCGCCTCGCGCTGCAGCACGGCGTCGATGCTGATGCCGGCGCCGGCCAGGATGCCGGTGACCTTGGCCAGCACGCCAGCTTGGTCGGCCACGCGCAGGCGCAGGTAGTAGCTGGTGACCACTTCGCTCATGGGCAGCACGGGCAGCGCATCCATGGCATCGGTCAGGGTGTGCGGCTGGAAGGCCAGGTGCGGCACGCGGTGCTCGGGGTCGGCCGTGTGCAGGCGGGTGATGTCCACCAGGTCGGCGATCACGGCGCTGGCCGTGGGCTCGGAGCCCGCACCCTTGCCGTAGTACAGCGTGCTGCCCACGGCATCGCCCTGCACCACCACGGCATTCATGGCGCCTTCGACATTGGCGATCAGGCGCTTGGAAGGCACCAGGCTCGGGTGCACGCGCAGCTCGATACCCTTGTCGGCGCGCTTGGTGATGCCCAGCAGCTTGATGCGGTAGCCCAGCTGCTCGGCGTACTTGATGTCGGCGGCGCCCAGCTTGGTGATGCCTTCCACGTAGGCCTTGTCGAACTGCACCGGGATGCCGAAGGCGATGGCCGACATGATGGTGGCCTTGTGCGCGGCGTCCACGCCCTCGATGTCGAAGGTGGGGTCGGCCTCGGCGTAGCCCAGGCGCTGGGCTTCCTTGAGCACCACGTCAAAGTCCAGGCCCTTGTCGCGCATCTCGGACAGGATGAAGTTGGTGGTGCCGTTGATGATGCCGGCGATCCACTGGATGCGGTTGGCCGTGAGGCCTTCGCGCAGCGCCTTGATGATCGGGATGCCCCCGGCCACGGCGGCCTCGAAGGCCACCATCACGCCCTTGGCCGACGCTGCGGCGAAGATTTCGCTGCCGTGCACGGCCAGCAAGGCCTTGTTGGCCGTGACCACATGCTTGCCCGCGGCAATGGCTTCCATCACCAGTTGCTTGGCAATGCCGTAGCCCCCGATCAGCTCGATGACGATGTCGATCTCGGGGTTGGCAATGACGGCGCGCGCGTCATTCACCACCTGCACGCCCGCGCCCACCACGCTGCGGGCACGCTCCACGTCCAGATCGGCCACCATGGTGATCTCGATACCCCGGCCCGCGCGGCGGCTGATCTCGTCCTGATTGCGCTGCAACACATTGAACACGCCGCTGCCGACGGTGCCGATGCCCAGAAGGCCTACTTGGATGGGTTTCATCAGAAAACTTTCGGTAAAAAAATGCCTCTAGCGCCCATGCATCAAGCGCCAAAAGCTACAAAAACAATAGCATCAAGCCTTGGCGTAGCGCTGCCGGTACTGGGCCAGGAAGCCTGCCAACCGGCCGATGGCCTCGCGCAGATCGTCCTCGTGCGGCAGGAAGACGATGCGGAAATGCTGGTTGTCGGG
>JANJVX010000098.1 GCA_024709845.1 Burkholderiaceae bacterium | reverse complement strand
GCCAGCACGCGCGAGCAGACGGCGCGCACCGCCTCGCGCCTGTTCCTGCGCTCGCAAAGCAAGAACAGCCTGTAGCGGCGCACTTCGCTTTTCTTGAGGCCATAGCGGCCCTCTGCGCTTGCTGGACAAGCGCCTCCAGCTACGAATACCGTAGCACCCTCCTTTCCCCCGGAACGCCATGAAACCTTTTCTCCGCACCCAGCTGGAGCGCTACGCCCGGCGCCTGGAAGAACTCGACTTCCTGCTTTCGCGCGAGGACATCATGGCCGACATGGCGCAGTACCGCGCCATCTCCAAGGAGCACGCCGAGGTGACGCAGATCGCGGGACGCTTCGCGCGCTACCAGCAGTGCGAGGCTGACCTGGCCGGTGCGCAAGAGATGCTCGCCGACCCCGACATGGCCGAGCTGGCGCAGGAGGAAATCACCCAGGCCACGCTGGAACTGCTCCAGCTCGAAGACGAGCTGCAGCGCCTGCTGCTGCCCAAGGACCCCGACGAGGCACGCAACGCCTTCCTCGAAATCCGTGCGGGCACGGGCGGCGACGAATCGGCCCTGTTCGCGGGCGACCTGGCGCGCATGTACATGCGCCATGCCGCCAACGTGGGCTGGAAGGTCGAGGTGGTGAGCGAGAGCCCCTCGGAACTGGGCGGCTACAAGGAAATCGTGCTGCGCGTGGTGGGCGACGGCGTGTACGGCGCGCTGCGTTTCGAGTCCGGCGGCCACCGCGTGCAGCGCGTGCCTGCCACCGAGACGCAGGGCCGCATCCACACCAGCGCCTGCACCGTGGCCGTGATGCCCGAGCCGGACGAAGCCCAGGCCATCACCCTCAACCCGGCCGATCTGCGCATCGACACCTTCCGCGCCAGCGGGGCGGGCGGCCAGCACATCAACAAGACCGATTCGGCCGTGCGCGTGGTGCACCTGCCCACCGGCATCGTCGCCGAATGCCAGGACGGCCGCAGCCAGCACAGCAACAAGGCCAAGGCGCTGCAGGTGCTGCAGGCGCGCATCCAGGAAAAGGAGCGCAGCGAACGCGCCGCCAAGGAGGCCGCCGAGCGCAAGGGCCTGATCGGCAGCGGCGACCGCAGCGACCGCATCCGCACCTACAACTTCCCGCAGGGGCGGCTGACAGACCACCGCATCAACCTCACGCTGTACAAACTGCTCACCATCATGGAAGGCGACCTGGGCGAAGTGCTGCAGGCCCTGCGCCACGCGCGCGAGGCCGAGCAGCTGGCCGAGCTGGAGCGGGATGCGAACCTCTGAGCAGAGTTTCAGCAAAATCGCCATCAAACGCTTTAAATTCAAGCGCTGACAGCTATGACTTCAGGAGCATCCATGACCCTGCAGCAGGCACTGACCGCCGCCCTGGCCCAGGGCCTGGAGCGCATCGACGCGCAGATGCTGCTGCTGCACACGCTGGGCCGTGCCACCGGCGACCGCGCCTGGCTCATCACGCACGACACCGACACGCTGCCCCCCGCCGTGCAGGAGCGCTTCGAAGCCCTGTGCCAGCGCCGCCTGGCGGGCGAGCCCGTGGCCTACCTCATAGGCACCAAAGCCTTCTACGGGCTGGAGCTGCACGTGGACGCGCGCGTGCTCGACCCCCGCCCCGACACCGAGACCCTGGTGGACTGGGCACTGGAGGTGCTGGAAGGCCACCCCGCCCCGCGCCTGCTGGACCTGGGTACGGGCAGCGGCGCCATCGCCCTGGCCCTGCAGCACCAGCGCCCCGACGCTACCGTGCTGGCCGTGGACGCCAGCCTGGACGCCCTGGCCGTCGCGCAAGCCAATGCCCAGCGGCTGGGCCTGCCGGTGCAGTTCCGCCACGGGCACTGGATGCAGGGGATCGAAGGCCTCTTCGACGCCATCGTCTCCAACCCGCCCTACATTCCCGCCGCCGACCCGCACCTGGCCACCCTGCAACACGAGCCGCTGCTGGCGCTGGCCAGCGGTGCCGATGGCCTGGACGACATCCGCACCCTCATCGCCCAGGCGCCCGCGCACCTGGCACCGGGCGGCTGGCTGCTGCTGGAGCATGGCTGGGACCAGGCGCCAGCCGTGTGCACCCTGCTGCGCAGCGCCGGGCTGGAGCAGGTGCAAGGCCGCAAAGACCTCGCTGGCATCGTGCGTTGTTCCGGCGGCCGGTGGCCGACAGTGAAATAATCTCCCTTTACCTTCCTTGCGGGCCATTGCCGCCCCACCCTCTCGGAGCCCCCATGAGCGATACCCAGAAACGCATTGACGACCTCGTCAAATCCAACGACATCCTGCTCTTCATGAAGGGCACGGCCAGCTTCCCGATGTGCGGCTTTTCTGGCCGCGCCGTGCAGATCCTCAAGGCCTGCGGTGTGGACCCCAAGGCGATTGCCACCGTCAACGTGCTCGACGACGACGAGATCCGCCAGGGCATCAAGGACTACAGCCAGTGGCCCACCATTCCCCAGCTCTACATCAAGGGCGAATTCATCGGCGGCTCGGACATCATGATGGAGATGTACGAATCGGGCGAACTCAAGCAGATGCTGGGCGCCGAAGGCTAAGGCGTCGCGCGCTCCCGCTGCAAGGCCGCCCCAGGGCGGCCTTTTGCATGCCTGCAACAGAGGGGTGAACCCGGGCATATCCTGCATTGAGCCCGCGCCGCTTGTGTGCTTGAATGAATGCGTGATCTTCATCAAGGAGCATGCCATGACCAGCCATAGCCTTGTTCCCCAAGCCCCCGGCCTGAGCCTGCCGGTGGCGCAGATGCGCAGCGTTTTCCACCCGGGCGATGTCGAACGCAAGCTCGCCCGCCTGCAGGAAGGCAGCCAGCAGCGCGAATACGACAACCTGCGCAGTGTCTACGAACGCATGCTGGAACGCGGGCCCGAACGCTTCCAGGTCAAGCCGCGCGGTATTCCCGACATGGCCGCGCTCTACGGCCAGTTGCCCAACTTCACCGATGTGCTCGACGACGTGCGCCGCCATGTGGGCCTGGCCCAGGACAGCTGCGACGGCCTCGAAGTGACGCCCATGCTGCTGCTGGGGCCGCCCGGCATCGGCAAGACCCATTTCGCACGCCAGCTGGCCGAGCTGCTCGGCACGGGCATGAACCTGCTGCCCATGAGCTCGATGACGGCGGGCTGGCTGCTGTCGGGCTCGTCTTCGCAATGGAAGGGAGCGCGCCCCGGCAAGGTGTTCGAGGCGCTGGTGGAAGGCGAATACGCGAACCCGGTGATCGTGGTGGACGAGATCGACAAGGCCAGCAGCGAGGCCCAGTACGACCCGCTGGGCGCGCTCTACGGCCTGCTGGAGCACGACACGGCGCAGAGCTTCACCGACGAGTTCGCCGAGGTGGCCATCGATGCCAGCCAGGTCATCTGGATCACCACGGCCAACGACAGCCGGGGCATTCCGGACCCCATCCTCAACCGCATGAACGTCTTCGAGGTGGAGGCCCCGACGCCGGAACAGGCGCGCCGCATTGCCGCCAGCCTGTATGCGGGCATTCGCGCCGGGCACGACTGGGGGCGGCTGCTCGACCCCGAACCGCAGGGCGATGTGCTCGACAGCCTGGCCCAGATGCCGCCGCGCGAGATGCGCAGGGCACTCATGACGGGCTTCGGCAACGCCCGGCTGGACCGCCGCTCCACCGTGGAGGTGGCCGATCTGCCCAAGGCGGCCGCAGGCCGCAGCCGCATCGGATTCATGCAGTAGGCGCCCTGCTCCACCCGCTCCGTCCGGCCCCTGCGGGACAGAGCGGGCAGCTACACTCAGGCCATCGCGTGCCGCCGCGCCGCGTCCACCCGTCCTGCATGAGCCTGTCCCAAAGCCTCTTCGTCATCGGGCTGCTGATTGCCGCCAGCGCCTTCTTTTCCATGGCCGAGATCGCCCTCGCGGCGGCGCGCCGCCTGCGCCTGCGGCAGATCGCCGACGAGGGCGACCCCCGCGCCGAGCGCGTGCTGCGCGTGCAGGACCAGCCGGGCGACTACTTCACCGTGGTACAGATCGGGCAGAACGCGGTGGCGATTCTGGGTGGCATCGTGGGCGAAGGGGCGCTGAGCCCGCATTTCAACGCCTTGCTGGCGTTGTGGCTGAGCGAATCCACGGCGCAGACGGTGGGCTTCCTGGCGTCGTTCCTGGTCGTCACCTCGCTGTTCATCCTGTTCTCAGACCTGTTCCCCAAGCGCCTGGGCATGGCCCAGCCCGAACAGATCGCCATGCGCCTGGCCCAGCCCATGGCCTGGTGCATGACCCTGCTGCGGCCGGTGGTGTGGCTCTACAGCCGGTGTGCCGATGCGCTGTTCCGGCTGCTGGGCCTGTCGTCGCTGCGCGATGACCGCGTCACCTCCGACGACATTCTGGCGATGATGGAAGCCGGTGCACGCGCCGGCGTGCTGGCGGCACGCGAGCAACAGGTCATCACCAATGTGTTCGAGCTGGACACGCGCATGGTGTCCAGCGCCATGTCGCCGCGCGACCGCGTGGCCTTTTTTCTGCGCGACGAGCCCGACTCGGTGATCCGGCTGCGCATTGCCGCCGAGCCGTTTTCCACCTACCCGGTCTGCGAGCGCGACATCGACCATGTGGTGGGCTATGTGGACGCCAAGGACCTGTTCCAGCGCGTGCTGAACAACCAGCCCATTTCGCTGCAGGACGACAGCCTGGTGCGCAAGGTGCTCATCGTGCCCGACCGGCTCACGCTGTCGGAGGTGCTGGAACAGTTCCGCCAGGTACACGAAGACTTTGCCGTCATCGTGAACGAATACAGCCTGGTCGTCGGCGTGGTCACCCTCAACGACGTGATGAGCACGGTGATGGGCGACCTGGTGGGCGCCGCAGACGAAGAGCTGATCGTGCGGCGCGACGAGAACTCCTGGCTGATCGACGGCGTGACGCCGATCGAAGACGTGCTGCGCGTGCTCTCGCTCGACGACCTGCCGCACACCGGGGACTATGAAACCCTGGCCGGTTTCCTGATGGTGATGCTGCGCCGCGTGCCCCGGCGCACCGACAGCGTGGCCTGGGGCGGCTACAAGTTCGAGGTGCTGGACGTGGACAGCTACCGCATCGACCAGGTGATGGTGACGCGCCTGCCCAAGGCCACCCCGGAAATCAGCAGCATTTAATTTTGAGCATTTTTGCCCCCTGACGCTTGCTGAACAAGCGCTAGCAGCTATAAAAACAAGAGCGCAATCAGCCCGCCGCAAACAACCAGTTGCGCTGCGCCGCAAACACCGCATTCGGGTACGGCGCCCGGCCCCGGCTGCCGTTGTAGCGGCCCAGGGCCATGTACAGGTCGCCGCGCTCGCGGTCCATGTAGTGGCGCAGGATCACGCAGCCAAAGCGCAGGTTGGTCTGCATGTGAAAGAGCTTGCCAGGATCGCCGTCGCCAATCAGGCGCGTCCAGAACGGCATGACCTGCATGTAGCCGCGCGCACCCACGCTGGAGACGGCGAACTTGCGGAAGGCGCTCTCCACCTGGATCAGGCCGAGCACGAGCGACTCGTCGAGCCCGGCGCGCTTGCTTTCGTACCAGACGGTTTGCAGAAAATCGCGCCGCACCTCCCAGTCGGGCTTGCGGCGGCGCAGGCGGTCGCTCATGGTGCCGAGCCAGCGCAGGTAGTGCAGCCGCGCCTCGGTGGAGGGGAAATCCGGCTCCGGCGGAGCATGGTTGGCGATGGCGGAACTCAGCGCGGTGCGCACCGAGTCGATCAGCGGCTCCTCAACCTGCCCCCCCGCGTGCGCCACGCCGGGCATCGCCAGCCAGGCCGTGGGCCCAGCGGTCAGCGAAACAAGGCAATGGCGCCGCGAGATGCCAGGGATCATCGGGCCAGTCGGCCCAGGACGTGGGCCAGGATGTCGGCCGTGGCCACCTTGGTGGCGGCACTGTCGCGGCGGTGCTGGTATTCGACCTGGCCTTCCTTGAGGGCACGGTCGCCAATGGTGATGCGGTGCGGCACACCGATCAGCTCCCAGTCGGCAAACATGGCGCCGGGGCGCTCACCGCGGTCGTCCAGAATCACGTCCACGCCAGCGGCCTGCAGCTGTGCATACAGCTGCTCGGCCTGGGCCTTGACGTCGGGGAAGCGCTCGGGCGTGATGGGGCACAGCACCACGGTGAACGGCGCGATGGCGTCGGGCCAGATGATGCCGCGCTCGTCGTGGTTCTGCTCAATGGCGGCTGCGGGCAGGCGCGTGATGCCGATACCGTAGCAGCCCATCTCAAAGTGGGCCGGCTTGCCGTCCTCGCCCAGAAAGGTGGCGTTCATGGCCTTGCTGTACTTGGTGCCGAGGTAGAACACATGGCCTACTTCGATACCGCGCTCGATGGCAAGTTCCCCCTGACCGTCGGGCGAGCGGTCACCGGCGACCACATTGCGCAGGTCGGCCACAAGTTCGGGCTCGGGCAGGTCGCGGCCCCAGTTCACGCCGGTCATGTGGAAGTCCACCGCATTGGCGCCGCAGATCCAGTCGGCCATCACGGCCACCTCGCGGTCGGCCACGATGCGCACCGGCTGCAGCAGGCCAATGGGGCCCAGATAGCCCGGCGTGCAGCCGAAGTGCGCCTCGATCTCAGCCACCGTGGCGAAGCGGAAGCCCGCGTCCAGCCCCGGCACCTTGGCCACCTTGATTTCGTTCATGTCGTGGTCGCCGCGCAGCAGCAGCAGCCAGACCTGGCTCTTGACGATCTCGCCCGCCTCGTTGGTCTCGTCGGTGGCCAGCACCAGCGATTTCACCGTGGTGTTGAGCGGCACGCCGAGCAGATCGGCCACGTCGGCACAAGTGGCCTTGCCCGGCGTGGGCGTCTTTTCCATCGCCTTGGCGGGCGCAGGGCGCGGGCCGGCGGGCGCCAGGGCCTCGGCCTTTTCCATGTTGGCGGCGTAGTCGCTGCCCGGGCAGTAGACGATGGCGTCCTCGCCGGTGGCGGCGATCACCTGGAACTCCTCGCTCAGGTCGCCGCCGATGGCGCCGCTGTCGGCCGCGACGGCGCGGTAGGTGAGGCCGAAGCGGTCAAAAATCTTGCGGTAGGCACCCGCCATGACCTGATAGCTGGCCTTGGCCGCCGCCTGGTCGCGGTCGAAGCTGTAGGCGTCCTTCATGGTGAACTCGCGCCCGCGCATCAGGCCGAAGCGCGGACGGCGCTCGTCGCGGAACTTGGTCTGGATCTGGTAGAAGTTTTTCGGCAGCTGCTTGTAGCTGCGCAGCTCCTGACGCGCGATGTCAGTGACCACTTCTTCGCTGGTGGGCTGCACGACGTAGTCGCGTCCATGGCGGTCCTGGATGCGCAGCAGCTCAGGCCCCATCGTGCCAAAACGCCCGGTTTCCTGCCACAGCTCGGCTGGCTGCACCACGGGCATGGTCAGTTCCACGGCGCCTGCGCGGTTCATTTCCTCGCGCACGATGGCCTCGATCTTCTGGATCACGCGCAGGCCCATGGGCATGTAGCTGTAGACCCCGGCGCCAAGCTTCTTGATGAGCCCCGCACGCGTCATGAGCTGGTGGCTGACCACCTCGGCATCGGCCGGAGCTTCCTTGAGGGTGGAAATGAAGAACTGGGAGGCTTTCATCGGGTGATTTCGGGGTGTTGGGGCTGGTCCTCTTGCCGCACGTGAGGTGCGGTGCATAATGGACACAGTTTAAAAATTTGGGGTTCGATTATGCTTGACCGGGACGGCTTTCGGCCGAACGTCGGCATCATCCTGCTCAACCAGAAGAACCAGGTGTTCTGGGGCAAGCGCATACGCACCCACA
>JANJVX010000080.1 GCA_024709845.1 Burkholderiaceae bacterium | reverse complement strand
GTCGGTGGCGAGCTGGGTGGTGATCGCCTGGAAGCTCTTGGTCCTGCGCCGTGCCTCCAGCGATGTCACACGCTGCATGGCAGCCTTCTGGCAGGCGCCGGGCCTGGCTGCCGCGCGCCAGACACTGTCGGCGCTGGACCGTGAGGCCCTGGTGCTGCCGCTGGTGGCCGCCGCTGACACCGTGGCCCAGGCGACTGCCACGGGCACGCTGGCGCAGGCCGGCAGCCGGGGGCAGCAGCTCACGCGCGTGCTGCGCGACGCCTTGCATGCCGTGCTGGGCAAGCTGCAGTTCGGCCAGGTGCTGCTGGCCACCGTGGGCTCCACGGCGCCGTTCGTCGGCCTGCTGGGCACCGTCTGGGGCATCTACCACGCGCTCTCTGCCATTGCGGGGGCAGGCCAGATCACCATTGACCGCGTGGCCGGTCCCGTGGGCGAGGCGCTCATCATGACGGCCGCCGGGCTGTCCGTCGCCATTCCGGCCGTGCTGGCCTACAACTGGTTTGGCCGCATCGTCGGGCGCATCGAGGCGGAGCTTGAAGGCTTCGCGCTCGACCTGCGTGAACTGCTGCTCGACCAGGCCGCCTGACGCGGGAGGTGTGCCGTGGCCTTTGGACGACTTGAACGCACCAGCGCCCCCCAGCCCATCAGCGACATCAACATGACGCCGCTGGTGGATGTGATGCTGGTGCTGGTGGTCATCTTCATCCTCACCGCGCCGCTGCTGGCCAGCTCCATCCGGCTCGATCTGCCGCGCGCGGACGGTGCCGTGCCCGGAGCTTCGCCGCAATCGATCACCCTGGTGGTGGACAAGGCCGGGCAGGTGTTTCTGAACGATCAGTCGCTGACGCAGGGCGCGCTGGCGCAGGCCCTCGCGGAGACTGCGGCCAGCCAGCCTGACACCGAAGTGCACTTGCGGGCCGACGCCGCCGTGCCCTATGGCCGCGTGGTCGAGATCATGGGTGCAGCCCATGCGGCCGGGCTGCAGCGCATTGGATTCGTGGCCGAGCCGTCCCAGGCTGCAGCCGCAAAAAATCAAAATTAGGAGCTTGTGGCGCTTGCTGTCATTGGGTTTCAGGTATTTTTCGGTCTGAAATTCAATAGAAACAAGCGCTGGCAGCTATTGTTTTTGAGATGAACCCTGCAGCCATCCCGCGCGGATGTCCTTGCCCGTGGGGCTTTGGTACAGGCCCAGGCCGAACTCGGGCAGGATGGCGATCAGGTGGTCGAAGATGTCGCCCTGGATGCGCTCGTATTCCACCCAGGCCGTGGTGCCGGTGAAACAGTACAGTTCCACCGGCACGCCCTCGCCTGTGGGCTCCAGCGTGCGCACGATCAGCAGCATGTCTTTGTGGATGCCGGGGTGCGCACGCACATAGGCGTCCATATACGCGCGGAAGGTGCCGATGTTGGTCAGGCGCCGCTGGTTGGCAGGTTCCACGGCGTCATCGCCCAGGCGCTCGCGCAGTGCTGCGTTGGTTTGCTGCACGTCCTGTTTCTTCCCCTCCAGATAGGGTTGGAGCAGGGCAATGCGCGCGAGGCGGTCGATCTCCTCGGTGGTCAGAAAACGCACCAGATTCGCGTCTAGTCGCAGCATGCGCTTGATGCGTCGCCCGCCCGAGCTGAACATGCCGCGCCAGTTCTTGAAGCTCTCGCTCATCAGCCGCCAGGTCGGGATGGTGGTGATGGTTTTGTCCCAGTTCTGCACCTTGACGGTGTGCAGTGCAATGTCCACCACGAAACCGTCGGCACCCACCTGCGGCATCTCGATCCAGTCGCCCACGCGCAGCATGTCGTTGGAAGAAATCTGCACGCCTGCGGTGAACGACAAAATGGTGTCCTTGAACACCAGCATCAGCACCGCCGACATGGCGCCCAGGCCCGAGAGCAAGATCAGCGGTGAGCGATCCAGCAGCGCCCCGGTCATCACCACCGTGCCCACAATCATCAGCACCAGCTTGCCCAGCTGTACATAGCTCTTGATGGAGCGCGTGGCCGTGGGCACGCCATCGGGTGCCTGTTCATGCTCCTGCTGCACGGCGTCGAGCAGCGCCATGAGCATGCGCACCAGTTGCAGCGCCGTCACCGCCACCGCCACGTTGCGGATCACCACCGTGGCCGCAGGGTGCAGGTGCGGCACGGCGGCAATGCCCACCTGCACCACCACCGAGGGCACCACATGCGCCAGGCGCTGCAACACCTGGTCGTGCCAGACCACGCGTGCCCAGCGCATGTCCATGCGGTCGCGGATGCGCGGCACGGTGTGCAGCAGCACATACTGCGCCACGCCCTGTACGCACCAGGCCAGCAGCAGCAGGCAGGCCAGTCCGATGGCAGCCTGGATCGGGGGATCGAAAGATGCAAATAGCGTGAAAAGACCCACGGTCAAGAAACTCCTGTGAATGAAAGCGCAGGGAACGGGCGCCCCGGGGCGCGCGGTGCTAAGGCCTGCCGACGCACCGTGGGTGCGCCACTGCGGCAGTGGCGGCCCGCTGGCGTGGGGCCGGGGCCATGACACGCCCTAGAATCGGGCGTAGCCCCTATTGTGACTGCTGCGCCGCTGCGCCGCCTTTATTGCCCAGGTTCCATGCAAGACAAATACCACCACACCGAGGTCGAGCGCGCCGCGCACGCCCACTGGACGGCCACCGACGCCTACCGCGTGACCGAGGACGCCGGCAAGAAGAAGTTCTACGCCTGCTCCATGCTGCCCTACCCCAGCGGCAAGCTGCACATGGGCCATGTGCGCAACTACACCATCAACGACATGCTCACGCGCCAGCTGCGCATGAGTGGTTACAACGTGCTCATGCCCATGGGCTGGGACGCCTTTGGACTGCCGGCCGAGAACGCGGCGCTGAAGAACGGCGTGCCGCCTGCGAAGTGGACCTACGAAAACATCGCCTACATGAAGAAGCAGATGCAGGCGATGGGGCTGGCCATCGACTGGAGCCGCGAGGTCGCCACCTGCGATCCCGAGTACTACAAGTGGAACCAGTGGCTGTTCCTGAAGATGCTGGAGAAGGGCATTGCCTACCGCAAGACCCAGGTCGTGAACTGGGACCCGGTGGACCAGACCGTGCTGGCCAACGAGCAGGTGATCGACGGCAAGGGTTGGCGCACCGGCGCCACGGTGGAAAAGCGCGAGATCCCCGGCTATTACCTCAAGATCACCGATTACGCCGAGGAACTGCTCGACTTCGTCACCGGTGACAAGCTCCCCGGCTGGCCCGAGCGCGTCAAGCTGATGCAGGAGAACTGGATCGGCAAGAGCGAAGGCGTGCGCTTTGCCTTCACGCACGACATTGCAGGCGACGATGGTCAGCCCATCGGCGACGGCAGGATGTACGTGTTCACCACGCGCGCCGACACCATCATGGGCGTGACCTTCTGCGCAGTGGCGCCCGAGCACCCTCTGGCCGCGCACGCCGCCAAGACCAATCCAGCACTCCAGGCCTTCATTGAAGAGTGCAAGAGCGGCGGCACCACCGAGGCCGAACTCGCCACGCAGGAAAAGAAGGGCGTTCCCACGGGCCTGTTCGTCACGCACCCCCTGACCGAAGAGAAGGTCGAGGTCTGGGTCGGCAACTACGTGCTCATGTCCTATGGCGACGGCGCCGTGATGGGTGTGCCCGCGCACGATGAGCGCGACTTCGCCTTCGCGCTCAAGTACGGCATCGAGATCAAGCAGGTGGTTCTGGTCGAGGGCGAAACCTTCAACTACCACCAGTGGCAGGACTGGTACGCCGACAAGCAGCGCGGCGTGACGGTCAACTCCGACAGCTTCAGCGGCCTGCCCTACAAGGCCGCCGTGGCCGCCGTGGCCCATGCGCTGGGCGAAAAGGGCCTGGGTGAACTCAAGACCACCTGGCGCCTGCGCGACTGGGGCGTCTCGCGCCAGCGCTACTGGGGCACGCCGATTCCGATCATCCACTGCGCGGACTGCGGCCCGCAGCCCGTGCCCGAAAAAGACCTGCCCGTGGTGCTGCCGCCGGACCTGGTGCCCGATGGCTCGGGCAACCCGCTGGTCAAGAGCGAAGCCTTCCACGCCGGTGTGGTCTGCCCCTGCTGCGGCAAGGCCGCGCGCCGCGAGACGGACACCATGGACACCTTCGTGGACAGCTCGTGGTACTTCATGCGTTACTGCGATCCGAAGAACGCTGAGAAGATGGTGGCCGGCGGCGCCGACTACTGGATGCCGATGGACCAGTACATCGGCGGCATCGAGCACGCCATCCTGCACCTGCTGTA
>JANJVX010000069.1 GCA_024709845.1 Burkholderiaceae bacterium | reverse complement strand
CGGGGGCGTGTCCGAATTTTTGTGTAAACGGGTCGGACTTCAATTGATGGAGATTCGGTCTCCGAATTGAATGGTAAATCGGGTTAGCGCAGCCTTCCAATCCCTGCTGGGCATCGTCCATTTCTGGCTGATGTTGCGCAGGGCCAGGAAGAACAGCTTGGTCAGCGCCTCGTCACTTGGGAACGAACCCCGGTTCTTCGTCAGCTTGCGCAGGCCCATGTTCACCGACTCGATGGCATTGGTGGTGTAAATGACCTTGCGGATTTCCGGTGGGTAGTCAAAGAACGGGGTCAGCCGGCTCCAGTTGCGCCGCCAGGACTGACCGATGGGCAGGTACTCATCATCCCACTTGGCTTCGAACTCACCCAGGCGCAGCTCGGCCTCTTCGGCGGTGGAGGCTTGGTAGATGTGGCGCAGGTCAGCAGCCACTTCCTTGCGGCGTTTCCACGAGACGTAGTTCAAGCTGTGGCGCACCATGTGCACGATGCACAGCTGCACTACCGCCTTGGGGAACACGGCCTCGATGGCCTCAGGAAAGCCCTTGAGCCCATCGACACAGGCGATGAAGATGTCTTGCACACCCCGGTTGCGCAGCTCCGTGACGACCTGCAGCCAGAACTTGGCGCCTTCGGTCTGCGCCAGCCACAGGCCCAGCACCTCCTTATTGCCTTGCATGGTGATTCCGATGGCCAGGTACACCGCCTTGACCCGTACCGCGCCCTCGCGCACCTTCACATGGATGCAGTCCAGGTAAACGATGGGATAGATGGCTTCCAGCGGCCGTGCCTGCCAGGCTTTGACCTCGTCGCTGACAGCATCGGTCACAGAGGAAATCAGGCTGGGCGAGACCTCGGTGCCATACATCTCTTGGAGATGGCTTTGAATCTCGCGCACCGTCATGCCACGGGCGTACAGCGAGATGATTTTGTCGTCAAAGCCCGCCCAGCGGGTCTGGTGCTTGGGGATGAGCTGAGGTTCGAAGCTGCCGTGGCGGTCGCGGGGCACCTCGATAGGCAATTCGCCGAAATCGCCCTTGAGGGTCTTTCTGCTCTTGCCGTTGCGGGTGTTGCCACCGGGGTTGGAAACCGCCTCGTTGCGTTCGTGGCCCAGGTGTTCGGTCAGTTCGGCGTCCAGCGCCTTCTCCACGAGCAGCCGGGTCAGCTGCTTGAGCAGGCCGTTCTCACCAATGAGGTCTGCGGGTTTCTTGTAGTTGGCCAGCAAGCCGGCCAGTAGTTCTTCGGGGACGTCGTGTTTCTTGGGTGCCATGGTGTTTGCGGACATGCGGGCTTGCACCCGCGTGGAATTGTCCGTTTACACAAAACTCTGCACACCCTCTCAGTGCATCATTTGCGGCTGGCCTTCAAACATGTGCTCGAACTGTGCCAGCCAGGGCTCTGCCAGACAGCGGATCTGCGCATCATTGCGCAAGATGCGCTGCATGATCACCGATTTTTCTTTGCGATGCTCTGGCAGCAACTCATGTTCTTGGGACTTGTAACGCAACTCTTCAATCAGCACCGCACAAGCCCCCTCGTAACGCACCACGCCATCCCAGTCCTTGGCCAATGCAGCTTCCAGCATCTTGCGGCTGCTGTCTTCGATGGCCTTGTAGTAGTCAATCAGCATATTGGACATTCTCAAGCCCCTTTTCCTTGCGGGGCAGTGTTGGTGCCCGCACCAATCTGCTCCCAGCTTTGCGCGACGGGCACAATCAGCTCAACCACCTCTTCCACCAAACGGATGTCATTGCGCAAGTTGGCCAGCGTCAGACACTTGATGCAATAGTCATACAAAGCGCGCAGATTGGTGACCAGCTCGCCGCCCTGCGTGGGATTGAGCCCTCCTTTGAGCCCCTCCTCCAGAATGCGCACCGCTTTTCCCAGGTGGCGTCCTTTTTCTTCAACCTCTCCACGCTGCATGGCACCACGCGCCGCGTTCAGCGACTGCACCAAGCCATCAAACAGCATCTTGATCAGCATGTGGGGCGAAGCGCCATCGATACCGGACTGAACGCCAACCTGCCGGTACGCCGAGGCTGCGCGGGAACTGACTGGGGTGTACATCGACTGCTCCTTCATGTGCTACTTGTAGTCAATATCGGCAGTTGATGGGAAAACTCAAGCAATTCGTAGAGTACTTCTGGAAGGCAATCACGGCATTCATTTCGTTATCAATCAGCTATGCCTTTGATAGCTTTATGGGCACACTCAACAAGCCTCGCAAACAGATCAGCTATTGCTTTTGTTCCACTGGCTGACCTGTGCCGAGATATAGCTGTTGAGCGCCGAAAGCGAGCCCATCTTGGCGTCCAGCGCGGTGTACTGCGCTCGCAAGCGCTTCTCCACAACGGCGGCGCGGCTGTTCACCTTGTCTTGCTCCGATGTATTGCGCTTGACCGCTTCATTGAGCGCATCGGCCTTGTTGTTCATCAGACCATCCAGCGAAAGCAATGGCGAAGTGAAGTTCCTGAACTGCACCGCAATGCCACCACCGCCAGAACCCTCCGCCGGTGTGGCAAACAGCGCCTTGAGAGCCACGGGGTCTTTCAAGGCGGCATCGAGCTTGCCATTGTTTACCACCAGCTTTCCGCCGCGCTCCATGCTGATACCCGCATCCGCCAGCCGCTGAAACGCCCCTGTGCCGCCCGCCGTACCCATGGTCAGCATGCGCAGCGCCCCCTGCAGGCCCACGGCCGTGTTGTCGCCCTGCAGCGCACCAGCCGTTTTGGTCTCGGCGTCGTATTTGGTGGAAGAACTCAGCAAATCATTGATCGCGTTGTAGGCGTTCACAAAATCCTGGATGTTCTTCTTCATGGCCGCCGTGTCCGCCCCCACGGTCATGCTCACCTCGTCGGTGGTGACTTGCGAGACAGTGAGCTTGAGCCCCGGAATGGCATCGGCAAAGGTTGTATTCACCGAAACAACGTCAATGCCATTGATCTTGGCCAACGTGTTCTGCGCATACTGCACCGCATTCGCGGCCATGCCCGCACCTGGCGCATTCTCCGGATCGAACGCCAAGGCTGAAAGCCCGGGTTCATCCACATCCTCCGACACCTGAATACGAAAGCCAGAGGCCTCCCCCGTTTCCTTGGAGCGCACCAACAGGCGCTCGCCCGTGGCATCACGCAGCACCGTGGCGGTCACACCGCCATTGGTGTCGTTGATCTTTGCCGCGATGGTGGTCAGCGAATCGTCGGCGCCCACCGTCACTTCCAGTGGCGAATCCGTGCCAGGCGTGAAGGTGGCTGGCGGGGTGGTGTGCAGCCAGGTGCCGAGCTGAATGGTGAGTGTGCCCGCGCCTACCGGTGCGTCCTTGACCACAGGTGCCGAAGCCACCGACTGCGCGCGCGCCATCTGCTGCACGCTAACGCCAAACGCAGTGGCACTGGCAATGCCGGACACCGTGGCCGACACTGCGGCACTATTGGACGAAGTGACCGTCATGCCATTCCAGGAGCCATCGCGCGTCAGCTTTGCCGCAGCATCCGAAAACGTCGACAGGAGCGACTTCACTTGCGAATAGGCCGACAACTTCGTCTGGATGGTGGCGGCCTTGGTCTGGAGCTGAGTCAGCGGACGCTTTTCGAGCGCCACCAACTGCGTGACGATGCTGTTGACATCCAGTCCGCTTCCAATGCCTGCTGATGAAATGGCCATGTCGCTCTCCCGAATAAGCCCAACAGATGGACTTTGCAAAAAACACTGCGTGATTCTTGCAAAGTCGGCCTCGTTCAAAAGCCGGAAAAGCGGCGAGGGGATGTGCCCCGTCGCCGCTTTGCAAGGCCAGGAAGTGTCCTGACCCCCTTACCCTCTGCTTAGCGCAGGAGGGACAGCACACCTTGCGGCAGCTGATTGGCCTGCGCCACCATCGCCGTGCCCGCCTGCTGAAGGATCTGGGTTCGCGAGAGGTTCGCCGTTTCCTTCGCAAAGTCAGCGTCCACGATACGGCCCCGTGATGCAGACAGATTCTCCACCTGAATCTCGATATTGCCTACCGAGTTCTCAAAGCGGCTCTGCAGTGCCCCGAGGTCGGCGCGTGCCGAGTTGACCTGGTCAATCGCGCTATCGATCTTCTTCAGCGCCACCCAGGCGTTGGCCTGCGTGTCTACGGAAAGCGTGTCAATGCCCAGCGAATCGGTCGTCGTATCCGTGGAACTCAGCTGCGCGCCTGCGGCGCCCACAGCAGCAGCAGCGTGGCCAAAGTTATCTGCCGTGAACCCGCTCAGGGTCAGTGTTGCTGCATCGCCATTGCTGTCCAGCTTGGCCGACATCAGGTCGATGGTGTAGTTGCCGTTGTCCTGCTTGCTCAGGAACGCCGTCACACCCGTGTCGGCCGATTTGCGGTTGATGGCTTCGATCAGCTGACCCATGCGCTCCGTGCCGGATTTGGCCTCCTTGATCGTTCCCAGATCCCAGGTCGTGACGCCATCGTCAATCTGCAGTGCCGAGCCATCGGTGATTGCGGCCAGGTCGGTAACGCTTGATGCATCAATGTCCGTGACTTTGTCGTAAGCAAAAACGACATCCGCCAACCCCTTTGCGGTGGTATCCGTCAATGCACCGACCGTGATGTTGTCGCCGGAATTGGCACCCACCTGGAACACGGCACCCGAGAAAGTACCGTCCAGGATCTTCGTACCGTTGAAGCTGGTCTGTTTGGCCACACGGTCGATTTCATCGGTCAGTTGCTTCACTTCGGCCTGCAAAGCATCACGATCAGCCTTGCTGTTGGTGGCATTGCCGGCCTGCACAGCCAGTTCGCGCATGCGCTGCAGCATATCGCCGACCTTGCCGAGCGATCCCTCGGCCGTTTGCGCCAGCGAGATGCCATCGTTGGAGTTGCGCGCCCCCACGGTCAGGCCTCGCACCTGCGTATTCATCCGCTCGGAGATGGCCAGACCGGCGGCATCGTCCTTGGCGCTATTGACACGCAGGCCTGAAGACAGGCGCTGCATGGAGGTTTGCAGGGAATTGGCGGACATGCCCAGGTTCCGCTGTGCAGTCAACGAGGCAATGTTGGTGTTGATGGTAGAGGCCATTTGAAAGCTCCTTGGTAACTAAAGTCCGGCAAACCGCCGATCACAACGCCAGCACCAGTCTGGCAGCCAAGACCGGGGGGCAGTAACGCGAAACTTCCCGTTGCTGGCCGGTCAACAGACCCGTTTGAATCCGTTGAGTTGTTTTCGGGCCGCCATCGAAAAACTTGAGGGCTTCCGTAACAAATTTTTTCATCGAACGAAGCCCGCCCTGACTTCACACCGCATCGTGGTTAACCGCGAATTGGGCAGGTTTTCCAACACTTTTCCGGGCTATGCGTTTTGGCCAGTTCCGCAGAATCAGGCCACGGTCTCACAACCAAAGTCAGCCTTGGAGCTGGCGTTACCTCCGGCGGACAAGCCGGATCTTTAGTCCCAAGGAGCTTCCCAATGGCCTCTACCATCAACACCAACATCGCCTCGTTGAATGCACAGCGGAACCTGGGCATGTCCGCCAATTCCCTGCAAACCTCCATGCAACGCCTGTCTTCAGGCCTGCGTGTCAATAGCGCCAAGGACGATGCCGCCGGTCTGGCCATCTCCGAGCGGATGAATACGCAGGTGCGAGGCCTGACCGTGGGGGCGCGCAACTCCAACGAT
>JANJVX010000040.1 GCA_024709845.1 Burkholderiaceae bacterium | reverse complement strand
AGCGGGTGCTCGAACTCGATGCCCGCGAGCTTCTCGCCCTGGGCCACGGCCAGGATCTGGCCCGTCAGGCCCCAGCGCACCATGCAGTCATCGACCAGCGTGGCGGCCATGACGAACAGGCCGCGCTCGGTGTCCACCAGCGCGTAGGGCAGCTCGGGGTTGAGGTTGAGCGCCTGGTTGGCGGGGATGGTCCAGGCGGTGGTGGTCCAGATGACGGCGAAGGCGTCCTTCTCCAGCCGCGCCAGGCCGAAGGCGGCCGCGAGCTGGGCCGGGTCGTGGGCCTTGAAGGCCACGTCCAGCGTCTGGCTCTTCTTGTCCTGGTATTCGATCTCGAACTCGGCCAGCGAGGATCCGCAGTCAAAGCACCAGTACACGGGCTTGAGGCCGCGGTACACGTAGCCGCGCTCCATCACACGCTTCAAGGCGCGCAGCTCGCCCGCCTCGCTGGCGTAGTTCATGGTCTTGTAGGGGTTGTCCCATTCGCCGAGCACGCCCAGGCGCTTGAAATCCTCCATCTGCTGGGCGATCTGCTCGGTGGCGAAGGCCCGGCCCTTGGCCTGCATCTCGTCGCGCGGCAGGTTGCGGCCGTGCAGCTTTTCAATGGCGTTCTCGATCGGCAGGCCGTGGCAGTCCCAGCCGGGCACGTAGAGCGCGTCAAAGCCTTCGAGCTGGCGCGCCTTGGTGATCATGTCCTTGAGGATCTTGTTCACCGCGTGGCCGATGTGGATCTGGCCGTTGGCGTAGGGCGGGCCGTCGTGCAGGATGAACTTGGGGGCACCGCAGCGCGCGTCGCGCAGCTTCTTGTAGATGCCTTTTTCGTCCCATTCCTTGACCCAGCCGGGCTCGCGCTTGGGCAGGTCGCCGCGCATGGGGAAGGGGGTGTCGGGCATGTTCAGCGTGGCGCGGTAGGCGCTCGCCGGGGCGTTCTTGGGCGTCGATTCAGACATGGGGAAACCTTCAAAAATGGGGACGCTCAGGCACTGTGCCCGAGGCTACAAGCGAGCAGGGAGGGGCGAAGGCTGCCCCCGTCAAATTCGGTCGCGCGTGGTCTGGCGGCGGGTTTCGGCGTGGGCGGCAAACCAGGCGCGCGCGTCGGCACAGTCCTTCGCGATGCCTTGGGTGAGGGCATCGAGGCTGTCGTACCGGAGTTCGTCGTGCAGTTTGTGCAGCAGTTCCACGCGGATGATTTTACCGTAGGCCCCCTCGGCGCCCAGGTGCTCTGGCCACTCCAGGCAATGGGTTTCGAGCAACACCCGCCCGCCGTTGACGTCGTTCGGGTCCAGGGAGGGGCGGATACCGAGGTTGGCCACGCCGGGCAGGGGGTGTTCCGACAGGCCGTGCACTTGCACGGCGAAGATGCCGCTGGCGGCGGGCTTCCAGTGCGCGAAGCGCAGGTTCAGGGTGCGGAAACCGTCGCCCGCCTGCCCGGTGCTGGCGCCCAGGTGGCGCCCGAGCTTGCGCCCGTGCACCACATGGCCCGAGATGGCGTAGGGGCGGCCGAGCAGCTGCGCCGCGTCCTGCATGCGGCCCGCGCCCAGGGCCGCGCGCACCTCGGAGCTGGAGACGCGCAGGCCGTGCACCTCGTAGCTCATCATGCGCGCCACGTCGAAGCCCTGGGCCTGACCGGCGGCGTCGAGCATTTGATAGTCGCCCGCGCGCTGCTTGCCGAAGCGGAAATCGTCGCCCACCAGCACGTAGCGGGCGCCCAGGCCGTGCACCAGCACTTCGTCGATGAACTCCTGCGGCGAATGCGAGGCCAGCCGGGCATCAAAGGGCAGCACCACGGCCTGCTGCACGCCGTAGCGCGCCAGTTCCGAGAGCTTGTCGCGCAGCGTGCCGATGCGGGCCGGGGCCAGTTCGGGCTTGTTCAGCGCGCCAGCGAAGTAGTCGCGCGGGTGCGGCTCGAAGGTGAGCGCGCAGCTGGGCACGCCGCGCTGGGCCGCCTCGCCACCCAGCAGCGCCAGCATGGCCTGGTGGCCCCGGTGCACGCCGTCGAAATTGCCGATCGTCACGGCGCAGGCCGGGGCAATTCCAGGATGCCGAAAACCGCGAAAGATCTTCATGGAGCGTTATCTTTTTAATAGCACCTTGCGCAAGGCCACCAAGCGCAGGACACCGATTTGTCTTGAAATAAGCGTATATTGTGACGCAGCCGCTCCTGCCCGCACCGTGGGCAGGCCCGGCATCAGGTATCTGCATCCGTTCCTTGCTGGCTTTGTTGTTCGAGGAGGCGTGTCGTGAAGGTCTTGAAGCTCTCTGCCCAGGGCTTGCCCCAGTCGTGGATCTCGCTGGAACAGGCGGTGATCCACTACGCCGCGGGCGAGGTGCGCTGGGAGTCCGGTGGCGAAATCGCCGTCTTTCATGGCGGCCACAATGCGCTGACAGGGAGGCAGTCGGTGATCGCGGTCAACAGCATCATCGGCACCAAGGGTGTTCCGGCCATCAACCCTTTCGACCTCAAGCCCGGCCTGACCAATGCCAAGCTGTTCGCCCGCGACCGCAACGTCTGCGCCTACTGTGGTGTCCGCTTTCACGAAGAAAACCTCACGCGCGAGCACATCGTGCCATTCGCGAAAAAGGGCCAGGACCACTGGATGAACGTGGTGACCGCCTGCCGCCCCTGCAACCACCGCAAGGGCCCGCGCACGCCCGAACAGGCCCACATGCCCCTACTCTATACCCCCTATGTGCCCAGCCTGTGGGAAGACTTCATCCTGCGCAACCGCCGCATCCTGGCCGACCAGATGGAGTTCCTGATGGCGCATGTGCCCAAGTCGTCGCGGTTGCTGGCTTGACGAGGGCGGCCATCAATTCAAAAGCCCGCGTTCCATAGGAGCGCGGGCTTTTTCGCCGAAGGGCAGGTTCAAGCGGGCTTGTGGGCAATTACCACGAAGCCATTGATCGGGGCATTGTTTTCGAACCGCAGCACGGTGTCTTGCACTTCCACCACGTCAAAGCCGGCGTTCTTGCACAGCTTTTCGATATGGCTGCGCTTGTGGGCGTAGCAATTGTTCGCCTGGAGCACCAGATCGGGGCCGTCTTCGCTGGCGATCTCGCCGGAGAACATCAGGTGACCACCGGGTACCAGGATGCGGTAGGCGTTGGGGACGGCTTGGGTCAGGTCGCCGACATAGGTGAAAGTATCCAGCGCCGTGATGACCTCGTAGGTCGCATCGGGAGTTTCCCGCAGGGCGTCGAGCAGGTCGACGGTGTGGAACCTGGCGTAGACGCCATGGCGCGTCGCCTGCTCGATCATTCTGCGGGAAATCTCCACGCCGATGAGGAAACCGTCGAGTTGGCCCAGGCAGACGCCCAGCAGGCCCGTCCCACAACCCAGGTCCAGCACATTGAGCTTCTTGTCGGGATAGAGGGTGACGATCTTTTCCGCGATCTGCTTGGGCAACTGGTACCGCAGGCCGCGCACCATGTGCTGGTCGTACACCTCGGCCATCCCGTCGAACAGGCTTTGACTGATGGCGGGGGGCTGGTGCGGCGGTGTTTTGCCGTGGGTGAGATCGGCATAGTAGGAATAGACCGCATTGCCGGGTGCCGTGTTCAGCAGTCGGTCCGCGTTGGTGGTGGCCAACGCGGGTTGGCCCCCCGCAATGCACGCTTGAATGTGGCCCAATTGCGCCTCGATATCGTCAGGATGGTCGAGTGCAAGTTCGGCCCACAACGCGATTGCTTCCGAATGCTGCCCCAGGCTGCCCAGGTCGCGGGCGAGCAGTTTGCGCAGAGCTGGGTCGTTGGGTACCAGCCCCAGACCGCGGCGCAGGTGGCGTATGGCCATCTCCGTGTGTCCCGCGCGGTGCGCGATGTCGATCACCCCAGCCAGTACCTGCAGGTTGGAGGGCTCCAATGCCGCCACTTTTTCTGCGGTTTCGATCGCTTCCTGGAACTGGTTTTGGCGTGCCAGCAAAAGGGCCAGTTCCAACAAGCCGGGGCCCCAATCAGGCGCCAGCGAAACGCTGCGGCGCAGGGCCTCAAATGCTCCCTTGATGTTCCCGGATTTCTCGGCCATCAGGCCTGCGAGCATGAACACCCGTGCATCGTTGGGCATCTGCTTCTGGGCCTTGTTCAGGGTGAGGGCGGCCTGCTTGAGATCGCCCTTGGCAATCAGCGTGCGCGCGGCTTCGAGGAGCTTGCGGTTGGGGTCGGACACGGTGGCGGTAGCGCTCATGAAATAATGAAAGAAGAAGGCATCGGAAGCGGTGGCCGCCACACAGTGGCAATACGGCATCCCCCGCAAAACCGGCAATTATCCCGGATTCGCAATGCAGCCCTGGTGCGGATGGGGAGGGCGCGCAAGCCCCTGTCGCTGTAGAGGTGTGGTCGCGCCGCCAGGCGGCTTCGGGCGTAGCTGCACGCCGGGACAGCGCAATGAAAAACCGCCGGGTGCCAGGCACGCGGCGGTTCATGATGCGAAGTGGGGGGGCAGAGGGCCTGACCTCCCGGTGACAGTTGTCTCAGGCAAACACCCCCGCCGTATCCTGCATGCGCTTGGACACCTCGCCCAGGTGGTGCAGCGTGTCACCGAAGGCCATCTCCAGCTGCGTGAGCTTCTTGAAATAGTGGCTGCCGATGTACTCGTCGGTCACGCCGATGCCGCCGTGCAGCTGCACCGACTGCTGGCCCACGAAGCGCATCGACTGGCCCAGCTGCACCTTGGCGCGGGCCAGGGCGGCGCGGCGTTCGGGGGCGGGGGCGCCGAGCTTGAGGCTGGCGTAGTAGCTCATGGAGCGGGCCAGCTCCAGCTGCATCTTCATGTCGGCCACGCGGTGGCGCAGGGCCTGGAAGCTGGCGATGGCCACGCCGAACTGCTTGCGCTGGTTCATGTAGTCCACGGTGAGGGCGAGGGTCTGATCCATCACGCCCACGGCCTCGGCGCAGGTGGCGGCGATGCCGGTGTCCACGGCCAGTTCCAGCGCGGCCAGGCCGTCCCGGGTGATGAGGGTGGCGGGCGCGTTGGCCAGCTGCACTTCGGCGGCACGGCTGCCGTCCTGGGTGCCGTAGCCGCGCGTGGCGACGCCGGAGGCAGCGCGCTCTACGAGGAACAGCGCGATCTGGCCGTCCAGCTGTGCGGGCACGAGGAAGGCTTCGGCCTGGTCGCCTGCGGGCACTATGCTTTTGGTAGCTGTCAGCGCATATCCGGTGGGCGTTGCAGTCGCTTTTGCCTCGCAAACATCCAGACGGTAGCGGGCCTTGCGTTCCTGGTGGGCCAGCACCACCAGCGCTTCGCCGCTGGCGATGCGTGGCAGCCAGGCGGCCTGCACGTCGGCGGGCGCGTAGCGGGAGAGCACGCTGCTGGTGATGAAGGCGTGCGCCAGGGGCTCCAGCACCATGCCACGGCCCAGTTCTTCCATCACCACCATGGCGTCGATGGCGCCCTGGCCCATGCCGTCGTGTTGCTCGGGCACCGTGAGGGCGGTCAGGCCCAGCTCGGCCAGTTCACCGTAGGCGGCGCGGTCGAAACCGCCTGCCGCGACGATGGCGCGGCGGCGCTCGAAGGAGTAGCCCTTGTCCACCCACTTGCGCACGGCGTCGCGCAGTTGCTGCTGGTCGTCAGAAAAATCGAAATCCATGTTCTTGTCTCCTTAGCCGAGCACGGTCTGCGCAACGATGTTGCGTTGAACCTCATTGCTGCCGCCATAGATGGTGGTCTTGCGCATGTTGAAGTAGGTGGAGGCCAGCGGCGCGTGGGCCACGCTGCCGCCGGGAAAGCCGCCCAGCGCCCCTGCGGTAGCGTCGCCTTGCCAGCCCGCTTCCATGGCTTCCTCGATGAAGGGCAGGGCGAAGGGGCCGGCGACCAGCATCATCAGCTCGGCGTAGCGCTGCTGGATCTCGCTGCCCTTGATCTTGAGCAGCCCGGCGATGTCGAGCGAGTTCTTGCCGCTCTTCTCGGCCGACAGCACGCGCAGCACCAGCATTTCCAGCGCCACGATGTCCACTTCGAGCAGGGCGATCTGGTCGCGCAAGCGCTGGTCGTCCCACAGGCCCTCGTCCTTGGCGATGCGCTTGAGGCGTTCGAGCTCGCGCTTGGCGCGGTTCACGTCGGCGATGTTGGTGCGCTCGTGCGAGAGCAGGTGCTTGGCGTAGGTCCAGCCCTTGTTCTCTTCGCCGATCAGGTTCTCGGCGGGCACTTCGACGTTGTCGAAGAACACTTCGTTCACTTCGCACTCGCCGTCGAGCAGTTTGATCGGGCGCACGGTCACGCCGGGCGACTTCATATCAATCAGCAGGAAGCTGATGCCCGTCTGCGGCTTGCCCTCATTGCTGGTGCGCACCAGGCAGAAGATCCACTCGCCGTACTGGCCCAGCGTGGTCCAGGTCTTCTGGCCGTTGACGATGTACTTGTTGCCCACGCGCTCGGCGCGCGTCTTGACCGAGGCCAGGTCCGAGCCTGAGCCCGGTTCGCTGTAGCCCTGGCTCCACCATACCTCGCCACTGGCGATGCCGGGCAGGAAGCGCTGCTGCTGTTCGGCATTGCCAAACGCCATGATCACCGGGGCCACCATCACGGGGCCGAACGGGATGATGCGCGGGGCGCCCGCCAGCGCGCACTCTTCCTCGAACAGGTGCTTCTGCACGGCGGTCCAGCCGGGGCCGCCAAATTCCTTGGGCCAGCCAAAGCCGAGCCATCCCTTTTTGCCCAGAATCTTGGCCCAGCCCTGCAGGTCGTCGCGCGTCAGGCGCAGTGCGTTGTGGACTTTGTAGGCCGTTTCCTTGGGCAGGTTGCCTTGAACCCATGCGCGAACTTCTTCGCGAAAGGCTTGCTCTTCGGGGGTAAATGCGAGATCCATAGGGTGTGTCTCCAGAGAAGGTGTATTTGTAGCACGGTCGTTCGTTTTTTGACTGTCCAAATGGAGACAACGGTTGCAGGCGTGCAGGCCTTCGGCGCGCCTGGTGTCAATCGTCTTCTGCGGGGGCTGCGGCCAGCCCCAGTTCCGTGCACAGGCGCTGCACCGTGGCCCGCAACTGCGCCACCTCGCTCTCCAGTGCCTCCACGCGCGCCTGGAGCGCCGGGGCGCTTGCGGCCTGGCCGCCCGCGGCGGGGCTGGCGGTGTCCACCGGCCCGCAGAGCAGGTGCGCCCAGCGCTGCTCGCGTGCCCCGGGCGCGCGCGGCAGCAGCACCACCAGCGGGCCGCCCTTCTCGGGGCTGCGTTCCTGCAGCTCATCCAGAAAGCCTTCGACCGAGGAGATGTCGGCGAAGCGGTACCAGCGCTCGGCATTGATGCGCAGTTCGCCCGCCGTCTGCGGGCCGCGCAGCATCAGCAGGCCCAGCAGCACGGCCGATTGCTCGGGTACGCCCACGCCGCGCTGGAAGTTGTGTTCGTAGCGCGTAGTGCGGCTTCCGCTGGTTTCAAACACCAGCGACAGCAGCTTGAGCGCATCGAGAGCCTCCTGCACCTGGGCGTCGCCCAGATTCATCACGGGGTCGCGCGTGGTTTTCTGGTTGCAGCCGGTCACCACCGCGTTCAGCGAGAGCGGGTAGCTGTCGGGCACGGTGCGGGCTTTTTCCATCAGGGTGGCTAGCACGCGGGCTTCGATGGCGGTCAGGGGGCGGGAGATGGAGTCAAAGGGCATGGTGG
>JANJVX010000291.1 GCA_024709845.1 Burkholderiaceae bacterium | reverse complement strand
AAAAATCTGCCGCAACTGCAAGATCATCCGCCGCAAGGGTGTGGTGCGCGTGATCTGCACGGACCTGCGTCACAAGCAGCGTCAGGGTTGATTAGGAAAGCATTAGAGGACGCAAATGGCACGTATCGCTGGTATCAATATCCCTCCGCATAAGCATGCTGAAATTGGCCTGACCGCCATTTACGGCATCGGTCGCACTCGCGCACGCAAGATCTGCGAAGCATGCGAAATCGAGTACTCCAAGAAGATCAAGGATCTGACGGATGGTGATCTCGAAAAAATTCGCGATCAGATCGAGCAGTTCACCATTGAAGGTGACCTCCGCCGAGAAACCACGATGAACATCAAGCGCTTGATGGACATCGGCTGCTATCGGGGATTCCGTCATCGCCGCGGTCTGCCGATGCGTGGTCAGCGCACGCGCACCAATGCCCGTACCCGCAAGGGCCCGCGCAAGGGCGCCGCAGCACTGAAGAAATAAAGAGATTGAAAGATCAATATGGCCAAGTCTCCTGCCAATAACGCTGCACAGCGTGTTCGTAAGAAGGTTCGCAAGAACGTGTCGGACGGCGTCGCGCACGTGCACGCGTCGTTCAACAACACCATCATCACCATCACCGACCGTCAGGGCAACGCGCTGTCTTGGGCATCGTCGGGTGGTCAAGGTTTCAAGGGTTCGCGCAAATCCACACCGTTCGCAGCCCAGGTGGCTTCCGAAATGGCCGGTCGTGCTGCAATTGAACAAGGCATCAAGAATCTGGATGTGGAAATCAAGGGCCCCGGCCCCGGCCGCGAATCTTCCGTGCGCGCCTTGGGCGCTCTGGGTATCCGCATCACGTCGATTTCCGATGTGACGCCGGTTCCCCACAACGGTTGCCGCCCACAGAAGCGCCGTCGTATCTAATTAATTCAAGCCCACCGCCGTCTGCGCCCGTTTCGACGCCGCAGGCGGCTCCCGCAATGGTTTGCGGAAGTTGACATAGAAGGACATTCAAGTGGCACGTTACCTCGGCCCCAAGGCCAAACTCTCCCGCCGTGAAGGCACCGACCTGTTCCTCAAGAGCGCACGCCGCTCCATTGCCGACAAGTCGAAGTTCGATTCCAAGCCCGGCCAGCATGGCCGCACTTCTGGCGCCCGCACCTCCGATTACGGCCTGCAACTGCGGGAGAAGCAGAAGGTCAAGCGCATGTACGGCATTCTGGAGAAGCAGTTCCGCCGCTACTTCGAAGCCGCTGACCGTCGCAAGGGCAACACGGGTGCCAACCTGCTGTCGCTGCTGGAATGTCGCCTGGACAATGTCGTCTATCGCATGGGCTTTGGTTCCACCCGCGCCGAAGCACGCCAGCTGGTTTCGCACAAAGCTATCACCGTGAACGGCATCTCGGTCAACATCCCGTCTTACCTGGTCAAGACCGGCGATGTGGTGGCCGTGCGTGAGAAGTCCAAAAAGCAGGGCCGTATTGCGGAAGCCCTGCAGCTGGCACAGCAGGTCGGGATGCCCGCCTGGGTTGAAGTCGATGCCGCCAAGGCAGAAGGCGTGTTCAAGAAGGTGCCTGACCGCGACGAATTCGGTGCCGACATCAATGAATCGCTGATCGTCGAGTTGTACTCGCGTTAAGCACCGGACCACACAGTCGAAAATCGTACCTGTACCGCGAGGCATCGCGGTACAGGCGCTTCACCAGCCTTACCGGTGTAACGAGCTGGGGGTATTGAGAGGAAGTCTGCATGCAAACAAATCTGCTGAAACCCAAGGCAATCAATGTCGAGCAGCTTGGTCACAACCGGGCCAAGGTCGCACTGGAGCCGTTCGAGCGTGGTTATGGCCACACGTTGGGCAACGCCATCCGGCGCGTCCTGCTCTCGTCCATGGTGGGTTATGCAGCGACGGAAGTGACGATCGCAGGGGTCCTCCATGAGTACTCTTCCATTGATGGTGTGCAGGAAGATGTGGTCAACATTCTTCTGAACCTCAAGGGTGTCGTCTTCAAGCTACACAACCGCGATGAAGTCACACTGAGCCTGCGCAAGGATGGCGAAGGTGTTGTCACGGCGCGCGATATCCAGACGCCTCATGATGTTGAGATCATCAACCCCGATCATGTCATTGCCCACCTGTCGCAGGGCGGCAAGCTGGACATGCAGATCAAGGTTGAGAAGGGCCGTGGCTATGTGCCCGGTAATCAGCGCCGTTTTGCGGATGAAACCACCAAGTCTATCGGTCGGATCGTTTTGGACGCATCCTTCTCTCCGGTCAAGCGCGTGAGCTATACCGTCGAAAGCGCCCGTGTCGAGCAACGTACCGACCTGGACAAACTGGTCGTCGAAATCGAGACCAATGGTGCCATCACGGCGGAAGATGCAGTGCGTGCGTCCGCCAAGATTCTTGTTGAGCAACTGGCGGTGTTCGCGCAGCTGGATGGCGGTGAAATCCCGACGTTCGAGTCGCCTTCCGGTGGCCGTGCAACCAACGCAACCTTTGATCCGATCCTGTTGCGGCCTGTGGATGAACTGGAACTCACGGTTCGTTCTGCCAACTGCCTCAAGGCAGAGAACATCTACTACATCGGTGACCTGATCCAGCGCACCGAGAACGAATTGCTCAAGACCCCGAATCTGGGTCGCAAGTCGCTTAACGAGATCAAGGAAGTGCTTGCTTCCCGCGGTCTCACGCTGGGAATGAAGCTTGAAAACTGGCCGCCAGCCGGTCTTGACAAGCGTTAAGCTACAATATTGGGTTCCCTTTTTCGGGAACAGTGCCTCGGGCAGTACCTGATACGGCTGCCTGATTTAATTATTCAAAGGAAAGCACCATGCGCCACGGACACGGCCTCCGCAAACTGAATCGCACTAGCTCGCACCGTCTTGCGATGCTGCAAAACATGATGAACTCGCTTATCGAGCATGAGGCCATCAAAACCACCCTGCCCAAGGCCAAAGAACTGCGCCGCGTCATTGAACCCATGATCACGCTGGCCAAGGAAGACACCGTGGCCAACCGCCGTCTGGCATTCAACCGCCTGCGTGACCGTGACAGCGTGACCAAGCTGTTCAACGAGCTGGGCCCCCGTTTCAAGGTTCGCCCCGGTGGCTACACCCGCATCCTGAAGATGGGTTACCGCGTGGGTGACAATGCGCCCATGGCCTTCGTGGAACTCGTCGAACGCGCTGCAGAATCTACGGAATCTGCAAACGCCAGCGCAGCGGCCTAAAAATAGGTTATAATTTAAATCTTGCCGCGCGATGGAGCAGTCTGGTAGCTCGTTGGGCTCATAACCCAAAGGTCGGAGGTTCAAATCCTTCTCGCGCAACCAATA